>CAZVOE010000028.1:19071-30530 GCA_964628935.1 uncultured Acidobacteriota bacterium
CTCTGGAGCGACACCGCTCTCTGGAGCGACACCGCCCTCTGGAGCGACACCGCCCTCTGGAGTGACACCGCCCTCTGGAGTGACACCGCCCTCTGGAGTGACACCGCCCTGTGGGGCGACTGAGTTCCCTCGCACCCCCCACCGTTCGAGCGCCGGCCTTCGGAGGCCGGCGCTCTTTTTTTCAGGAGGCGCGGAGGAGATCGACGAGCCGCCGCCTTGCGTGCGGCGGGTCGAGGGCCTGCGTGAAGAGCGCGCGCAGGACCCGGGCGTCGCGGCTTCCGGCGCGGGCGCGGGCGTACAGCTCGGAACCGAGACGGTGTCCGAGATCGCGGGCGAGCGCCCGCCGGGTCGTGCGGGACTTCCGCAGCGGATCGAGGAGGGCGCGCGGGGGACGGGAGCTCCCGGAAGCCTCGAATGCCCGGTGCGCTTCCATCCACGCGATTCGGAACTCGACGCTCGGAAAGTCGGAAGCCTCGGCCGTTCCGATCTCCGTCTCGGATACGGAGACGGGATCGATCCACCTCGCTCCCAGGAAGGCGAGCGCCTCGTTGTAGGCTTGGCCGTAGGCCCGTTCGGCTGGATCGCCCTTGCCTTCCTCCTCGGCCCGCCGGAAGAGCCGACCTCCGAGCGCGGCGCGGAGAAAGCGTGCCGCCTCCCCGGCGGCCGGTCCCGGACGAAACCGCTCGAGGAAAAACGTGTTCGAGCGCGGCTCGTAGAGCGCACCCCGCTCCCGGAACCTCGCGGCCGCTTCTTCGATCTCCTCGGGCGAGCGCCCGTGTTCCTGAAGAATCGTCCGGAGCAGGTCCCCGGCGTCCGGGCCGCTGTACACCTCCGGATAGCAGTCGCGGAGGGTCTCTGCCCATCCCCCGTCGTGGCGGACTCGCCTTCGGTTCGGCCGAACGCGGAGCCAGCGCGCCAGTAGGTCGATCAGGTGGTGCACCGCCGGGGTCAAGTCGGAATCGAACTCCCCCAACCCCTCGCCCCTCCAACGGTCCAGCACCTGACGGTACCGCTCGTAGCGCTCGAGCGGCGAGGTATGGAAGACGGCGAAGCAACCCTCTCCGAGATCGGCGAAGCGGGGCGGGGCCGCGCTTGCCTCAAGGGACTCCCAGTACGCCCCCTCCGGGTCCTGGAGCACCGTGACGAACGGGCAGGAGATCCCCGCCGCTCCGCCGAAGGCCTCGACTCGGCGCGGAAGGCGGCGAGGGGTCACGTGGGACTCGCCGAAGAACACGAGAAGACGGGAGGCGCGCCCCTCCGTCAAGATCCGCACGATCCGTCGCGCGGCATGATCGTCCCGCGCCCCGAGTTGCGCCGCCCCTCCCCGCGGAGAGCGATCGAGTGCGAACACGGGCACGTCGAGCGCACGCGATTGGTCGAGCAGGGCGCGGTAGCCCGCCCAAGGGAATCCCCACTCTTCCGCGTAGCGGATCCGGCGCAGGAACGACTCGTCGTCGAGCCGGCCCGCCTGTCGCAGGTCGAGCGCACCTTGTTGACGCGCGTGCACGAACTCCACGCCCAATCCGAGACCGGGGCGGTGCGTGGCGAGCGCGCGGAGGAGTCTCGAGGCGAACTCCTGGCAAGCCGGGTCGGCATGGAAGTCGCCGAGGTAGACGACCGACGCGCGGCCACAGGCGCGAAGGAGTTCCTCTTCGGCGATCGGCCTCGCCGGGCGGTGGGAGCACCGGATGAGGTCGCGAAAGTAGGGGTGCCCGAGCGAGCCGTCCTCGCGTTGGAGCGATCGCCGTAGGGCGGCGACCGCGGCGCGCTGCCGCCCGACGGGAACGGCTCCGGCCCCCCGTCGACGCGATTCGGCGTTCACGAGCGGCGGCGCCGAACCCGACGGGGAACTCTAGGACTTCGCGCCGCCGGAGCCCCCTCCGGACTCCTTCGTGCCGCTGTTCGCGTCATCGCCCTTGATCGCAGCGCGAAAGCTGCGAATTCCCTCGCCGATTCCCCGGCCGATCTCGGGGATCCGGCGCGCTCCGAAGAGGAGGACGACGACGAGAGCGATGATGAGGATTTCGGGCCAAGAGAGCGATCCCATAGGTCGGGCTCCTGCGGCGGATCACGCCGCTCCGTCGATCAGGATCTCCCGCACGTTCCCCGTGCGCCGGGTCCGTCGCTCCGCGTCCATCTGCTCGAGGAGCGGGATGGCGTTTTTTCGAGTGACGCCCGCCAGCTCCTTGAAAGCGGCCACGTCGATCGTCTTCGATCGCCGTGCGTACACGGCGAGTTTCCGGCGCAGGTCGTCGAGGGCCTCCGCGTGGAACAGGCGTCCATCCACGATTCGGACGAGCCGTCCACGGTCCACCAGCACCTCCAAGACGCGGCGCGCCCGTGCCCCCTCGAACTCGCGGAGCGCCACCTCCGTATCGGGCGGCTCGAGCCCCGCCGTCCGGAAGACCCCCTCGAGCCGCTCGGCGATCGACAGATCGTCGGCAGACAGTACCACCCGGTGACCGGAGAGCGCTACCCGTTCTCCTTCCAGGCGCACGGCGCCGCGGGCCGCGAGCCGGTCGAGCGCTTCACGGAAGATCTCCGGGGACCATCCACGGGCGACCCGAGTCCGGAGATCCTCGCGCCGCATGCCGGCGAGGAGAGGCTCGGCGCCGTGAAACCGCTCGAGCGCGAGCAAGGACGCCTCCTCGACTTCCTGCCACGCTCGCGCGGGGAACGCCCTGCCGGCCGCCCGGATGATCGTCCGCTCCCGAGCCAGGCGGTCGAGGGACTCTTCGACCTCCGCGGGAGAGAGCCCGAGGGCGACGCCGATTTCCGTTCCGGACACCCCCTCGATCCCCGCACGCTCCACTCGGACGCGGACCGGGTCGCTCGAGGCGAGCGTCGCGAACCCCTCGCGGCGTAAGCGGGCCGTCGCCACTCCGACCGGAGGGTGGGCGTCGACGACCGTTCCTCCTCCGAGAGTGTCGAGCGGCCTCGGCCGGCGGAGGACGAAACGATCTCCAGGGAGCAGAACCGTATCGTCGTCGAGGAGGAGCTCCGCCTCGGAGTCGCCGGACGCGGCGGCGCGGAATACCCGCACCTTCGCCCATCGCTCGCACGTGCCTTGGTGGAAGCGGACGGTCCCCCCCCTGATCCGGAGCGCTTCGGGAACCCCCGGAAGGAAGCGCAGGTGTGCCCAGATCTTCTTTGTCGGACGGAGGCTTCCCGGTTCCGCGAGGGTCGATCCCCGTGGGGCAAACGCGACGTCGATCCCTTGCAGGTTGACGGCGACACGGCTCCCCGCTTCGGCGACCGTCGTCTTCCGATGATGCACCTCGAGCCCCCGCACCCGCGCGCGCGCCCCCCCGGGAAGGACTTCCACCTCTTGGCCCTCCCGGAGTGTCCCGGCGTAGAGCGTGCCGGTGACCACCGTCCCGAAACCGTGGAGGACGAAGGACCGATCGATCGGAAGCCTCACCGCCCCCGAACGGGGTCGCTCCGGGACCCGCTCGAAGAGCTTCGTAAGGGCCTCGCGCAGGGCGGGCAACCCCTCCCCGGTCCGCGCCGACACGGGGAGGACCGGAGCCGACGCGAGAAATGTCCCTTCGAGAAGGTCGCGGATCTCGAGTCGGAGGACCTCCAGGACTTCCGCGTCCGCGAGGTCCGATTTCGTCATCGCGACGATTCCGTGCGAAACCCCGAGCAACGAACAGATCGCGAGGTGCTCGCGGGTTTGCGGCTTTGGACCCTCGTCCGCGGCGATCGCCAGAAGCGCCGCGTCGATCCCCGCCGCCCCGGCGACCATGTGCCGGATGAACCGCTCGTGACCCGGAACGTCGACGAAGGAGAGGATTTTCCCCCCGCCGAGATCGAGGTCGGCGAATCCCAGGTCGATCGTGATCCCACGGCGCTTTTCCTCCGCGAGACGGTCCGGGTGCGTCCCGGTCAACGCCTCCACGAGGGCACTTTTGCCGTGGTCGATGTGTCCCGCGGTTCCGACGACGAGCGGTCGCACGTCACGACGCCCGGCTTCGAGCCACGGTCGCACGCGCCGCGGCCAGAAGATCCCCGAGGTCGAACGGCTTGTGAACGAGGATCGCCCCGATCGTCCGCGCGACCCGCTCCGGCTCCGGGCTCACGGAATCCCCCGTGGTCAACACGATGCTCCCCGCAAGATGCGGCCGCACACCGAGCAGTAGGCGGTGGAGCCGTTCGGCGCCGAGCCCGGCCATGTGCAGGTCGCACACGATCAGGTCGAACGACTCCACGCGGAGAAGGGACCGGGCGGCCACGGCGTCGTTCGCGACGAATGCCGCCGCCCCCTCGCGTTCGAACGCCTCCCGGACCAGGAGGGACACGCCGGGTTCGTCGTCCACGACGAGAACGCGACGCCCGCGGAGGCTCACGTCCGGACCAGGCCTGGGCGCCGCATCCGCAACCGAAGCGGCCGGGAGCCCGATCGGCAGGGTGACGACGAACTTCGCTCCACGGCCCGGCGCGCTCTCGACCTCGACCGAACCGCCGTGCGAGCGGACGGTGCCGTACACAAGGGACAGCCCGAGTCCCGTGCCTTCCCCCGGCGGTTTCGTCGTGAAGAAGGGGTCGAAAATCCGGTCTCTTAGGTCATCGGGGATGCCGGGCCCGTCGTCCCGGACCTCGATGACGACGGACGCCTCCCCTTTTCGCGCGGTTCGGATCGAGACGACGCCCGGGCTTCCCTTCGACCGGATCGCCTGGTGGGCGTTCGTGACGAGATTCACGAGGACCTGTTGGATCTCGTGCGGATCGGCCTGGACCACCGGAAGCGATCGATCGAGGTCGGTCTCGACGCGGATGCCGTCCACGCGGAGCGGATAGGCGAGAAGGGCGAGGGTCGCCTCGACGATCTCGTTCAGGACGACCGCCTTTCGCTCCGGCTCTTGTCGGCGGGCGAACCTCAGCAGGTTTCCCACGATGCGACGGCATCGATCGGCTTCCTCGTGAATCAGGCGGAGCCGTTTCTCGAGGCTGGGATGGTCCGGAGCCGCGCGTGCGATCTCCGCGAACCCGATGACGGTCGCGAGCGGATTGTTCAGTTCGTGCGCGACCCCCGAGAGCATCCTCCCGAGGCTCGAAAGACGCTCCGACTGGGCGACCCTGGACTGGAGGCGCCGTACTTCGGTCACGTCGTCGGCGACGAGCACGGCGCCGACCGGGTGTTCCAGCGCATCGCGCACGGGGCTCACCGTGACGGAAAGGACACGACCGTGAGACAGCCGAACCTCCGGGTCGGTCACCGCCGGCCCCCCGCGAAGCACGGCGGTCACGGACGCCGAGACATCGAACGCACCGAGCGCGCGAACCGGCTCGAGCGGCGGGAGCGCGAGCGTCGAAGAGAGCGCTTCGGCGGCCCGGTTGCACCGGACCACGCGAGCGTCGGAATCGAGGAGCCAGACCGCCTGCGGCATCCCGTCGACGATCGCTCGGAACCGAACGTCGTCGTCCCGGGCGGAGGCCTCCATCCGATCCAGATGGAGCGTGAGGAGACCGGCGACCCCCTGGACGATGCGCCTTGCCCTGCGGTCGGGCTCCGCCGTGAGGACCGCGGCGAAGACCACGCGCGCCGAGCCCCGGGCCCCGACCGGGACGATGAGAGTGTCCGGCGCGGAGTCGCCGGCGCGCGGCGGCAACTCCGGATCGAACCCGGGAGCGGGGACGACGGAGATTCGGGGGGCTTCGACGGCCCTCTCCTCGGGAACCACTCGGGCGCGCGCGACGATGTCGTGAATGGCCCCTCGCATGCCCGGCCGGAAGACGACCCACCTCGAGGGCTCGCGTCCGAGGGGACGCTCGACGAACCCGCAAGCGTC
This sequence comes from uncultured Acidobacteriota bacterium, assembly GCA_964628935.1. Taxonomy (GTDB): domain Bacteria; phylum Acidobacteriota; class Polarisedimenticolia; order Polarisedimenticolales; family DASRJG01; genus CAYLHQ01. The sequence goes on from CAZVOE010000028.1 coordinate 24,864, forward strand.
GAGGCCGACGCGCTCATGAAGGGTGCGGGAGACCGCGGCGAGAAGCTCCGACGCGTCCCGCGCCGCCGCGAGTTCCTGGCCGAGCGCGAGGAATGCCTCGACGTCCCTGCCGTGCTCGGCCGCCCGGAGGTTGGCCCGGCGAACCTCGTCCCGGGCGGCCTCCCAGACGGCGAGTGCCTCTGCGCCCGCGCGGGCCATCTGCCGAAGCCGCTCCTCGTCGGCCGCGGCGCCGAACGCCCCCACCCGAAATCGGTCGAGGGTCACCGTCGCCTGCGCAGTTGCGGCGTCCGCCTCGTCACCTTCCAAGAGCCGGAGATCGCATCCGCATGCGGAGGCGACGGCGGCGAGGACCTCCTCGGGCGAGCTGGCGCGGACCACCCGCCGCCAGGCGACCCGCCGCTCGGGTGTGCCGGATCGGGCCGGCATCTCCGGTGGGGGAGTTCGGATCAAGGGGGACTCCCGCCGCCGCGAACGGACGTCGGCGTCGCGGCGGACCAGGAGGGAGTCTACGGGATCGCCGACCGGTCAATCCACCGGGCGTCAGCGCTCTCGCCGATCGGGATCGTCCGCCTCCACGCGCTGGAGGGGGAACGGTCGTTTCGAAGGAGATTTCACGGTACGGCGGCGCGCGAACACCTTCCGGAGTCGGGCCTTCGCTTGGCACTCGATCTGGCGAACCCGCTCGCGGCTGATCCCCATCTTCTCGCCGATCTCCTTGAGGGTCAGCGGCTGGCCGCCGCTGAGGCCGAACCGGTAACCGATGACCGTTCGCTCCTGGGCCGTGAGATGGGACAGGGCCTCTCCGACGAGCGAGTTCGACTCGCGGTGGATGAGGTCCTGCTCGGGGCTCGTGCAAGCGGTGTCGACGAGGTAGTCCGAGATCGGCTTGTCTTTCTCGCGGCCGACCTTGTCGTCGAGGCTCACCTCGCGGACGCTCAACTGGAGGGTTTGGTCGATCTTGTTGACGCTTTTCGAAAGTCGTTCCGAGATCTCGGTCCGCTCGGGGGCGCGACCGAGATCTCGGCGCAGCGACGTCTCCGCCTCGCGGATCTCTCGCACCTTCTTCATCTGGTAGTTCGGGACCCGGACCAGGCTCGAGTGCTCGGACAGCGCCTTCAGGATCGACTTCCGGATCCACCAGATCGCATAGGTGATGAATTTCGTGCCCTTCGACGCGTCGTACCGGCGCGCGGCCTCGATCAAGCCGATGTTCCCCTCGTTGAGCAGGTCTTCGAAGGGAAGCCCGAGGTTGCGGTACTCGCTCGCGACCTTGACGACGAAGCTCAGGTTCGACTCGATCAGCTCGTGGAGAGCCTCCTGCCGGCCGGACTTCACGCGCCGCGCGAGGCGCATCTCCTCTTCCTTCGTCAGGAGCGGGTACTCGCGAATTTCCGCGAAGTACCGTGAGAGAACGGAGCCGCGGTCACTGGAGGCGGATTCCGACGCCATCAGCGCTCCCCGGGTGCGAATGCGCGTGCGGACGCGCCGGAAAGTCTCGAAAAACCGTCTTGACAGACCCTGGGACTGGCCGTAGCTTTGGAGCCCGCAAGTCTCGCAATCGCTGCGGCTTGCGGAGCGATGGGGGTGCCTTCGAGGGGGCCGCGCCTCCCATCGGGGTTCAGCGGGACGGTCTCCACACGCCTCCTCCTCGACCCGGGGCCACGCGCCGGTCACGGGTCGTGCCCGACCGCGCGGCCTGTTTTCGGTATCCCCCGATGCGGGTGAGTTTATGTGGCGCACGAAGGGGTGTCAAGAGCGGAATCGGTAAGAAACCCGCGCCGTCAAAGGGTTTTCGGCCTATTCCGTTCTGGCAAGGAGCGGCGACATGGGCCCTCGACAAGGACGTCGGAGGCAGACGCTCTTCGTGGGGGAAAAGATTCGTACCCTGCGGAAGGAACGCCTCCTCACGCAGTCGGAGTTGGCCCAGCGGATCGGTGTGCAGCAGTCCGACCTCTGCCGCATGGAGAACGGCGAGTACAAGGTCTCCCTCGAGACCCTTTTCAAGATCCTCGGGGTCTTCGGGATGGAGATCGGGGACTTTTTCCGCGACCCGGATCGTCGGCCGACCGCGCAGGAGCAGGACGAAGAGCTGATCCGGTTGTTCCGACGCCTCGACGACGCCGCCCGGAACGAAGTCCTCGAGTTCCTTCGGTTTCGTTCGTCCCGTTCCGGAACGGAGTGAGTCCCTTGTCGCGTCCCCGGGATCTCCCTCCCGACGACCCCGTCGCCCGCGCGCGGCTCGAAGTCGCACGGTTGAGTCGCGAGGGGGGGGAATGCATGCGACGCGGCGACTTCGCGGAGGCTCGGGCCCGTTACGCCTCGGCGCTCGAGCGGGCGCGGGCCCACGGACTTCGCGGCGACACCGACCGAGCCGAGCTCAACCTCGCGATGGCCCGCCTCGAGTGCGGCGAGATCAAGGCGGCCGAGGAGGGACTGCGAGAGATCCACCTGCGCACCTCCGATCCGCGCGTCGCCTTCACCGCCGCCTATCACCTCGCGTCGAGTTTGAGACGGCAGGGACGCTACGATCGGGCGTCCCGGTATGCCGCCCGCGCGCTCGAGCGTGCGGAAATCCTCGGCGATCCCGATGCCCTGGCCCCGATCCACAACCTGCTCGGGAATCTCCTGCTCGCCCGCTCGTACCCCGTCGACGCGCTACGGGAGTACGAGATCGCGCTCTCGATTCGGGAATCCCAGGCGGGTGACACCCGCTGGTCGCGAGCGCTCTTGCTCGACAACATCGGGTATTGCCTCGTCCTCCAGGGCCGCACCGAGGAAGGTGTCGGGAGCATCCGGGCCGCGCTCGCGCTCGCCGAAGCGATCGGCGACCGCCGTTGCGTCGCCGAATGCCATCAGGACCTGTGCTACGCCCTGCTGCTCACCGGCGATCTCTCGCAAGCGGAGGTCCACGGACGCGCCGCCCTCGAGCTCGCGCTCCGACACCGGTACGCCGATGTCGAAGAGAATTGCCACTACATGCTCGGCGAGATCGGATCTCGCACCGGCGATCTCGAGAGCCGGAACGACCACTTCGACGCCTTGCAGCGAAACCACCCGGAGATTCCGTTCCTCCGGGATTTCCTGTGCACGGTCGACGTGACCGGCATGATCACGCTGAAACGATGAGCGCCCTCTCGAAGCGAAGCGCCTATCTGGGAGCCGCCGCGCTCGTCGCGACGGTCGTTTCCGGACCGGCTCGAGCGGGCGACCTCCAGCTGATCGCCGCGGACGGGACGGTGCATCGGATCTTGGTGTCGTCGTGGACCGCGCCGGGCGGCGCCGCCGGCACGACGGTCCGGCATCAGATTCAAGGCGCCACCGGCGCGAAACAGACGATCACGGTGCCGGGGACGGAAGACGCCGCGATCGAGCGTTCCCCCGCCCTGGGGATCGACCGCGTCGACGGTTCCCTCGTCCTCGTCTGGGTGCGCGAAGAGGCCGGTTCGACCCACCTCCGGATCGCCCGTTGGGTGAAGGGAGCATGGACCGCGTCCACGGCGCTCGACGGCCCGCGGGCGGGGTCGAGCTCCCCCAGTCTCTGGGTCGGAGAGGATTGGATCCACGTCGCGTGGAGCGAGAGTACGGGGCAGGGGCCCACGTTCTGGCGAGCGGTCTACGCGAAAGACGCGTTCGGGAGGGCCTTCGGTCCCGAATCGATGACGACCGACGTTCCGCTGGTCCCCGCCGCGGCGGCCGAGGCGCCAGGCGCCTCGATGCCCGAGGGGATCGACGCGTACTTCACGTACACCTCTCCGGGCCCGTCGACGAACGATCCGGGGCGGATGTACGTGTGGGGGATCCGCGACGAACCGGTGCCGATCGGGTACGCGGAGGGGACCGAGATCGCGACGCTCGGCAGCGACACGCGGGACAGCGGCGCGCGGACGTTCGGTTCCTCGTTGACGCTCTGGTACCACACCGGAGACCGGTTCTTCTACAGATCGCGCACCGCGGGCGTCTGGGGAGCCATCCGGATGGTCGTGCTCGACGCGCAGACGACTCCGGAGGCGGCGCGCCTGCAGGTCGACGAGATGCTCCGCCGGCGCTGACCGCTCAGTGGATCCAGCGGTCGTCGTCGCGGCGCGGCGTCACCTTCAAGCGGCGGCGTCGGATCCGGAAGCGCAGTTCGCGGAAAAGGTCGCCGACCCTCCATGCGCGCTTGAGCGCGATCCATCCGACCACCATGCCGCCGAGGTGGGCGATGTGCGAGATCCCCCCGTCGGGACGGCTCAGGTTCGACAGGAACGCGATCGCGAAGAGGACGACGGCGAGCGTCCGGGCCCGCATCGGGAAAATCATCATGAAGAGAATGACCCGCTCCGCGAAGATCATCCCGTAAGCGAGAATGAGCCCGTACACCGCGCCGGACGCGCCGACGGTCGGTGCCGGCGGGCCGCCGCGAAGGAGTCCCTGGACGAGGACGAAGACCCCCGCGCCGATCCCGCACAGGAGGAAGTAGCCCGCGTACCGGCGGGATCCCCAATGCCGCTCGAGCTCCCCGCCGATCATCCACATCATCAGGAGATTGAAGAGGAGGTGGAAGAGGTCGTAGCTCGAGTGGAGGAACATGTACGTGAACGGCTGCCAGACGAACCCGTGGAGGACCCGTTCCGGCACCAGTCCGAACGCCCAGGACAGGTCGAACCCCAGGGCGAGCCGGAGGATCAGTTGCACTCCCCAGACCGCGCCGCACGCGATCATGAGCCCGCGGTTCGCTGGCGTGACCTGCGGGACCCCTCCGAACCCTCCTGCCCCGTAGGGCCGAAAGGGGGGCGTACGGTAGTAGCCCATGCGTTTCCCCGTTCCTCCGCTCAGAAGGGCACGCTCGGCGCGCGCCCCCTTATGGCCACTGCGATCACGAATACGGCGGCGAGTAGGATCACCGAGATTCCGACGAGCAGCACCCCGATCGCCCAGACCCAGCGGAGCGCCCCGTGACGGCTCCGGAGACCCTCCTCGATGAGGACGTCGTAGAGCCTCCGTCCCGTGAGCATCAGCGCGATCGCGATCCCGGCCGCGACCCCGAACAGGGCGGGCACGGGCACGTCGCGCCCCGCGAAGACGACCATCGGCGAGAGGAGGGCGGCGGCGGCGATCCACCAGACGGCCTCCGTCCACGGCGAGGCGGCGCGGGGGCGGCCTATCGCAACACCTCGGCCCGACCGGCCGCGCGGTCGACATGGATCCAGATCGGCGGGAGGTCGATCCGGCCCGTCTCGTTCCCTCGGTGCCCGAACTCGCGGCAGGGATCGTCGACGCGGTGCGGCGTGCCGCAGGCGAGGATCGTCGTCTCTCCGTTCAGGCGGAGGGCGACCCGGTACGCCCACGTCCCCCGGTCGTTACGGATCTGAAACTTCATCGCGTGGTTCCCGTCCTTGAGCTTCGGGGTGAGGTCGATCCATTCTCCCCCCCGCCGGCCTTCGCGAAGGATCGCTTCGTCCTCCAGGAAGACGTCGATGGAATCATCGCTTTCGATGTTGCGGAACTCGACTCGGAGGATCGGAGCGACCGGACCGAAACGGATCTCGGCGACCTCCGATCGCGCGAGGCGGCTTCGCGAGCCTTCCCACTCGACGACGACCGCCTCCGCGTCGACGGCAATGACGCGACCTTCGATCGAGGATCCGTCGTGACGGACCACGACGTCCGCCCGGGCGGCCGTAACGG
>CAZVOE010000029.1:0-29898 GCA_964628935.1 uncultured Acidobacteriota bacterium
GATCCCGGCCTCGTGGGTCATGACGCGGTCTCCGCGCGCGCGAGGACGAGCGCGGCGTTCGCTCCGCCGAACGCGAGACTGGTCGAGAGGGCATGGGTCGCGGAGGGGACGGCGCGCGGCGAGCCGAGCACCAGGTCGAGGTCGAGCGCCGGGTCCCCGTCCCCCCCGGCGGGCATCGGGTGGACGGTGCGATTTCCGAGATCGAGCGCGGTCACGACCGCCTCGATCGCGCCGGCGCTTCCGAGCCAGTGCCCCACGAGCGATTTCGTCGAGGTTACGGGGATTTTCCCGGCGCAGTCGCCGAAGACGGCGTGAAGCGCAACGGCCTCCGAAGCGTCGTTGAGGGGAGTCCCCGTCCCGTGCGCGTTGACGAAGGCGATCGCTTCCGGGCCGATTCCCGCCGAGGCGAGCGCTGCGCGGATCGCCCTTTCCGCTCCCTGCCCGGTCGGATCGGGAGCGGTCATGTGGTGGGCATCGCAGCTTTCCCCCGAACCCGCGAGGATCGCGAGCACGACCGCACCCCGCTCCCGCGCCCGGTCGGCCGGCTCGAGCACCATTACCGCAGCTCCCTCTCCGAGCGAGAGCCCGGTCCGATCCTTCCGGAAAGGGCGGGTCGGGGCCTCGTCGACCGAGCGGAGCGAGTTGAACCCGGCATAGGTGAGTTGGCACAGCGAGTCGGACCCCCCCGCGAGCGCCCGCCTCACCTCTCCCGACCGGAGGGCTTCGAGCGCCCTTCCGATCGCCATGGCGCCCGACGCGCACGCGGCCGAGATGGTCTCGACCGGGCCCGAGACGCCGTGTGCCCGCGCGACGGCGTCTCCGGGGGCCGAAAGCTGCTGCGCACAGAGGAGGGAGTCACGGGCGCGTCCGCCGGGAAGATCCTCGAACCATTTCTCGCTCTCGAAAAGACCTCCGGTGCTGCTCCCGAAGAAGACGCCGCACGTCGGCCCCATCGCGTGGGAGCCGAGTCCCGCCCACGCGAGCGCTTCTCGGGCCGCGGCGAGCGCGTACCGGTCGGCGAGCGATGCGCGGCGTGGAAATCGGCACGCCGCCGAAGGGGGGGGAACCTGCGCTGCGATACGGGTGCGATGGCGTGAACCGTCGAATCGTTGGAGCGGGCCGATCGCGGTCCGTCCGCGGTAAAGCCCCTCGGCGAGCGCGGGAACGCCCCAGCCGAACGGAGAGACCGCGCCCATGCCGACGATCGCGATGTGCTCGGAGGATCTCATGGCTTGCGGCCCGGTCGAGCGGATCCCGTCTTGACCGCCCCAAGAGGGGCCGGATACCTTTGCGGTGCCCGCGACGATGCCGGGGCGGGACTATACCACCCGGCCCTTCCGCGGACGATGCGAGGCGATGGCGGCCGACCCGATTCTGCGCGACTTCGACCGAATCGCCGCGACGCGGCCCGAGATCCCGCTCGCGCTCTCTCCCCGGAGGTCCGCTTCGGCGCGCGAGGTCGAACGCCTGTCGCGCGCGCTCGCAAGACGACTCGCCTCCCTGGGGCAGGTCGCGGAGCGACCGGTGGTGCTCCACGTACCGAACGGTCCGGGGTTCCTCGCGGCGGCTCTCGCGATTCGGCGGTTGGGCGCGGTCGCCCTGCTCCTCGACGCGGGCGCTCCGGAAGCCGAGGTCGTTCGTGTCGCGGGGGCGATGGGCGCGGCCGCCGCAGTCCACTCGAGGGAGCCTTGGCCCGAATCGCACGACGTCTTCGATGTCGTCGCGATCGCCGGGCCCCACGTCGACCTCCCCACGGGAACGGCGTGGATCAAGGTGACCTCCGGATCGAGCGGAGTTCCTTCCGGAGTGGCCTTCACCTCCGAAGCGCTCGCGGAGGATGATGAGGCTCTCTTCGGCTGCATGGGGCTCTCGACGCGCGACCGGATGCTCGCGCCGATTCCGTGGTCCCACTCGTACGGCCTTTGCAGCCTCGCGATCCCGTGCCTCAGGCGCGGCGTGACCCTCGTTCTCCCGGCGAGGCGGGATCCGTGGGGGCCGCTCGAGGCCGCGCGGGAGAGCGGTGCGACCTTCTTCCCGACCGTTCCCGCCTACCTGTCCGCGATCGTTTCCCTCGAAGAGACGCCCCCGTGGCCCGCCGGTCTGCGGAACGTGGTCTCCGCGGGAGCTCCCCTCGGCGCGGACACGGCGGCGCGCTTCCGGGAGCGGTTCGGTCTGCCCATCCACGCCTTTTACGGCTCGAGCGAGACAGGGGGGATCACCTTCGACGCAGAAGGGGGAGCGGCGGAGCGCGGTACGGTGGGCCTTCCGATTCCCGGCGTCCGCGTCGACGTCGACGTCGAAGGTCGCGTGTGCGTGTCCGGGCGCGCGCTCGGGATCCGCAGGGTCCCGCTCGCCGATGACCGGCTCGAGGGGGGGGTTTTCCGGACTGGGGACCTCGGCCGTTTCGAACCGAGCGGAGAGCTGCGCCTTCTGGGCCGGGCGGACGCGGTGATCAACGTCCGCGGGAAGAAGATCGATCCCGCGGAGGTCGAGCGGGTGATCGGGTCGCTCCAGGGTGTACGGGAGGCGGTCGTCGTCGGCGTGCCCGAAGCCGCGGGCGATTCCGAGTCGCTCCGCGCCGTCGTCTCCGGGGACGGCGCCCTGGTTTCCTACGAACGGGTGGTGTCCTGGTGCCGCGAACACCTCGCCCCGTACAAGGTACCGAGAAGTGTCCTGGTTCTTCCCGCGATTCCCCGCACCGAGCGGGGGAAGATCGACCGCGAGGCGCTCCGGCGTTGGAAGGCGTGAGCCGCTGGCCGGCCCTGCTGCGCGGAACGGCGGTCGTCCACACGCTCGCCGCCGCGGGCGCGCTCCACTGGCCTGACCGATGGCCGTGGCTCATGGGGGCGCTCGTCGCGAACCACTCTGTCCTGGTCGCCGCGGGGCTCCTGCCACGGTGCGGCTGGCTCGGGCCGAACCTTTCCCGGCTCCCCGCGGAGAGTGTTGCGCGGCGCGAGGTGGCCCTGACGTTCGATGACGGTCCCGACCGAAACAGCACCCCGGAGGTGCTGAAGATCCTCGAGTCGCGCGGGGTGCGGGCGACCTTCTTCGTCGTCGGGAAGAAAGTCCCCGTCTCGCGGAGCCTCGTCGCCGAGGCCGCGTCGTCCGGACACCGATTCGAGAATCACTCCTTCCGGCACAGTCCGGCTTTCTTCTTCCACCCGCCGCGCGCGCTCCGGGACGAGCTGGCGCGTTGCCAGGAGGCGGTTGCGGAGGCGACCGGCCGCGTGCCGGTGTGGTTCCGCGCGCCCGCCGGGTTCCGCGGTCCCCTCCTCCAGCCCGCCCTCGCGGCCGAGCGGCTCGCGCTCGCTTCCTGGACGCGCCGCGGATTCGACGCCTTCGAGCGCGACCCGCGGAAAGTTCTCGCGCGTCTGACTCGAGCGCTCCGAGCCGGGGACATCCTCTTGCTCCACGACGCTTCGAGCGCGACAGCGTCGTCGGGACGCCCTGTCGTGCTCGAGGTTCTACCCCGCCTGCTCGACGCCCTGGAGGCCGTGGGCCTCCGCGCGGTCCCGCTGCCGGACCATGCCGTCGCCTGACGGCGATCCGATCGAGGCGGCGGCTGCCCGATACCGCGGTCTCGGCCGCTTCGATCGCGGCTTCGCCCGCGCGAAGCTCCGTGCCGATCCGGTCTACCGTGCGGCGGCGTTCGGCGGGTTTCTTCCCGAGAGGGGGACCCTTCTCGACCTCGGTTGCGGGCGGGGGCTCCTCCTCGCGGCGGTTCGCGCGGCCGGGAGCCGTCTCCGCCTGGTCGGGATCGAGTCCGGGGCGTCGGCAGAAGTCGCTCGCCGAGCCCTCGGGGGCGAGGCGGAGATCGTGCGCGCCGACTTGCGCGAAGCCATGCTCCCCCCGTGCGATGCCGCGACTCTGTTCGACGTGTTGCACTATCTCGACCGGCCGGAACAGGAAAGGCTGCTCGACCGGATCGCGCGCGCTCTACGCCCTGCGGGCGTGCTCCTTGTCCGCGAGGTCGACGCGGGCGCAGGGGCGGGATTTTGGAGCGTGCGGGTTTCGGAGCGCGTTCTCTCGTGTCTGCGCGGGCGGCCTTTCCAGGAGCTTCGGTACCGCTCGAAAGACGAATGGGGCGCCCTCCTCCGGGCGGCCGGTCTCGACGTCGATTCCCGGCCGATCGGGGAGGGCACCCCGTTCGCGAACGTCTTGTTCGTCTCCCGGAAGCCGGGCGGAATCACGCGGCTTGGATCTGCTTCTTCGCCCCCGAGCCAGCGGTGATCGGAATCCGCTTCGTTTCCGGAAGGTCCTTCGCGGGGAAGGTCACCTCGAGCACTCCGTTCTGGAAGTTGGCCTTGATGTCCTCGGCCTTGACGCCTTCGGGAAGAACGAACGAGCGCTCGAAGCGGCCGTAGGAGACCTCCTGGAACCAGTAATTCCGGTCTTCCTCCTTCCGCTGGGACTCCTTTTCACCCCGGAGGACGAGACGGTCGCCGTCGACGGTGATCTCGATCTTCTCGGGATCGACGCCGGGAAGCTCGGCCCGCAGGACGACGTTCTTCTCGCGGGTGAAGCACTCGACTGCGGGAACGAGCGCCGGGGCCTCACCTCCCCACCCGGGCGCGCTCAGGAGACGAGGGGTCCGGGAGAGGCCGCCCATGTCCTGAAGGGCGGACTGGAACAGGTTGTCGAAGCTCCGGAAGAGGCTCGACATTTCATCGAACAACGAATGACGCAGTCTCATTTGGCGGTCCTCCTTTCTTTCTTCGTTTCTGCCTCGGACGCCGTGGGGGATAAAATCCACCGGCCGAGCTGTCAAGCCGCGGAGCCACGATGAAGACCATCCTCCTCATGCGCCACGCGAAGTCCGACTGGAGCGATCCCCGTCTCGACGACTTCGATCGCCCTCTCGCGAAGCGCGGGATCGAGGACGCGCCGCGGATGGGGAAGGCGATCGCGAAGCTCGGGGCGCTTCCGGACCATGTGGTCGCGTCCCCGGCGCGGCGCGCCCGCGAGACCGCGGAGCGTTTCGCGGAGGCCGCGGGCTTTCGGGGGAAGGTCCGCTGCGACGCGAACCTGTACCCGGGGTCTGGGGAGGCGTGGATCCGGGCGCTCCGTGGTCTTCCCGACGAAGTCTCGATCGCGCTCGTCGTCGCCCACAGCCCTGCGTGCGATGAGGCCTCGGCTCTTCTCCTCGGCACCGGTTTCCCCGGGGCGGTTCGGTTCGCGACCGGGGCGATCCTCTGCGCCGAGGCCGAGATCGAGCGCTGGTCGCGCCTCGAGCCCGGGACCGCCACGCTCCGGTGGTTCTTGGCGCCGAAGGTGGTGAAGGCGCTCTGACCGAAGGCGGCTCGCTCCCCGAGGTCCGCATCGGAGCGACGGCGAGCCACTCCGGGGCGGAGGAACCTCGGTTTTCGCACCGGCCCGGTCCTGCCCCCAATGGCGAGGTCAAGCCGTATTCGTTTTCCGGAGGCGCCCGGGCATGGCAGGGTCGGCGGTCGCGCCTCCCGCGAAGGCCCCTCGCGTCGAGCCGTCGGGTCTCGCCGCGGGCGAGCGTGTCTTCACGACGTGCGATGGGAACCGCTCGCCGTGCGCGGTGGACGGGGACGGAGAGGTTCCGGTCGTCTTCGTCCATTGCGGGACTTGCGGCCGCACGTTCTGGTCGGCGCAAGTCCTCGTCCTCGCGGGTTCGTACCGCTCGACGCCGCGCAGCCGGATCCGACGAAGATCGACACGAATCGGAAATACGCCGACTTCGACGCAGTCCTCATGGACGACGTCGGACACGATCCGCACATGACGCGCCCCGGCGCCTCCGACCCGCTTCGTCTCGCGGCCGTCGCCGAAGTGACCGGCCGGCGGTAGCCGGCCGAGTTGCCCCCCCTCCCGGAACCGTGGTAACTAACGTCCGTTTCCCCGAGGAGGAGGAGGACGGCACATGGCACTCGCGGCGTTCAATCTGAAGAACTGGATCGAGGAACACCGCCATCTCTTGAAGCCCCCCGTGGGCAACAAGATGGTCTGGCAAGACACCGAGTTCCTCGTGATGATCGTGGGCGGGCCGAACGCACGGAAGGATTACCACGTCGAGGACGGCGAGGAGTTGTTCTACCAGATCGAGGGCGACATCACAGTCAAAGTCCTGGAGGACGGAAAGCCGCGGGATGTCGTCGTACGTGAGGGGGACATCTTCCTTCTCCCCGCGAGAGTCCCGCACTCGCCGCAGCGTCCCGCCGGAACGATCGGCATGGTCGTCGAGCGGATGCGCAAGCCCGAAGAGCGCGACCATCTGAAGTGGTTCTGCGAGAAATGCGGCGAGGTCCTCCACGACGCGTCGTTTCACTGCAAAGACCTCGGCACCGAGCTCAAGCCGATTATCGAGAGCTTTTTCGCCGACGAGTCGAAGAGGACGTGCAAGACGTGCGGCACCGTGATGAAACCGCCGGTTCCGGCCAAGGGGTGAGGTCGCTCCGGATCGACCTGCACACCCACATTCTGCCGAAGACCTGGCCGGACCTGGAGAAGCGCTACGGGTACGGCGGATTCGTTCACCTCGAGCATCACGGCCCCGGCTGCGCGCGGATGATGCAGGGGAGCGTCTTCTTCCGCGAGGTCGCGGAGAACACCTGGGATCCGGCGCGGCGCCTGTCGGACTGCGACGAGACCGGGGTCGATGTCCAGGTCCTCTCCACCGTGCCGGTGATGTTCTCGTACTGGGCGAAGGCCGAGCACGGAAGCGATCTCGCGCGCCTGCTGAACGATCACCTCGCCGGCGTCGTGGCCGCGCATCCCAAACGATTCACCGGCCTCGGAACGCTTCCGATGCAGGACGCCGACCTCGCCTGCCGGGAGCTCGAGCGCTGCGTCCGCGAGTTGGGCCTGCCCGGCGTCCAAATCGGCACGAACGTGAACGGACGCAACCTCGACGACCGGGAGATTTTCCCCGTCTTCGCGGCGGCGCAAGATCTCGGGGCGGCGGTTTTCGTCCATCCGTGGGACATGCTCGGAAAGAACCGGCACGGAAAGTACTGGTTGCCCTGGCTCGTGGGGATGCCCGCCGAAACGGCGACGGCGCTCTGCTCGATTCTCTTCGGAGGGGTTCTCGAGCGGTTGCCGCGCCTCAGGATCGGCTTCGCCCACGGGGGAGGATCGTTTCCCGGGACGTTCGGGCGGATCCAGCACGGATTCGATGTGCGGCCCGATCTCGTCGCGGTCGAGAATCGGAGATCCCCGCGCGAGTACCTCGGGAAGTTCTACGTGGATTCCCTCGTCCACGATGCCAGGGCCCTCAGGCTCCTTCTCGACCTCGTCGGCGCCGCGCGCGTCGCGCTCGGTTCCGATTACCCGTTCCCTCTCGGGGAAGCCGTGCCGGGGGCCCTCATCGACTCGATGGACGACCTCGACATCGCGACGAAAGAGCGCCTCCTCGGCGGCACGGCCCTCGAGTTCCTCGGTCTCGACGGGAGCCGCTTCGCATGAAGGGACCTTTCGTCAACGACGAGGGATTCGCGAAACGCCTCGACGAACAGGATCCGCTCGGCCGTTACCGGGCCGCGTTCGCGATCCCGGCCCGGCCGGACGGAACGCCGTCGATCTACTTCAACGGGAACTCGCTCGGGCTCATGCCCCGGAAGGCGCGCGCGTACGTCGAGCAAGAGATGGACGACTGGGCCCGCCTGGGAGTGGACGGCCACTTCCACGGGAAGACCCCCTGGTACACGTACCACGAGATCTTCCGCGATTCCTGGGCGCGTCTCGTGGGGGCGAAGCCGGTGGAGGTCGTGACGATGAATTCCCTCACGGTCAACCTCCACCTGTTGATGGCGACGTTCTACCGTCCCACCGTCGGACGCCACTCGATCCTCGTGGAGGCCGAGGCCTTCCCCTCGGACACGTACGCGATGCGGGCGCAGGCGCGCCACCACGGCCTCGACCCGGACCATTCCGTGATCGTCGCCGAGGCGGACGAAATCGAGCCGATCCTCGCGGAGCGCGGGGAGGAGATCGCGGTCGTGATGCTCGGGGGGGTCCACTACTTTTCGGGGCGGGTCCTCCCCATGGAGCGGATCGTCGAGGTGGGCCGGCGGGCGGGGTGCATCGTCGGTTTCGACTTGGCCCACGCGGCGGGGAACGTCCCCCTCCGCCTCCACGACTGGGAGGTCGATTTCGCGGCGTGGTGCACCTACAAGTACCTGAACGCCGGACCCGGCGCGGTCGCCGGATGCTTCGTCCACGAGCGGTGGGGGAAGGACCTCTCCCTTCCGCGACTCGCGGGCTGGTGGGGAAACGATCCCGCCACCCGGTTCCGCATGCACCTCGAGCCGGAGTTCGTTCCACGCGAGGGGGCCGACGGCTGGCAAGTCTCCAACCCGCCGATCCTCGCGATGGCGCCCCTTCGCGCGTCGCTCGAGCTCTTCGACGACGCGGGGATGGCCGCGCTCCGCGCGAAGTCGATCGTGCTGACCGGCTACCTCGAGTGGCTGCTCACGCAGGTTCCCGGGAAGCCGTTCGAAATCATCACCCCCTCCGATCCGGAGGCGCGGGGAAGCCAGCTGTCGCTCCGCGTCCTCGATCGACCGAAAGAGCGCTTTCGAGCCCTCCAGGAGGCCGGCGTGGTCGGCGACTTTCGGGAGCCGGACGTGATTCGGCTCGCGCCCGTCCCCCTCTACAACACCTTCCACGAGGTATGGCGCGCCGCGAGGGTCCTGACGGCATGAGGCGGAAGATCACGGTCGTCGGAGCGGGTCTGGCGGGGTCTCTTTTCGCGATCCTGCTCGCGCGACGCGGTCACGACGTGACGCTCTACGAGCGACGGAGAGACCCTCGAAAGGGTCCGGTCGGGCGGAGCCGATCGATCAACCTCGCGATCTCGACACGGGGGATCCACGCCCTCTCGCAGGTGGGGCTCGATCGGGCCGTGCTCGATCTCGCGATCCCGATGCGCGGGAGGATGATCCACGGTCTCGACGGCGCGCGGGCGTTCCAGCCGTACGGGACCGAGGCCCACCACGTCATCCATTCCGTCTCGCGTGCGACGCTCAACCAGATGCTCGTCGAGACCGCGGAACAAGGTGCGAACGTCAGGGTCTTTTTCGGGAAGCGCTGCGTCGACGTCGATCTCGACGCGGCGACCTGCGTCTTCGAAGACGCGGAAACGGGGACGGTCGAGCGGGTCGCCGCCGACCTCGTGGTCAGCGCCGACGGGGCGTACTCCGAGGTGCGGGCCGCAATGCAACGGACCGATCGGTTCGAGTACTCCCAGTCGTATCTCCCGCACGGCTACAAGGAGCTGACGATTCCCCCGAAGGGGGACGGGGCGTTCGCGATCGAGCCGAACGCCCTTCACATCTGGCCGAGGGGCGGATTCATGATGATCGCTCTTCCGAACCGGGACGGGACGTTCACGTGCACGTGCTTCTGGCCGTTCGAGGGTCCGAACGGGTTTCGATCGTTGACGACCGAGGGAGAGGTCCTCGCCTACTTCCGCCGCGTCTTTCCGGACGCGGTTCCCCTGATCCCGACCCTCGGGGAGGATTACCTCGGGAACCCGGTCGGCTCGCTCGTCACCGTGCGCTGCGCCCCATGGCACTGGAAAGACCGGGCGGTCCTCCTGGGGGACGCTGCTCACGCGATCGTTCCGTTCTACGGGCAGGGGGCGAACGCCGCGTTCGAGGACTGTGTCTTGTTGGACCGCTGCATGGAGGAGAGCCCCGGGAATCTCGAGGCGGCTTTCGCCCGGTACTTTTCGCGGCGAAAGGAGCACGCCGACGCGCTCGCCGACCTCGCGATCGAGAACTTCGTGGAGATGCGGGACAAGACGGTGTCGAGGCTCTTCCTCGCGGGGAAAAGGTTCGAAAAGGCTCTGCATCGACTCTTTCCGCGATGGTTCGCTCCGCTCTACTACCTGGTGACGTTCAGCCGCACCCCCTACGCCGACGCCGTCCGGCGGGCGCGGGCGCAGTGGCGCGCGGTGCGATGGATCGCAGCCGGGCTCGGTGTGACCGTATTGGCCGCAGCCTTCGCCCTGCTCGGAGGTTGATTCCATGCCCGAGCTGACCTACGCCTCGTACCTCAAGGTCGACCGCCTCCTCGAACTTCAGGAACCGCGTTCGACCCCCCCCGAGCACGACGAGATGCTCTTCATCGTGATCCACCAAGTCTACGAGCTGTGGTTCAAGCAGATGCTTCACGAGATCGCGAAGGTGAAGCGCGATTTCAGCGGGAACGACCTCTGGGGGGCGATGCACACGCTCGGTCGCATCCGGCACATCCTGAAGATCGCGGTGGCGCAGCTCGACATCCTCGAGACGATGACCCCGATGTCCTTCGCCGCCTTCCGCGATCGGCTCGAGACCGCCTCGGGGTTCCAATCGGTCCAGTTCCGGGAGTTCGAGTTCGTGCTCGGGTATCGGCGCGCGAAGATGGTCCAGTACCACGCGGAGGGCTCAGAGGCGCGCGCGCGCCTGGAGCGTCGGCTCGCCGAGCGCTCGCTCTACGACCACTTCTACGATTTTCTCGAACACCGGGGGGTCGCGATTCCGGCGGAACTGCGAGCCAAACCGGTGGAGGAGTCGACCCGACCGCACGAAGCGATCCAGCGGGAGATCCTGCGCCTTTACAAGACGCAGCCCGACCTCGCGGGACTTTTCGAGATCCTGACCGACATCGACGAGGGGATTCAGGAGTGGCGCTACCGGCACGTGAAGCTCGTCGAGCGCACGATCGGGAACAAGAAAGGGACGGGAGGGTCGCTCGGGGTCGCCTTCCTCAAGGAGACCCTGTTCCAGCCTGTGTTTCCCGACCTCTGGGAGATCCGGCACGAGTTGTAGATCTCGAAAGGACCGCTCCCGCGGTACATTCCGCTCATGGAGCGTGCGGTCTCGACTCCTTGCGTTCTCCTTCTTTTCGCCTCGACGGCCCTCGCGGCGTCGGCTCCGCCCGCTCTGCGCTACGAAGACAACGTCTTCAACCGCAAGCACGTCAACACCTCTCCCAGACCCTACGAGGCCCGGACGAACGTCACGCGGAATACGACCCTCTATTTCGAGGTCCTCGTCCCCGATACGAACGGAGCCGCGGGACGGGTCGACCCCGACTCGATCACCGCGACCCTCGTGCCTTCGGGTGGATCTCCGGTCCCGATGCTCCTCGCGGGACAGTCGTTCGCGCCGGGATTCACGGGTCGGCTGATCCACAACGTCGACGTGGACGAGCGGAATGGCGAAGCGGTCTACATCGTTCCCACGACGCCGCTCGACCCGGCGAAGAGCTACCGCGTCGACGTCTTCGCGAGAACGGTCGACGGGGTCGCGATCGATCCCTCGAAGGACTCGTGGTCGTTCACGACCCGGGGGGTGATCTCGAACCCGGTCGTCTCGTGGGCGATCAACCTCTCGGGGCCGGTCGTACCGTGGCAGGGCTGGTTTTTCTCGGGCATCCTGAAGCCGAACTTCGATACGAGCCGGCTCTTCGACCAGTACGAGTCCTACGCGATGATGGACGCGGTCCGTGCGACGAACCCCGACGTGTGGTCGCTCCAGCGCGACTGGCCGATGACGAGCGACTACTGGCACAACGGCTTCTTCGACGGGAATCCGAACCCCGTCCGCGAGCGGGAGACGCGCCGCGTCGTCGCGGTGACGAACCAGGGGCCTCGCACGTTGATCACCGTCGAAGATCTCCCCGAGGGGCCGCTTTACGGGATCGAGCGGAACCGACCCCTCGGAACCGACTTTCTCCCCGGCGACCTCGTCACCGTCGCCGACCGGGAGAAGTTCGAGATCGCCCGCGTGACCGGTGTGGACGAGAACAAGCGGATCGTCAAGGTCGAGCCGATGACGACGGCTCCCTCCGCGTGGATCCTCGACTACGCGGGATCGCGCCCCGCCGATGACCCACGTACCCCCGACAACTTCACGCTGCCGCTTTGCTACTTGCGGAAGTATTCGCCGGTAGGGACCCCGGTCTACTACTGGTCCCGGATCGACGACGAGTGGGACGTCGTCGTGGGGCAATACGGACGACGAATCCAGGTGAACTTCTCCTACACCCCTCTCGACCTTGCGCGCGAGCCGGTGCCGGCCTCGACCGGGGGACACGGGAGCATCGGGCTACCGAAGGACTGGATCCAGTGGCACGGGTTCGCGCGGGAGATGGTCTTTCACCTGATCGACCGGTACGGGGGCGAAGCGGCGCTCGATTTCTACTACAGCGTCGGGAACGAGAACAACTTCTCGATCTTTTGGTCGGCCGGGAAAAACGGCTTTTACGAGCTGTACGACTACACGGTCAACGCCGTCCTGACGGCCTTCGAGGACCGCGGCCTCGACGCGAGCCGTGTGCAGGTGGGAGGGATCGAGGCCGCCGGTCTCGGCGGACGCAGCTGGATCAAGGACGCTCTCTACCACTGCTCCGGGACGGCGACGAAACCCGAGGGAGACGTCGTCGAAACGAACTTCGTCTGTGCCGATTCACGTTTTTCGGGGCTCCGCGCCGCTCGCGTGGATGCGACTTGTTCCGCACACGCCGGGCACGGCTCGCCGATCGATTTCGTGTCGATCCACGAGTATGAGC
The DNA here is from genome assembly GCA_964628935.1 of uncultured Acidobacteriota bacterium. Classification (GTDB taxonomy): domain Bacteria; phylum Acidobacteriota; class Polarisedimenticolia; order Polarisedimenticolales; family DASRJG01; genus CAYLHQ01. Next base: position 12,523 of record CAZVOE010000029.1, read on the forward strand.
CTGCCGACCAGGCGGTGAAGGATCTGACCGATGTGAGGGACGATGCACTCGCGATCGATCCCGTCGCCTTCGAGAACCTCAACGTCACCTGCTTCGAGTGCACTCCCGATTGGATCCCGCGCCCCGACCCCGCCGCGAGGGCGATCTACCTGGGGAACGGCTTCTTCCCGACCTGGTGCGCCGACTGGATGCAGCGGATGGTCGCGCGCGCCGAGACCGATCACCGCTACGCGCGCCACGAATCGGTCCTCACGGTGTGGCCGTACGACTACAACGGCGATGGGATCGCCTCGGTCACCGGCCTCATGCGGGTCGACGACGACGGCGACGGGGTGGAAGATCGCATCTCGACGATCCGGAAGGCGGTCTTCAATTACCTCGAGTTGACCGCGAAGATGAACCGGAATCTCGCCGCCCTCGCCGCGCAGACCGTCTCGGGGATCCGGTTCGGAGGGGTGCGCAGCCCGTCGGCGGCCTCCGATCTCGTGCTCCTGTACTCCCACGACCCGCAGGACACGGAATCCCGCGAGGAAACGGCGTTCACCGCACAGTTGACTCTTTCCGGGGTACGCTGGCCGAACGTCACCGTGCGCCGATGGCGGGTCGACCGCGACCACTCGAGCCCGTACCGGGCGTACCAATCACTCGCGAAGCAGAGCCTCTATCGGCCCCATGAGATCGCCGCCCTCGAGGCCGCAGACGACCTCGTCGAGGATGGGCCGGCGACGGATTACGCGACGCCTTCCGGGACGCTCGCGCTCTCGGCGCCCCTCGCGGTGAACGGCGTGACCTTCCTCGAGATCCGGGAGCGCGACCTCGACGCGGACGGGGTGGGCGACACCGCCGACAACTGCCCCGTCATCGCGAACGCAGGGCAGCAGGACGCAGACGGCGACCTGCGAGGCGACGCGTGCGATTGCGCTCCGCTCGATCCCGGCGCGTGGAACGTCCCCACCGAGGTGACCGGGCTCCGGCTCGCGGCGGACCGGACGACGCTTTCGTGGGACCCCCAAGCGGAGTCGGCCGGAGCCGGCACCGTGTACGACGTGGTCCGGGGCGCGCTCGACGCGCTTCCGCCGGGGGGATCCTCGGAGACGACGGTCGAGGCCGGATCGTCGGACGCGACGGCGACGGACGGCGCGATCCCGGCCGAAGGCGAGGGGTTCTACTACCTCGTCGCGGCGCGGAACGGATGCTCCACGAGCGATCCGTAGAATCGTCTCGACAGGCCTCCCCCCTCAGGATCGCGACGTGGGCGTCAATCGGATCCCCGGTCCCCAACCGCCTGCTCCCGGATCGACTCAGGGAGCTGGAACGACGTCGAAACCGTGCCGTCGGAGGACGTCGGGATGAGGAGACTCCGCGTTCGGCCGAACCCGAATTCGAGTCAGTAGGAGAACGACCTTTCATCCGTCTCGAGCGGCGGCTGCCCTCGAGAAACATGTTCCGGATCGGGGCCATCGTGGTGCAAATGCCAGGACGGAATTCTGCATGGATCTCGCTTGTCAACGGACCAACGGGAACCCGGGTCTCGAAACCGGATACGATGCAGCCATGCTCTACGACCTCACCCCCGTCGTCTCCGCGCGCCTCGCCGTCTGGCCGGGGGACACCCCCGCATCGCGCGAGGTTCTCCTTGACATGAAGCGAGGGGACAATCTGACCCTCTCGACGATTCGCGGGACGGTCCATCTCGGCGCGCACGCTGACGCCCCGTCCCACTACGGCCGGGACGCCGAGTCGATCGAGACGCGCGACCTTTCGCTCTACCTCGGCCCGTGCCAGGTGGTGCACGTGACGATCGGAAGAGGGGAGCGCATTCCCGTCTCGGCGATGCCCGACCCCCTCCTCGCCCCGCGGTTGTTGTTCGGCACGGGGACATTCCCCCATCCCGAGCGCTTCGATCCGGACTTCGCCGCGCTCGAACCCGGGCTCGTTGACGCTCTCCACGAGCGTGGGGTGCGGCTCGTCGGGATCGACACGCCGAGCGTCGACCTCTTCTCCTCGAAGGACCTCCCCGCCCACAACCGCTTCCTCGCCCACGACATGGCGATCCTCGAGGGGCTCGTCTTGAGGCACGTCCCCGAGGGGCTCTACGAGTTGATCGCTCTGCCGCTCCGCCTCGAAGGCTTCGACGCGAGTCCGGTGCGGGCCGTGCTTCGGTCGCTCCCCTGAGCGTATATGATGAGCCCGGAGGCGCACGTCATGCCCGAAGCGAAGCACCACGACGAAACCTCCGTCTTGGAAGACGAGATCCGCGCGACCGAGGCCTGGATGACGGGTCCCCGCTTCCGCGGGATCCGGCGCCTCTACTCCGCCCGCCAGGTGGTCGAGCAGCGCGGGACCTTTCAGGGCGACTCGACGATCGCGCGCGCCACCGCGGAGGCGTTTTACGACAGGCTCCGGGAACTCTTCGAACGGCGCGAGTCGATCACGACCTTCGGTCCCTATTCGCCCGGGCAGGCGGTGATGATGAAGCGGATGGGGATCGAGGGGATTTACCTCGGCGGGTGGGCGACGTCCGCGAAAGGATCGCCGGACGAAGATCCCGGACCCGACCTGGCGTCGTACCCCTTGAGCCAAGTCCCCAACGAGGCCTCGACCCTCGTCCGGGCCCTCCTCGCGGCCGACCGGAACCAGCGCTACCAGCGAGCGCGAATGACCGAGGCCGAGCGGAGGGCCCACCCGCCCGTCGACTATCGGCCGTTCCTGATCGCCGACGCCGACACGGGCCACGGGGGCGAATCCCACGTTCGCAACCTCATCCGGCGCTTCGTCGAGGTCGGCGTCCCCGGCTACCACATCGAGGACCAGAAGCCGGGGGTCAAGAAATGCGGTCACCAAGCGGGGAAGGTCCTCGTGGCCCAGGACGAGCAGATCAAGCGGCTCGTCGCGGCGCGCTTCCAACTCGACATCATGGGGGTCCCCGGCATCATCGTCGCGCGCACCGATGCCGAGGCCGCCACCTTCATCGACAGCCGCAGCGATGAACGCGACCAGTCGTTCCTCCTCGGGGCGACGAACGTCAACCTCCCGTCGTGCAAGGTGGCCTCGCTCGCGGTCATGAAGCGGTTCTACGAGCGAGGCGTTCCCGAGATCAACGGGCACTTTCTCTACCGGATCTCGGATGCCGTTTACGACGAGGCGTTCGAATGGATGCGCAGGACCGGCGTCCTCTCCCTTTTGGACGAGCACATCGAGGCGGTCAAGGCCGGGAGGGAATCGTCCGACAGCGCGCTCGACAGAGTCATGGACAAGTTCCTCGACGTCTGGCAGATGGACGCGGGGCTCAAGACGTACGGAGAAGCGGTCGCCGAAGCGATGCGCTTCCAGATCGAGGACGGCGCCTCGTTCGACATGACCCCCGGTGAGTGGGTCGAGTGGGCCGAGACGGTTTCTTTCGCCGAGGCGCGAGAGAAGGCACGGTCGATGGGGATCCAGGTCGTCTGGGACTGGGAGCTTCCGAGAACCCCCGAGGGGTATTACCAGATCCAGGGCGGGATCCACTACGCGATTCATCGCTCCCTGGCCGTCGCTCCCTTCGCGGACATCCTCTGGATGGAAACCAAGACGGCCGACCTCCACGACGCGAAGGAGTTCGCCGGGGCGATCCACGCCGTCTTCCCGGACAAGATGCTGGCGTACAACCTGTCGCCTTCCTTCAACTGGGACACGACGGGGATGACCGAGCAGCAGATGAAGGAGTTCCCCACGGAGCTCGGGAAGCTCGGCTTCGTCTTCAACTTCATCACCTACGGCGGTCACCAGATCGACGGTCTCGCGGCGGAGGAGTTCGCGACGGCGCTCAAGCAGGACGGAATGCTCGCGCTCGCGCGGCTCCAAAGGAAGCTCCGGCTCCTCGATTCGCCGTACAAGACTCCTCAGACCCACGTCGGCGGCCCGCGGATCGACGGTGCGCTCATGGCGTGCACGGGAAGGACCGCGACCACGAAGGCGATGGGGAAGGGCTCGACGCAGTTCCAGCACCTCATCCAGACCGAGGTGCCACCGAAGCTCCTCGAGGAGTGGCTTGCGCTCTGGGCGAAAGAGCACGGCATCGACCGCCGCCTCCGCGTCTCGCTCCGGCCGCACACCGCGGGGTCGGAACTCCTCGAGCTCAAGGTCGTGGACGATTCCGGGAAAAAGGTCGCGGACGTCATCTTCGCGACCATCCAGGACCGGAGGGGGAGAACCTTTCTCTCGGTTCGCGATCAGAACAACTTCGACGAGGCCCTCCGCAGAAAGCGGCTCATGACCCTCATGCAGCTCTTCCTGATCCACCGCTACAAGGCCTTCACCGTCCACTTCGTCTCGCCTTCCGAGGACAACATCCCGCAGACGATGCGGATGAAGGACCGCGGGATTTTCGACGAGGTGACGAGCGAGGTGGGGCACATCACGGTCGCTCACGTTTCGTCGGAGCGGATCAAGGAATTGCTGAACCCCGACCAGATCGCGCTCAGGGCGTTGATCGGGGGGAGGTAGTCGGCTACCGGTTTCGATTGCGCCGACACTCTCGTCACGAGGGGGAAATCGTTCGAGATGGTGCACGTGGTCCGTGCGTGGCGGTGCGGAGGGAAACCGGCGGTCGTTTGGAGCCGGATTCTCCGATGCATTCCCTCCCGGTCCCCGGCGAGCGATTTCCTGAACGACGAACCCCGAGCGACGCTTTCGTGGCGGAGGACCTCCTGGACGGCCCGACGAGGACACGGATCCCGATCGTCCTGGGAAACGGCCTTCCACTCTTCGGGAAGGAACCGCACGATGGTCGGCTCGAGTGCGTCTCGACCAGGACCCGACGGTTCGGGTTCCTGCAAACCGGTAGATCGTGGTTCGGCGAGAACGGAGCGCCGTCGCGCTCGATCGAGAGGAGAGGGGGATCGACGATGGCCATCCGCATCGTGAGGCTCGGTGACCCCCGCGCGGTCGGCGAGGGGCTCCGCATCGGGACGGTGCGCTTTCTTCCGCGGGGCGTGCCGAAGGCGGAGTACGCGAAGCGGAACTACTTCGACGTCTGGCTTCCGATGCTCGCCCCGAGTGTTGCGACGATCCGCGAGGCCAAGGCGGCCGGATCCGACGGCGACTGGGCCCGGTTCGTCCGGAAGTACCGGAAGGAGATGTCGGCCCCCGAGCCCCGCTCGGTCCTCGACCTCCTCGCGGCCCTCTCCAAAGGGACCGATCTATCCGTCGGCTGCTACTGCGCCGACGAAACCCGCTGCCACCGATCCGCCCTCCGGGAACTCCTCGCGGAGCGGGGGGCGAACATTCCCGACTGACGCCGTCGATTCCGGCCCCTCCCCGTCGACCAAGAGGCGTACAAGGGGTCTTCGAACCCGAAAAAGGAGCAACGATGCGGTACCTTTGCCTGATCTACGACGAGGAGAGGAAGCTCGAGGGGATGTCCGAGGCCGATTCCCAGGCCTTCATGGGGGAGTACTTCGCCTTCACCGAGGACATCAAGAAGAGCGGCCATTTCCAGGCCGGCGAGGCCCTGCAGCCGGTCGCGACCGCGACCACCGTCCGGGTCCGGAACGGGAAGATCTCGACGACCGACGGCCCCTTCGCGGAGACGAAGGAGCAGCTCGGCGGGTTCTACCTGATCGAGGCGCGGGACTTGAACGACGCGATCCAGGTCGCCTCGCGGATCCCCTCCGCGAGGCTCGGGTGCGTCGAGGTGCGGCCGATCGTCGAATTCGGCGAGCAGTAGGAGCGACTCGACCGTGACCGAGGACGCGGCGCGGCCGGCGCGGGAGACCGTCGAGGAGATCTACCGCTCCGATTCGCGCCGCGTCCTCGCAACCCTGATCCGCCTCCTCGGCGACTTCGACCGCGCGGAGGAGGCTCTCCACGACGCCTTCGCGGCGGCGATCGAGCGGTGGCCGGCCGAGGGCGTGCCCGCGAACCCGCGCGCGTGGCTCGTCTCCGCTGGCCGCTTCCGCGCGATCGACGCGATGCGGCGGCGCGCGCGGTTCGACCGGAAGCTCGCCGAAGCGGCCGAGGGGCTCGAGTCCACCTCCCCGGCCGATCCCTTCGAGGGCGCGGAGTCGATCGAGGACGACCGGCTGCGCCTGATCTTCACCTGCTGCCACCCCGCGCTCTCGCCGGACGCGCAGGTCGCCCTCACCCTGCGCGAGGTCTGCGGACTCACGACCGAAGAGATCGCGCGGGCCTTCCTTTCGAGCGCCCCGACCATCGCCCAGCGAATCGTCCGCGCGAAGCAGAAGATCCGGGACGCGAAGATCCCGTACCAGGTGCCGTCTCGCGAGGAACTGCCCGCGCGTCTCGATGCCGTGCTCCAGGTCGTTTACCTCGTCTTCAACGAGGGGTACGCGGCGACCTCCGGGGACGCCGTGACGCGCTCCGATCTCGCGGCGGAGGCGATCCGCCTGGGGCGTCTCCTCGTCGAACTCCTCCCCGAGCCCGAGGCGATGGGTCTGCTCGCCCTCGTGTTGCTCCAAGACTCCCGGCGTGTGGCGCGCATGACGACGGACGGCGACCTTGTGCTCCTCGAGGAGCAGGACCGGTCGCTCTGGGTCCGCGAGCAGATCGAGGAGGGGGTCGCGCTCGTCTCCCGCGCCCTCGCGTCGCGCCGCTTCGGCCCGTACACGCTCCAGGCGGCGATCGCCGCCGTGCACGCAGAGGCGCCGAGCGCCGCGCAGACCGACTGGGCGGAGATCGTGGGCCTCTACGACGTCCTCCTCCGGGCCGACCCCTCTCCGGTCGTCCGGCTCAACCGTGCGGTCGCCGTCGCGATGCGGGACGGCCCGGAGGCCGGGCTCGCGCTCGTCGAGGACCTCATCGCCGCGGGAGATCTTGCGGGCTACCATTGGGTGCACTCGGCGCGAGCCGAGCTCTGCCGGCGCCTCGGGAGGAGCGACGAAGCCCTCCGGTCGTACGAACGGGCGCTCGACCTCGCCCGGCAGGGTCCCGAGCGCCGGTTTCTGGAACGGAGGCTCCGGGAAACGCGAGGAGGATGAGCGGATGAAACGGGCTCCCGAGCTTCGGGCGCTTTCGGAAGACCACCACCACGGGCTCGTCCTCGCTCGGAAGGCGAAGCTCGCCGGGACCGACCCGGGTGCGGCGATCGACGCGACGTGGGCCGAGGTCGAGGCGAAGTTCGAGGCGGAGCTCGAGCCCCACTTCCAGATCGAAGAGGAGCTCCTCGCACCGCCCCTCGCGGCGATCGGGGAGCAGGCGCTCGTCGGGCGCCTCTTCGTGGAACACGCCGCCCTCCGTGCGTGTGTCGCGGCGGGAGCCCCGAGGACACGCGAGGCCCTCGCCGGTTTCGGCGACCTCCTCGAGGCCCACATCCGCTTCGAGGAACGAGAGCTGTTCGAGACCGCCCAGACGCGTCTCGACGCCGGGGCGCTCCGTGCGATCGCGGAGGCGGGCTAGAGCCGCACCGGAACCGGTTCCACCTTCCAAATTTTCGCCGCGTACTCTCGGATCGAACGGTCGGAGGAAAAGCGGCCGCATCGCGCGACGTTTCGGATCGACATCGTCGTCCAGGTCTCGGGATCCCGCCACACGTCCGAGACCCGCTCCTGACAGTCGACGTACGAGCGGTAGTCGGCGAGGACGAAGAACTCGTCGCGCTCGAGGAGCGATCCTACGAGAGGGCGGAAGAGGGAGGCGTCTCCGCGGGAGAAGTGGCCGGAGGCGATCTGGTCGAGCGCCTCGCGAAGCTCGCCGTCGTTCTCGTAGCGCGACCTCGGGTCGTACCCGCGCGCCCGGAGCGCCTGCACCTCGTCGACGTTCATCCCGAAGAGGAAGAAGTTCTCTTCGCCGACCGCCTCGCGGATCTCGACGTTCGCGCCGTCGAGCGTCCCGATCGTGAGCGCCCCGTTCAGGGCGAACTTCATGTTCCCGGTCCCGGAGGCCTCCTTCCCCGCGGTCGAAATTTGTTCGGAGAGATCGGCGGCCGGGTAGATCTTCTGGCCGACCGTCACGTTGAAGTCGGGCACGAAGACGACCTTGAGCCGCCCCGCGACCGACGGGTCGGCGTTCACGATCTCGCCGATTCCGTGGATCAGCCGGATGATCCGCTTCGCGAGGAAATAGCCGGGAGCCGCCTTGCCACCGAAAACGAACGTGCGGGGGGCCATCGTCGCGTGCGGGTTTCGGCGCACGCGGTTGTAAAGGGTCACCACGTGCAGCGCCGCGAGATGTTGCCTCTTGTACTCGTGGATCCGCTTGACCTGGACGTCGAACATCGAGTCCGGGTCGACCTCGATCCCGGTCCTCGTCCGTATCAGAGCGGCGAGCCGAGCCTTGTTTTCCCGCTTGACCGACCGCCATGCCTCGCGAAACGGACGATCGCCGACGAACGCCTCCAGCTCGGGGAGATTCTCCTCGGGGTGGGTGATCCAGCGGTCGCCGATTCGGGACGTGATCAGATCCGCGAGCCCCGGGTTGCTCAGGACCATCCAGCGCCGCGGAGTGACCCCGTTCGTGACGTTTCGGAACTTCTGTGGCTCGAGATCGTGGAAGTCCCTCAGGATCGTCGACTTCAGGAGTTCCGAGTGGATGGCGGCGACGCCGTTCACCGCATGGCTTCCGATCGTCGCGAGGTTCGCCATCCGGACCCGTCGCTCGCCGTTCTCGTCGATCAGCGACATCCTGACCGCGCGGTCCTCATCGCCGGGGAAACTCGCGCGGACGGTTTCGAGGAAACGGGCGTTGATCTCGAAGAGGATTTCGAGGTGCCGCGGGAGGACCGAGGCGAAGAGCGGGAGCGGCCACGTCTCGAGCGCTTCGGGGAGGAGCGTGTGGTTGGTGTAAGAGAAAACCCTGCGGGTGATCTCCCAAGCCGGCTCCCAGTCCATCCCGTCTTCGTCGACGAGGAGACGCATCAACTCGGGTACGGCGATCGCCGGATGGGTGTCGTTGAGCTGCGCCGCGAAGCCCTCGGCGATCGCCGAGGCCGGCGCGCCACCCCAGCGGCACAGTCGGATCATTTCCTGTAGGGCGCAGGACACGAAGAAGTACTGCTGCTGCAGGCGGAGCCGCTTCCCGGCCTCCGGTTCGTCGTTCGGATACAAGACCTTCGAGAGGTTCTCGGACATGACCTTGTCGTCGACCGCTCCCCAGTAGTCCCCCTGATTGAAGGCCTGGAAGTCGAACGATTCGCATGCCTCGGCGCTGAAGAGGCGGAGCAGGTTCGCGGTGTTCACCTTGTATCCGACGACCGGGGTATCGTAGGCGACGCCGCGGACCACTTGGGCGGGGACCCATCGGACCCGATAGCGGCCGTTCTCGTCGGTCCACGACTCGGTCCTGCCGCCGAACCCGACCGGGTAGGACAACTCCGGACGCGCCAGTTCCCATGGATTTCCCCAGCGGAGCCACTTGTCCGTGATCTCCACCTGCCAGCCGTCCCGAATCTCCTGGTCGAAGATCCCGAACTCGTACCGGATCCCGTACCCGATGGCCGGGATCTCGAGCGTGGCGAGCGATTCGAGGAAGCAAGCCGCGAGGCGCCCGAGTCCTCCGTTCCCGAGCCCCGGTTCCTCCTCTGCGGCTTCGAGGGTCTCGAGGTCGAGGCCGAGGCTCGCCATCGCTTTCCGCGCCTCCTCGCGGATCCCCAGATTGACGAGATTGTTGCCCAAGTGGGGACCCATCAGGAACTCTGCGGAGAGGTAGGCGACGACACGCACGTCCCGTCGGAGCAGGGTATCGGTCGTCGCGACCCAGCGCTGGAGCAACCGGTCGCGGACCGTGAGGGCGAGCGCCATGTACCAATCGTGCGGCGACGCGACGGCGGGATGGCGCCCGAGGTGATAGCGGAGGTGGTCCTCTACGGCGCTCGCGATGCACCTCGCGTCGCATCCCGTCCGAACCGACTCGATCGTGAATGTTTCGGCGTCTTTGGGTTTCATGGGAGGAGACTAGTACGGGCGAGTATCCTGGGCAACGGGAGGAAACGAGATGCAATTGGGGATGATCGGATTGGGCCGGATGGGCTCGAACATGGTCCGTCGATTGTTGCGCTCCGGGCACGAATGCGTCGTGCACGACCGGTCCGCGCAGGCGGCGGCCGAACTCGCCGGAGAGGGAGCGATCGTCGCCTCGTCGCTCGCTGGATTGGCGCGCGCGCTCCGGCCGCCCCGGGCCGTCTGGCTCATGATACCCGCCGCCGCGGTCGACCGGGTGATCGAGGAACTCATCGGCGTCCTCGAGAAGGGCGACGTCGTGATCGACGGCGGGAACTCCTACTACCGGGACGACATCGACCGGGCCGCGCGGCTCGGACCCGCAGGGATCCACTACGTCGACTGCGGAACGAGTGGAGGCGTCTGGGGCCTCGAGCGGGGATACTGCCTCATGATCGGCGGCGAGGAGGAGACGGTCCGGCGCCTCGAACCGATCTTCCGCGCCCTCGCGCCGGGGCGGGGAACGATTCCGCGCACCCCGGGGAGAGAAGGAGGGGGGACGACCGCGGAGGAGGGGTACTTTCACTGCGGCCCGCACGGCGCCGGCCACTTCGTGAAGATGGTCCACAACGGCATCGAGTACGGGATGATGGCGGCGTATGCCGAGGGGTTCAGCCTCCTCAAGCACGCCGGGGTCGGAAGGAAAGAGCAGGCCGTCGACGCGGAGACCACTCCGCTCCGTGATCCTCGGTACTACCCGTACGAGTTCGACCTCGCCGATATCGCGGAGTTGTGGCGGAGGGGGAGCGTGATCTCATCCTGGCTCCTCGATCTCACCGCAGGAGCGCTGGCGCGAAGCCCGGATCTCGCGGAGTTCTCGGGGCGCGTCGCCGACTCGGGCGAGGGACGGTGGACCGTCCTCGCCGCGGTCGAGGAGGGGGTCCCCGCCCACGTCCTGACCGCTTCCCTTTACGAGCGCTTCGACTCCAGGGGGAACGCCGAGTTCCAGAACAAGGTGCTGTCCGCGATGCGGTTCGGGTTCGGCGGGCACCACGAGAAGAAGGAGGGAAAGTGAACCGCTCGCGTTCGGACGCTCTCGTCTTCTTCGGCGCTTCCGGGGATCTCGCGTACAAGAAGATCTTCCCGTCGCTCTATTCCCTCGTCCGCCGCGGACGGCTCGACTGCCCGATCATCGGGGTCGCCCGGTCGGGATGGAGCCTCGACGATCTGCGCAACCGCGCTCGGGAAAGCGTCGAGAAACACGGAAACGGTTTCGACGAGGAGACGTTCGCCAAGCTCGCATCGCTCTTCCGATACGTCGACGGCGACTACCGGGAACTCTCGACCTTCGAGGCGATCCACCGGGCCCTCGGTGAGAGCAGCCACCCGACCCACTATCTCGCGATCCCGCCCAGCATGTTTCCGACCGTGGTGAGATTGCTCGGGGAGTCCGGCTGCGCTCGTCATGCGCGGGTGATCGTCGAGAAACCGTTCGGCCGCGACCTGGGCTCGGCCGTCGAGCTGAATCAGACCCTCCATTCGGTCTTCGGCGAGGACTCCATCTTCCGGATCGACCACTACCTCGGGAAGGAAGCGGTGCTGAACGTCCTCTTTTTTCGCTTCGCGAACACGTTCCTCGAGCCGATCTGGAACCGTCGGTACATCGAGAGCGTGCAAATCACGATGGCCGAGGCGTTCGGCGTCCAAGGGCGGGGCAAGTTCTACGAGGAGGCCGGGGCGATCCGCGACGTGATCCAGAATCACCTCCTTCAGGTGATCGGCTTCCTCGCGATGGAACCTCCGACGCTGACCTACCGCGAGGCGATCCGTGACGAGCAGGTGAAGGTCCTGCGAGGCATCCGCCCCATCCGCGAGGAGGACCTCGTCCGCGGCCAGTTCATCGGGTACCGCGACGAGGCCGGGGTCGCCCCGCACTCCAGGGTGGAGACCTTCGCGGCCGTCCGCCTGTGGCTCGACTCCTGGCGATGGGAGGGGGTTCCGTTCTACGTCCGCGCGGGAAAGAAGCTGCCCGTGACGGCGACGGAAGTCTTCGTGCGGCTGCGCCGCCCGCCGATCGGCAAATTCGTTCGCCCCCCCAATAATCACGTGCGGCTCCGTCTCGGCCCGGACGTCGAAATCGCCATCGGCGCACGGGTGAAACGGCCGGGAGAAGAGAGCGAGACCGAGCTCAGCGAACTTTCGATCATGCGCCAGCCGACGGGCGACGACATGCAGCCCTACGAGAGGCTACTCGGCGAGGCGATGGAGGGCGACCCTATCCTCTTCGCCCGGCAAGACGCCGTGGAACGGGCGTGGGAGATCGTGGAACCCGTCCTCCAGTCGACGACCCCGGTTTTCGAGTACCGGCCGGGGACGTGGGGCCCGGCGGAGGCGGAGTGGCTCGCGAAGGAGGCCGGAGGTTGGCACGATCCGGAGGGAGGGAAGTGACATGGCGAGAGCAACGAAGAAGACGGCCCTCGACCCCGAGACGCTTCGCAGGGTGGACGCCTGGTGGCGCGCTGCGAACTACCTGTCGGTGGGACAGATCTACCTCTACGACAACCCGCTCCTCGAGCGAAAACTGACGAAGCACCACGTCAAGCCGCGCCTCCTCGGGCACTGGGGAACGACGCCGGGGCTCACCTTCCTGTACGCCCACCTCAACCGCGCCATCCTCGAGCGCGACCTGAGCGTGATCTACATCACCGGGCCCGGCCACGGGGGCCCCGGGCTCGTCTCCGCGTCGTGGCTCGAGGGCTCCTACAGCGAGGTCTACCCCGACGTCACGCAGGACGCGGAGGGAATGAAGCGTCTGTTCAAGCAGTTCTCGTTCCCCGGCGGCGTGCCCAGCCACGTCGCCCCGGAGACTCCGGGATCGATCCACGAGGGTGGCGAGCTCGGGTACGCCCTCTCGCACGCGTTCGGGGCGGCGTTCGACAACCCCGACCTTGTGGTCGCCTGCGTCGTCGGCGACGGCGAGGCGGAGACCGGTCCGCTCGCGACCGCCTGGCACTCGAACAAGTTCCTGAACCCGGTCCACGACGGCGCGGTCCTGCCGATCCTGCACCTGAACGGCGCCAAGATCGCCGGGCCGACCGTGCTCGCGCGGATCCCGCACGAGGAGCTCGAGGCGCTCTTCCGCGGGTACGGCTGGGACCCGGTCTTCGTCGAGGGGAGCGAGGTGCCCGCGATGCACCGAGCGATGGCGGCGGCCGTCGACCGATGCCTCGACGCGATCGCCCGGATCCAGAGGCACGCCCGCGCGAAGGGGTTCCAGAGCCGGCCGCGCTGGCCGATGATCGTGCTCCGGACGCCCAAGGGGTGGACCGGGCCGAAGGTCGTCGACGGGAAGAAGGTGGAGGGGACGTTCCGGTCCCACCAGGTTCCGATGGGGAAGATGGACGACGCCTCGCACGTCCGGATTCTCGAGCGGTGGATGAAGTCGTACCGCCCCAGGGAGCTGTTCGACGCGGACGGCCGTCCGAGGCCGGACGTCGTCGCGATGAACCCGAAGGGGGAACGCCGGATGAGCGCGAATCCCCACGCGAACGGAGGCGTGCTCCTTCGCGACCTCAGGCTTCCCGACTTCCGCGAGTACGCGGTGAGGGTCTCGAAGCCCGGCGCGGTGGAGGCCGAGGCGACCCGCGTCCAGGGCATGTTCCTGCGCGACGTGCTCCGCCGAAACGACGACCATCGGAACTTCCGCCTGTTCGGTCCGGACGAGACGGCCTCGAACCGCTGGGGATCGGTCTTCGAGGCGACCGACCGCTGCTTCGTCGGCACGATCACGAAGGACGACGAACACGTCGCCCCCGACGGACGGGTCATGGAGATGCTCTCGGAGCACCAGTGCCAGGGGTGGCTCGAAGGGTATCTCCTGACCGGCTGCCACGGCTTTTTCAACTGCTACGAGGCGTTCATCCACATCGTCGATTCGATGTTCAACCAGCATGCGAAGTGGCTCAAGACCACCCGCCACATCCCGTGGAGGCGGCCGATCGCCTCGCTCAACTACCTCCTCTCCTCGCACGTATGGCGGCAGGACCACAACGGCTTCAGCCACCAGGATCCGGGCTTCCTCGACCACGTCGTGAACAAGAAGTCCGAGGTGATCCGTGTGTACCTCCCTCCCGACGCGAACACGCTCCTCTCCGTCACGAACCACTGCCTCAAGAGCCGGAACTACGTGAACGTCATCGTCGCGGGGAAGCAGCCGGCACCGCAGTGGCTCGACATGGACTCCGCGATCAAGCACTGCACGGCGGGGATCGGTATCTGGGAATGGGCGTCGAACGACAAGGGGATGGAACCCGACGTCGTGATGGCCTGCTGCGGCGACGTGCCCACGCTCGAGACCCTCGCGGCGGTCGACATCCTGCGGCGCTACTTCCCCGACCTGAAGGTTCGAGTCGTCAACATCGTCGACCTCATGAAGCTCCAGCCGCCCTCCGAGCACCCGCACGGGCTCTCCGACCGGGACTTCGACGAGCTGTTCACGACGGACAAGCCCATCGTGTTCGCGTTCCATGGCTACCCGTGGCTGATCCACCGTCTGACGTATCGACGAACGAACCACAGGAACTTGCACGTGCGCGGCTACAAGGAGGAGGGGACGACGACGACCCCGTTCGACATGTGCGTGATGAACGACGTCGACCGGTTCCACCTGGTCGGGGACGTCATCGACCGGGTGCCGAAGCTCGGAGCGGCCGCGGCTTACGCCAAACAGGCGATCCGCGACCGGCTCATCGAGCACAAGCAGTACGTCGCCCGCCACGGCGAGGACATGCCCGAAATCCGCGACTGGAAGTGGAACTAGGGGACCGGCACCTTCTCCGTCCGGCGGAAAAGGTGCCAGTCCCCTTCTCTTCACTGCGCGGCTGAGACGAACTATACATAGGGCACGATTCGTCCCGAGTCGAAGAGGTGTGGTCGCCGATGGTTCGTCCGATCGGTCCTGCAATTCCGGGTGTGCTCTTCGTCGTGATCGCGGCGGCGCAGGCGCTCGCAACCGTCCCCGGCCAAGTCGTCGTCGATCCCGCCCATCCGCCGTGGTTCGAGCGTTCCGACGGAACTCCCTTTTTCCTGTGCGGCCCGGGCGATCCGGAGGAGTTTCTCTACCTCGGGACCCGACAGACCGACGGCACCCGTAGTGGCGGCGGCCAGACGGAGAAGATCGATCGGCTCATCGCGCTCGGTGGGAACGTGATCTTCATGGGGATCGTCCGCTCCCACGGAGGGGACGGCCCCGCGGACCACAACCCCTTCGTGGATTCGAATCCCTCGCTCGGTCTCGATCCCGAGATCCTCGATCAGTGGGACGGCTGGTTCTCCCGGATGGACGCCGGAGGAATCACGATCTTCCTCTCCTTCTACGACGACAGCGCCTGCATCTGGGGCTGCAGCAAGTCGTCGGACCACGAGGTGCCAGCCGCGGAGGAGACGTTCCTCCGCCAGATCGTGGATCGGTTCGAGGGTTACAAGAATTTGATCTGGCTCGTCGCCGAGGAGTATCAGGAACGTTTCTCGCAGGCCCGGGCGTCGAACATGGCGGCCGTGATCCGGGATGCCGACGATCACGACCACCCGATCGGGAGTACGCAGCTCACCGGCCTCGTCTTCCACCACGCCGACGACCCGAACCTCGATCTCTTCGGTATCCAGTGTCAGCGCATGGATGGCGGCAGTTGCGACGGTTCGACTCCGCCCTCCGAGGTCAACTGGTCGATGAACACCGCGTGGAACAACGCGGCGGGGCGCTACAACATCACGCTCAGCGAGATCCGGTACGCGGGGACGGGCACCGGAGAACGGGCACGGAAGGTGATGTGGGCGACGGCGATGGGGGGCGCCTACTTTCTCGCCAACGGCTGGGATCTCACCGGCACCACCGATCCTCCCGATTCGAATCTCCGGGAGTGCCGTTCGCTTCAGG
Source organism: uncultured Acidobacteriota bacterium (assembly GCA_964628935.1). Taxonomy (GTDB): domain Bacteria; phylum Acidobacteriota; class Polarisedimenticolia; order Polarisedimenticolales; family DASRJG01; genus CAYLHQ01. The sequence continues at coordinate 28,330 of CAZVOE010000029.1, forward strand.
AGTTCCTGGAATCGGTTCCGCTCCAGCACATGGCTCCCGACAACGCCCGCGGAGCGGGGGACACCGACTATGCCCTCGTCGTCGACGAAGGGGAACACGGCGCCGCCTACGTTCTCTACACCGATTCGTACGGTTCCGGTCTCGGCATCACCAATCTCGCCCAGGGACAGTGGTCGGTTCGATGGCTCGACACGGTGACGGGGGCGACGGCGGAGGAGTCGTTCGATCAACCCTTCCCTGGAACCGCCACCTTACTCCGGCCCGGCGCGCTCGGTGCGGCGACCGAAATCGCGGTTTCGCTGCGGCGATGCGACGACGCCGACGGGGACGGTTCGTGCGAGCCCGGAGACAACTGTCCCGGCGTCCCCAATTCCGGGCAGGGCGACGCCGACGGCGACGGCGCCGGGGACACCTGCGATCCCTGCCCCGACGATGCCGAGAACGACATCGACGGGGACGGGGCTTGCCGGCCGATGGACAACTGTCCCCGGACGGCCAACGCGGGTCAGTCCGATATCGACGGGGACGGCAGGGGAGACGCCTGCGATCTTCCGGTCCGAATCACGGAGGTCCACTACGACCAGGCGAGCGGTGAGCAGGAGTTCGTCGAATTGCTCGCGTTCGGATCTCCGGTCGACCTCACGGGCTGGAGGCTCGGTGACCAGGACGAAATGGAGTTCGTCTTCGCTTCGACCGACCCCCGCTTTCCCTGCTCCGAGCCATTCGTCCTGGAATCCGGCGACCGAGTCGTCGTGTTCCAAGGATCGGGAACGGCGGATTGCGACGGACCGGAACGGCGCATCTACCTGGGAACGGGGACGTTTCTTCAGAAGGCCGGCGACGATCTGCTTCTGCGCTCGGCCGTGCTCGAATGCCAAGATTACGTCGCGTTCGAAAGCGCTTCGACGGTGAACCCGCCTCCTCCGGACTGCCCGTGGACCGGACCGAATCCTTCGAACCTGGACATCGCCGGCACGAGCCTCGCGCGCTTCGACGCGGATCCCCTGGCAGACTCCGGGTCGGGCAATGATTGGGAGGCCTCCGGAGCCACGACCACGCTCGGTCCGAGAACGCCTGCCGAGCGGAACGAACTGGAGGTCGACGGCGACGGCGATGGTCTCATCGATCGGGCCGACAACTGCCCCGTGGACGCGAACGAGGGCCAATCGGACCGCGACTCCGACGGCGCAGGCGATCGGTGCGATCTCGACGACGGCACCATCGTGCTCTGGGCGGCGACTCGCGATCGGGTGGAGTGGCAGGCCGAGAACGGGATCGCGTCGTGGAACCGATACCGCGGTGACCTCGGCCTCCTTCGGGAGCAGGGGATCTACACGCAGGATCCCGCACAGAACGCCGGCGCGCGCCGGGATTGCGGCCTGGCCGATCCGTGGACCGACGACGCCGACGCGCCCGTGGCGAGCGGAACCTTTTTCAGCCTGGTGACCGGGGTGACGTCGGGGATCGAGGGGACTCTCGGCACCGATAGCAGCGGAGCGGAGAGACCCAACGACCATCCCTGCCCGTGAGGAGAAAAGGGGACTGGCACCTTTCCAAAGGTGCCAGTCC
>CAZVOE010000030.1:0-29817 GCA_964628935.1 uncultured Acidobacteriota bacterium
CTTCTACAGTTCGTCGGACTCCGATCTGCGTGCGATGCCGATGCGCTGCTGCGACGACGCCGACGGAGACGGCGTCGACGAGTGTTCGGGGGACCCGAACGACGTCGACCCTCTGGACCACGCCGGGGCGGACGAGCGCTGCGATGGACGCGACAACGACGGCGACGGTTCGACGGACGAGGGCTGCGCGAACGTGTGCACCGGTTCGGAGGCGCAGAGCCCTCTCTGGGTATCCGAGGGAATCCATGCGGCGAGGATCGAGATCGGCGGGGTTCCGGGCTACGCGTCGCCCATCGCCGCGCTCGCTTCGTCCCCCGCCGGCCTCGGCGTCGCCTACACGGGCTTCTACCACGAATACGATCCGGGCTCGCCGGTCTTCGAAGCGCGCGATCCGGAGGGAGTTCTTCTGCAACGGCAGAACGCCCCGAACGGGAGCGCCGAGGCCGTCGTCGGCATCGGGGTGGAGTACGCGCTCCTGAGCGACCAGGGCGGCACCGCGCACCAGACCCGCTTCGCGCTCGATGGGAACTGGCTCTCCGACGTCGCTCCTCCCGCGTGCCGGGGTCGGATTCTCTGGACGGGAGAGGAGTACGGCTGCTTCGAGCCGCGCCAGGTGGGTTTCGACTTCCCTCTGTTCTTCGTGCGCTACGACCGAATGGGAAGGCAGGTCGCCGCCGGACGAGAGCTCTTCGTGACCGGAACGAGTTTCGACGTCGCCTGGAACGGAACGCGCTATCTCGTCGCCTTCGAGAGCGGCGATAACGTGGCGCTGATCCCCGTTTCGGCGACCGGCGTGCCGGACGAGCGCGTGACGATCCCCGGCGGCGCGCCGGTGTCGCACCCGAGGCTCGTCTGGAACGGCGACGGCTACGGGCTCGCATGGCAGGAGGAGGGCGGCGGCACCGTCTTCACGCGGCTCGACGCCGCGGCCGCGGAGATCGGAGCGAGGGTGAGCGTGGCAGGCGCTCTTCCGAGCCTCGCCTGGACGGGCGCGGAGTACGGGATCGGCTCGCAGGACGACCCGTCCGGCCTCAACGAGCTGTACTTGACGCGGATCGCCGCGGACGGGACGAGGATCACCGAGCAGGAGCTCCCGCACGCGGGGTGGGGCGACCACGACACGGCGTCGCTCGTCTGGACCGGGCAGGAGTACGCCGTGCTCTTCAACTTCCGGGAACTCTCTCCTTCGGTGGGTCCGTCCCACGTGTGGCTGACTCGAATCCGCTGCTGCGGAGTGGACGCGGACCTGGATGGAGTGGGTCTCTGCGACGACTGCGACGACGGCGAGGACGCGGTCTATCCCTCCGCCCCGCAGGTCTGCGACGGCCTCAACAACGATTGCTCCGCGCCCGGCTGGCCCGATCTCCTTGGCACGAACGAGGCCGACGACGACGGCGACGCGGTCTCCGAGTGCGGCGGGGACTGCGACGACGCCGACGCGTCCCGCAGCCCGGCGTACGAGGAGCAGTGCTGGGACGGCATCGACAACGACTGCAGCGGGGTCGAAGACGACCGCGACATGGACGGCGACGGCCGCACCGCCTGCGCGCCGTGGCCGCTGACCGACTGCGACGACACCTCCGACATGGTCTGGGGGATCCCGGCCGAGACGACGGAACTCCGTTTCACGGCACGCGATCGGTTGACCTGGGACCCCACGGAGGACCGGGGACAACTTCCGCCGCCCCTGTACCGGGTCGTGCGTGGATTCAGCCCGGCGGTCTTCGTGCCCGGGACGATGCTCGACCACGATTGCGCCCGTCTCGACGATTACCCGGGGATGACGGCGACGGATCCGGACATCCCCGAGGTCGGCCAGGGGTTCTTCTATCTGGTCTTCGCGGAGAGCCGGTGCGGCACGGGATCGCTCGGCAGGTCGTCCGACGGCACCGAGCGTGCGCTGTACGGCTCGAACGACCCGGATTGTTCCAACGACCTCGACGGCGACCTGATCCCCAGCGACTCTCTGCTCGACAACTGCCCGCTCGATGCAAACCCGCTTCAGGAGGATGCCGACCAAGACGGGCTCGGGGACGTTTGCGACAACTGCCCGGCGACCTTCAACCCCGATCAGGCGGACGCGGACTCCGACGGGATCGGGGATGCCTGCGACCCGGGCCTCTAGCGGTTTCGACGGGGCCGCACACCGACAGGACGACCGTCGCGCCGGCTTCCCGTCCGCCTCTGCTGGCGCACGGTCTCCTTGATGCGCTGGATGTGGCCCCGCCCCATGCCCTTGACCTCGCATCCGAGCTCGAAGTACCGGCGGATGCGCGCGTCGTCGAGGATGCAGAAGCAATCGACGACGGCGCACGGGCCGCCGACGGCCTTGACGACACGGTCGGGATCGAGTTCGAGGTACGGCCGGTGCCGGACGGCGAGGACCAGGGCGTCCGCGCCCTTCATCGCTCTCCAGATGTCGGGCTCGACGCGGAGGCTCGCGAGCCGGTCCTGTCGGTGGAAGAACCTCGAACGGCTGTAACCCGGATGCGGGTAGGTGTCCTGCGCCTCGAGCTCCCACCAGCGATCGACGTACGGGTCGTGGACGCGGATCTCGGCGCCCATCTCGGCGAGGCGGCGCACGATGATTTCGGAACCGCTGTAGCGCGTGTCCCCGACGTCCTCCCGGTACGCGGCGCCCAGGATGAGGACCTCGGCGGCCGCCACGGGGCGTCCCATGTTCCGGAGCGCGTCCCGGACGAGCTGCGCGGCGTGCAGCGCGCGCGTGTCGTTGATGTCGATCGCGAGGGGGGTGATCCGGAAGATGTCGTCCTCGAAACCGTGGATGTGGCGGTAGGCCCAGACGCCGAGGCCGCCGTCCTTCGGGAGGCAGTACCCGCCGATCCCCGGCCCAGGGAAGATCATGTTCGAGTGCGTCGGACGCACCTTGATCGCGTCGATGACCTTGCGGAGGTCGACCCCGTTGCGCTCGGCGAAGAGGGACCACTCGTCGAGGAAGGCGAGGATGGTGGCGCGGTAGCTGTTCTCGACGATCTTGGCGGTCTCGGACTCGATCGGCCGGTCGAGGACCGTGAGGGGGTAATCCTTCGTGTTGAGGATCTCTTCCAGGAAGCGGCGGACCCGCGCCTTGGCCTTCTCGTTGACACCGCTGCACACCCGCCAGAAATCGCGGATCGACTTGACGTAATCCCTGCCGGGCATGACCCGCTCGTAGCTGTGGGCGAGGACCGGGTCCGACTTGATCCCCCGAGCGGCGAACGCCTTCTTCATGATGGGATAGGCGACCTGTTCGGTCGTCCCGGGGGCCACCGTCGTCTCGATGAGCACCAGCGCGTCGGGAGGGATCTTCTCCGCGATCACCGCCATCGAAGCCTCGAGGGCCTCCATCTCGACCTTGCCCGTGCGGCAGTTCCCGAGGGATTCCTTCAGGTAGTCACATTGGACGTCGACGACGACCACATCGGCCAGCTGGAGCGCGTCGTAGGTGTAGGTCGCCACCAGGTTCTTCTGCTCGAGCACGCAGCGCCGGATGAGGACGTCGACCTCCGGATCCTCGGACTTGACCGGGGAAAGACCCCGATTGAGGAGCGGGATCTTCCAGAAGCTCCGCGGGCTCGGCCGCTGCATGCCGATGACGAACTTCGTCGGCCGCCCCTTCCGGTCTTTCGCGTCGGCCACCACGGCCGCCATGACGGCCCCGACGAACCCCACCCCGACGACCACCACGATCTCGCGCCCCTTCTTGCGCTGGCTCGCCACGAGGCGCTTCAGGCGCACGAACTCCGCCGCATAGTCGTCCGGACCCGGGATCGGAAACTCTTCCCCCGAAGGGCTGATCGAGACCTGGCGTCGGGACATGGACGTTCCTCCTCGTGATGACGCTTCCACGCAGCGACGATCGCTGCCCGGTGCATTGTGGCGTGGGAGAATACCCCGGAATCGTCAGGCGTGTGGGATGGGCTCGATCGCCGATGCGACGGGATCCCACTCGCTGCGGGGCGTCGCCGGCAGTCCGGGGGGTCCTGGTTGACGGTCCAATTCCCCGTTCGCATTTCGATCCGGCGAATGCTTCTCGCCTTTGCGCGCGCGTGGATCGGCAAGGACTTCAAGACCGAGGCCGACTGAGGTCCCTCGAAGACTCGCTCCGGTTTCTCCCCGATCTCCGTCCCCCCGGCTCCCGAATCCGTAGTAGCATCCGCCCCTTCGTTTCCGCGGCCCGTCCGGCCCGGAGGGCCGGCTCGCCGCCCGGGGAGCAAACACCATGGCCCATACAGATCCGACGAAGCCGCCGACGGGGGAGCCGGGGAAGTTCCAGCCCTTCGTGCCGTCGAGCGCGAACCTCGCGGAGTTCACGATGCGGGCCCTGCTCTTGGGCCTCTTCATGAGCGTCATTCTGGGCGCCGCGAACGCCTACCTGGGCCTCAAGGCGGGCATGACGATCGCCGCGACCTACCCCGCGGCGGTGATCAGCATGGCGGTGCTGCGGATTCTCAAGGGGAACATCCTCGAGGAGAACTTCGCGCGGACCGTCGGTTCGATCGGGGAGTCGGTCGCGGCGGGGGCGATCTTCACGATCCCCGCCTTCGTCATCCTGAATATCTGGACGTTCCAGCCGGAGCGCCTGCTCTCGGAGTACCTGACGGCGACCGCGCTCATGATCCTGGGCGGTCTCCTCGGCATCATGTTCGTCACGATCCTCAGGCGCGTGATGGTCGAGGACAGGTCCCTCCCGTTCCCCGAGTCGGTCGCGGCCAGCGAGATCCACAAGGCGGGCCAGCGCGGGTCGGAGGCGGCGACGCAGCTCTTCAAGGCGATGGGGGTCGGAGCGCTCCTGCAGTTCGTCGCGGACCTCGGTGTCTTCGCGAAGTCGAACGCGTTCGCGATGGGCGTGGGCAAGGTGAAGGAGAGCTTCGTCCGGCTCGGCCTCGACGCCTCCTCCAACAAGGTCGCCGCCGGCGGGATCACGACCTTCCACGCGCCGGCCGCGAGCCCGGCCTACATCGGGGTCGGCTACATCATCGGGCCGGAGCTGGCGGCGCTGAACTTCTCGGGCGGCCTTCTCGCCTGGGGCCTCTTCGTGCCTCTGCTCGTCTACTTCCTGGGGCCTCACATGATCGGCGCTTACACCTCTCCAGAAGGGGCCCAGGACTGGGGCGGACTGACCAACCACCTCTATCGGTACATCGTCCGCCCCATCGCGGTCGGAGGGATGCTCGTCGGGGCGACGTACACGCTGTACCGCATGCGGAACAACCTGATCGCCGGCATCCGCCGCGGGGTCGCGGACGTGAAGAAGTCGGCGACGGCGGAGGCGCCGGCGGACCGCACCGAACGAGACCTTCCCTTCCGAACGGTGCTGTTCGGCATCGTCGCCCTCTTCGTGCTGATCACCGCCCTCTACTTCTACTTCACGAAGGCGGTGCCCGCCGCGGTCTTCGCGGGAATCGTCATCATCGTGACGGCCTTCTTCTTCGCGGCGGTCTCCGGAAATCTCGTCGGCATGATCGGTTCCTCGAACAACCCCGTGTCGGGTCTCACGCTCGCGACGACGATCGTCGCGGCGCTCACGATGGTGATCGTCGGGGCGAAAGGGATGGAAGGCGTGGCCGCGGTGCTCGGGGTCGCGGCGGTCGGCTGCGTGTCGGCCGCGGTCGCGGGCGAGATGCTCCAGGACCTGAAGGTGGGGCACATCCTCGGCGGCACCCCGTGGAGGATGCAGCTCGGCGACGTGATCGGCGTGATCGTGGCGGGGCTCGTCCTCTTCTTCCCCCTCTACGTCCTGCACGTCTCGGACGTCAAAGCGAACCCCGAGATCGGCGGATTCGGCGGTCCGAACCTCGCGGCGCCGCAGGCGGGCCTGATGGCCGCCGTCTCCCAGGGGATCGTCGGCGGCGAGATGGCTTGGCCGCTCGTGATCGTCGGGATCGCGATGGGAATCTCGCTCATTCTCATCAAGGTCCGTTCGCCGATGCTCTTCGCGGTCGGCATGTACCTCCCCCTCGAGACGACCTTCGCGATTTTCATCGGCGGGCTGATCCGCGGGATCGTCGAGAAGATGCGCGAGAAGCGCGGCTTCAACGAGGCCCAGAAGGCCCGCGTCGAGAACGCGGGAGTGCTCGCCGCCTCGGGTCTGATCGCGGGCGAGGCGCTCGTCGGCCTCCTGGTGGCGACGGTCGTCTTCCTGAAGGACCGCATGGGGATGCCGGCCGAGTTCTGGCGGGTCCCCGGGTTCGAGGGAATCGCAGGATGGCTCGCCCTTCCGGTCTTCGCGATCCTGGCGGCCTATCTGATCTTCGTCCCGCTCTCGAAGGCGGGCAAGGCCGACGAGCCGGCCCCGCCCACCGCGGTGATGTAGGAGGTCAAGCGACGTTCTTCAGAACGGCGAGGAGGAAGCGGTAGAACTTCGGCACCGTGTCGATCAGGATCCTCTCGTCCGGAGAGTGGACGGCCTGAAGCGTCGGCCCGAACGAGACCATGTCGATGCCGGGGTACTTCTCGCCGATGATTCCGCACTCGAGGCCGGCGTGGACGGCCTTGACCTCCGGGGTCTTGCCGAACAGCCGCTCGTAGGTTTCCTTCGCGGTGCGGAGGATCGCGGAGCCCATGTCGGGCTTCCATCCCGGGTAGCCGTTGCTTTGCTCCACCTCGGCGCCCGCCATCTCGAGGATCGTCCGCACGGTCGCCGCGATCTCGAGGATCTCCGACGCGACGGAACTCCTCTGGCTCGTCGCCAGCTCGACTTTCTTCCCCTTGGTGGCGATCATCGCGACGTTCGTCGAGGTCTCGACGAGACCGGGAAGATCGGCGCTCATCTTGATCACGCCATGCGGGAGGGCCGCGATCGCGCGCAGGATTCCCTTTTGGACCTTCCGCTTGAGGACGGCGGGTCGGCCGCGGGAGTCCGCGGAGGTCACGGCGAGGTCGGGCTCGACGGTCGAGAGCTCGTGGCGGACGACACCGTTCCACTCGGCGACGATGGCTTTCGCCTCCTCGATGCGGCGCGCGGGGACGAGCACGACGGCCGATGCCTCGCGGGGGATCGCGTTCCGCTTGTTCCCGCCGTCGATCCGGGCGAGACGGGCGCCGACCCCCTCGAGCGCCGTCAGCACGCGGCCGAGGATCTTGAGGGCGTTCCCTCGCCCCTTGTCGATCTCGAGACCCGAGTGGCCGCCGCGAAGGCCGGCGACGCGGACCTCGATCGCCTTCGCGCCGGAGGGAGCGGGTTCGGTTTCCACCTTCCACGTGCCTACGGTGTCCTTCCCTCCGGAGCAGCCCACATAGAGAATCCCCTCGTCCTCGGAGTCGAGGTTGAGGAGGATCCGGCTCTCGACGAAACCCGCCTCGAGCGCGTTCGCGCCGGTGAGACCGGTCTCCTCATCGACCGTGAAGAGCAGTTCGAGCGGGCCGTGCTCGAGGCTCCGGTCCTCCATGATCGCGAGGTTCGTGGCGACCGCGATTCCGTTGTCGGCCCCGAGCGTGGTCCCGTTCGCCATCAGGAAGTTCCCCTTCCGAACGAGCTCGATCGGGTCCTTCGAGAAATCGTGCCTCGTGTCGGCGTTCTTCTCGCAGACCATGTCGAGGTGGCCCTGGAGGCAGACCGACGGCCTGTTCTCGTATCCCTTCGCGGCGGGTTTCTTCACGATCACGTTGCCGACCCTGTCCTGGCGGACGGAGAGGCCGAGCGCCTTGGCCTTGTCGAGGACGAACTTCGCGGCCGCCGCTTCGTGCTTCGAGCAACGGGGAACCTTCGAGAGCGCGGCGAAATGCTTCCAGACCGGGGCAGGTTCGAGACCTTCGATGGCGTTCGACATGGCCCTACTCCTTGGCTCGGCGCCCTCGGCACGACCCGTGCGGACGGGGCGCGGCGCGTTGGGGAGGCATGGTAGCCCAAGGCGCGGCGTCTGGTAGCATCGCCCGGGGGAGATGCCGGACCACCTCTACGAAGTCTTCGCAGCCTCCGCGAACCGTTTCCCGGGGCGGACGGCGGTCGAGGTGCAGCGGGCCTCCCACGTCGAGGCGTTCCGCTACGATGCGCTCCGGGAGATGTCCCTCGCCGCCGCTCGCGGTCTCGTCTCCCGCGGGTGCCGGAAGGGGGACCGGGTCGCGATCCTGGCGGACAACGACGCCGGGTGGTGCGCGGCCTTTCTGGGGATCCTGCGATCTGGGGCCGTCGCGGTCCCGCTCGACACCGCCTACGCGCCCGGTCAGATCGCGACCGTCCTCGCCGATTCCGGGGCGCGGATCCTCCTCGCCGGCGCGCGGCGCCACGTGGACGCCGAGCGGGCGATCGAGGTCCTCGGAGGAGGGATCGATCTCCTCGCCGTGGACGACCTCGGTGGGGGAGGCGATCCCGGCGATGCCCTTCTTCCCGAGGCGCCCGCCGGTCCCGCCGACCCCGCGGTCATCCTCTACACGTCCGGGACGACTTCCGACCCGAAGGGGGTCGTGCTGACGCACGGCAACCTCCTCGCCGAGCGCGAGGCGGCGTTTCGGGTCGTGAGCGTCGACGAGAACGACGCCGTGCTCGGCGTCCTCCCGCTCTTCCACGCCCTTGCACTCCTCGCGAACCTCATCCTCCCGTTTTCGGTCGGCGCTCGCGTCGTCTTTCTCGAAACGGTGAACACCACGGAACTCATGCGCGCGCTGGCGGAGCGGGACATCAGCTGCTTCTGCTGCGTGCCGCAGTTCTTCTACCTGATCCACGAGCGGGTGATGCGCGAGGTCGCCGCGGGGGGCGTCCCCAAGCGCGTCCTCTTCCGTGCGATGCTCCGCGCGAACGGCTGGCTTCGCCGCGGTCTCCGCATGAACCTCGGGAAGACGTTCTTCCGCCCGGTCCACGCCGCGTTGGGGCCGCGCATGCGCCTCCTCGTGACCGGTGGATCGCGCTTCGACCCTTCCGTGGGGCGGGATCTCGTACGGCTCGGATTCGACATCGTCCAGGCGTACGGACTGACCGAGTGCGCCGGGGCGGCCACCGTGACGCACCCGGGGGACCTCGAGGTCGGGCACGTCGGACCCCCTCTCCCCGGCGTCGACGTCCGGATCGCGCCGCGCGAGAAGGGCCCGGACGAGGACGACGGCCCGCGGGACGGCGAGATCCTGATCCGCGGTCCGATCGTGATGGCGGGATACTACCGAAGGCCCGACGCGAATGCGGTCACCCTTCGCGACGGGTGGCTCCACACCGGCGACCTCGGCTTTCTCGACGCGAAGGGGCGACTCCACATCACGGGACGCAGCAAGGAGGTGATCGTCCTCGCCTCCGGCAAGAACGTCCACCCCGAGGAGATCGAGGCGCACTATGCCCGCTCTCCGTTCGTGAAGGAGGTCTGCGTGCTCGGCCGCGCGAGGCCCGGCGAGCCGGCCGCCGAGCGGCTCCACGCGGTCGTCGTCCCCGATCTCGACGTGATGCGAGAGCGGAAGATCGTCAACATGCGCGAGCAAGTCCGCTTCGAAATCGAGCGGCTCTCGCTCGGTCTCCCGAGCCACAAACGGGTCCTGAGCTACGACATCCGCCTCCAGGACCTTCCGCGCACCACGACGAGGAAGCTGAAGCGCTTCGTCGTCGAGCGCGAGTCCGGGGGTGTCTCGGAGGCAACGGAGGCCGCCGTGTTTTCCCCGGAGGCCGAAGACCCGGAGTGGCGCGAAGACCCCTTCGTGGCGCGCGTTCTCGCCTTCGTCGGCGAAGCCGCGAAGCGAGGGACGCGCGTTCACGCGGCCGCGAACCTCGAGCTCGATCTCGGTTTCGATTCGATGGAGCGCATCGAGCTCCTCGTGCGGCTCGAGCAGGCGACCGGAGTCCGCATTCCCGACGAAGCGGCGCACCGCATCTACACGGTTCGCGATCTCGTGGAGACCCTCCGAGCCGCCCCACGAGGGGAGTCCGGGGACGGGGCGAACGACGGGGCCGGGGGCTGGAACCGCCTACTCGCGGAGGCGCCGGGCGATTCCCCGGTCCTCGCGGCCCTCCTCCGAAGACGACCGATCGCGACGGCGGCGCTCTTCGTTCTCGCACGCGCGTTCCGTCTCGCCGCGCGGTGCACGATCGGATTTCGCGCGCTTGGACTCGAACGTCTTCCGGCGAGCGGTTCGTTCCTCCTCTGCCCAAACCACCAGAGCTACCTCGACGCGTTTCTACTCGTCTCGGCCCTTCCCTACCGCGTATTTCGGCGGATGTTCTTCGTCGGTGCGAGCGAGTACTTCGCGACCCCGCTCCTCCTCCGCGTCGCCCGCGCGATCCACGTCGTTCCGGTGGACCCCGACACGAATCTCGTCCGCGCGATGCAGGCGGGGGCGTTCGGACTGCGAAACGAAAAGGTGCTGATCCTGTTTCCGGAGGGAGAACGCTCGATCGACGGAAGGGTCAAGGCATTCAAGAAGGGTGCGGCCATCCTGTCGCTCCATCTCCGCGTTCCGATCGTCCCCGTCGCGATGGACGGCGTCTCGGACGTGTGGCCGCGCGATCGTCCCCTCCAATGGGGGACACTCCTTCCGTGGAAGAACGTCCGGGTGCGGCTCGAATTCGGCGAGCCTCTCGTCCCGTCCCCGGAGGGAGCGGACGACGCGTCGCTCACGGCGCGGCTGCGCGACGAGGTCGAGAGGGGCTGGCGCCGTCTTCGCGCCCTGCGCGGCCGCGCGAGGGAAAACGAAAGGGTTGCCTTCGACGGGGGGCGGGAGTAAGTTTTCGATGTCCTCAAAGGCCCCCCGTCGAGGGGACCAGCCAGCACGCCGGTGAACGCCGGCGCGAACAGAAGGCCCGGGTTCGCTCCCGGGCCTTCGCTTTGAGAGGCCCCCACTTTCGCCGTTTCGGATGACGCGTTTCCACGAGGAGGGACCGCGTCCGGCGGCCCGAGACGACACGACGATCCCGACGTCACGCGCACCCACCACGGCGGCGGGTCGACGAGATCCCGGCCATCTTGGAACGCGTGCTCGCGACACGGACGAAGTCGCTCGGGGAGTTCCACCCCTCGACCTCTCGAAACCGGCTGAATCTCGCGGTCGTTTTCGGGGCGCAGGGAGAGCGCGAGGAGGCCCGCTCGATTCTGGAGCACGAGCTCGAGATCCAGGCGCGAGCGCTCGGGCCGGACCACCCGAATCCGGCCGACGTCTCCAACAACCTGTCGGGCCAGCGGTCCGCGCTCGAGCGGCACCGAGGCTCTCGGCCCCGACGCTCCCGGCACGCTGCTGCGGCACAAGCAAGGAAGCTGAGCCGCCTCGGCATGCCGTGGCGGCTCAGCCTCGATGAAGCTCAGATCTCGCCGGTCGGGACGCAGTTCTTGGCGTGGCGGCACTTCGCGACGCAAGCGTTCGGGTAAGTCTTCCCGTTGTCGCAGATCACCGGCGCGTAGAGGTCAGGGCAAATGCACGGACCGGCCTCGGCCTCCGTGAAGAGACTCGACACTCCCACGGCCACCGCGAACACGAACACGAACAGGACGGCGACTCGAATCGACTTCTTCATGACGGGTTCCTCCTATGCGTCCGGATTCTACTCCGGGCTTCAAGGCGCCGAGACGACGATCGCCCGGCAGGGCTTCGTGCCGGCCCGGCGGTATGCGTGCGGAACGGAAGCATCGAACGTGATCGCGTCGCCGGCCTCCAGCGTGTGCGCCTCCTTCCCGATCTCGATCTCGAGGCTTCCCTCGAAGAGATAGACCATCTCGATTCCCGCGTGTTCGTGCCGCCTCGCGTTCTCGGGTGTGACGGGATGGAATTCCGCGAGATAGGCTTGAATCCGCCGGTCCTTCGAGGGGAAGTCGAGACTCTCGAAGTGGTACGCGACCGTCTCGGAGCCGGGAGACTCGGGGAAGCTCTGCCGCTCGTTCCGGCGGACGATCGCGAGGACCGGTCCATGGTCCTTGCCCCCGAAGAAATGCTCGAGGCCCACGCCGAACACCATCGCGACGCGGAGGAGGGTGGGGAGCGTGGGGAAGAGCTTCCCGGTCTCGATCTTCGACAGGAGCGCGGGCGAAAGGCCGGTGTGCTTCCCGAGGTCGACGAGGCCGATCTTCTTTTTCAAGCGCAGCGATCGGATCTTTTCCCCGATCGCGTACGCCGCCAGGCCGTCTTCGAGCGTCTTCGAGAGCATCGAGCGCCTCCATTTCCTTCCCGTTCAAAAAACGCGACTTGATTTTACTTTTGTTCAAGTCACTTTGAAAATAGAGCGATTTGTTTCTTGCGGAGCAAAAATCTTTACACCAGAATAAAAAACGATGCAAAGGCACTCCCTAAACCGTTCAAGGAGACCGTCATGAAGAACCTCTTGACCCGTTCGCTCGCCGTTGCCCTCGTCCTCACCGTCGGGATCGCGGCCGCCCAGGCGTACAAGTCCGACAAGAAGGACATCGTCGACACCGCCGTCGCGGCCGGTTCCTTCAACACCCTCGCGGCCGCCCTCCAAGCGGCCGGCCTCGTCGAGACCCTCAAGGGGAAGGGGCCCTTCACCGTCTTCGCGCCGACCGACGAGGCGTTCGCGAAGCTCCCCGCGGGCACGGTGGAGAACCTCCTGAAGCCCGAGAACAAGGACCGGCTCGTCGCGGTCCTCACCTACCACGTCGTCCCCGGCTCCGTCTCCTCCTCCGAGGTCGTGAAGATGACCTCCGCCAAAACGGTTCAGGGTCAGTCGGTGAAGATCTCGAACGGGAAGGGCGGCGTCATGATCGACGGCGCCAAGGTCGTGAAGGCCGACGTGATGGCCTCGAACGGCGTGATCCACGTGATCGACAGCGTGATCCTGCCGCAGTAAGCACCCCCCAGCGGCGGCGGGGGAGGGCATCTCCGTCAAGCCCTCCCCCGTTTCCGTTTCACGGGCAGACTTCGATCTCCCGCTCGAGGCCCCCGCCGTCAGCCCCCCAGGTCCCCGATCCCCCGCATCCCGCATCCACACCGCGGACCAGATAGCCGAAGCCCGTCCCCGATGCGGGAAGTTCTTCATCGAGGATCGAGGTCGCCGAGACGTCGTCCGCAAAGCACGCGCCGTAGTCGCCCGACGCGAGCGAGGCGAGCGCACCGCGAACGACATCGTAGCCATCCGCCGTGGGCACGGAGTCCCACGAGAGTGTCGAGGAGGAGCCCCCATCGACGGTGAAACCGGGAACCTCCGAAGGGACTCCGGCGGAAGAATCTTGCGCCGCGCAGTCGAGAAGATCGGGAACGAGGTCGCCGTCGTCGTCGAGGTCGCATGCGTCTCCGAGGTCGTCCCCGTCGTCGTCGCAAGGATCCGAGCACCCCGCGGGCGCGAGCGTGAAGGTCCTGACGTGATCGAAGCTGCCGCTCCAACCCGCCCCCGACATCGCGACGAGGGCGATCTTCGCCGTCCCACCGAGGGAGTGCCGCCACGTCGCGCCCCGAGTCCACGTCGTTCCGTCGCGGCTCGAGTAGCCGGTGTAGGTCTCGCCGCCCCACACCGCGCGCCGAACGATCCGTAGCCAGGTCCAGTCCCCGGGAGGTCCGATGCGCGCTCCACCGTAGAAGGGATAGCCGCTCGGGACCTGGGACTCCTCCTTGGCGAACTCGGTTTGGCGGCTCGACCCGATCGCGACGTGGACGAGCTTGACGTAGTCGTCGTCTCCTCCGTAGAAGGCGAGTCCGACCTGCGTGTAGTTGCGCACGCTGCCGTCGTCGGGGACGGTGTGGCGCACCCGCGTCTCGACGAGGAGGTCTCCCTGGGGGACGGACGCCACGAGCACGCCGACGTCGTTCTGCGGCCCGTAGAGGTCGCCGTTCTGCGTGTCGAAGCGGAAATGACCGTTCGAGACCGCCCAGGAGCCCGCCGGGGGCTCGCGGATCCAGGACCACTGCGGGCCGAGCGTGGGACCGTCGAACTCGTCCGAGGCCTCCGGAACGAGCGTCCCGGGGGCGTCCTCCGCGCGCACGCTCGGAGCGTAGGGTGGGATGCCGTCGGGAGCGGGCTGCGCGCAATCCGAGACCCACCATCCCCCGCGGACGGACGGCCAACCGTCGATCCAGTCGAGCGGGTCGAGCATCGCGGGCCGGCGCGTGTACCCGACCGCGCCCTCGAAGTACGGGTCGTTTCCGTCGATGGCGTGGTAGATCGTCCAGTCCTGCCCGGCGAGGTCGGTCACGACCGTGTTGTGGCCTGGACCGATCCACCGGTTCCCGGTGGCCGCGAGGACCGACGACCCTCCCGCCCGCGTCGCGGTGAGGGGGATCCCGTCGCGGTCGAGGAACGGTCCGGTCGGGCTCGCCGACCGGCCCGAGAACACGGTGTAGCCGCTCAGGGGGCCGTTGCAGCACGACGACGAAGAGAAGAACAGGTGGTACCAGCCGTCGCGCAGGACGACCTCCGGCGCTTCCCCGATGTCGGGGCGCACGACCTGCACCGCGCTCGCGGCGCTCGAGGAGAGTCCGTCCGGGGAGAGGCGGCGCACCTCGATCCCGCCGTTGAAGTTCCCGTAGTAGATCCACTTCTGGCCCGACGGGTCCTCGATCACGTCGGGATCGATCGTCAGGTAGAAGTTGCAGCCCGCGGCACGCCTCCGCGGACGGACGACCGGGTTCGACGCGTGCGTCCAGGGTCCGGTCGGCGTGGGAGCGGTCGCGACGCCGATCGCGCTGTCGTCCCCGCAGAGGAACTCGCCGCTGATCGAGGGCTTCGTGTCGGTGACCGCGTAATAGAGGAAATAGGTCCCGGCGAAGTGGCGGATCTCCGGAGCCCAGAGGTTCGTCCCCGGCTCGGCCCAGGAGGGCGGCGACGTGAAGGCGTCCCCCTGGTGAATCCAGTGCACGAGGTCGGTCGAGCGGAAGGTCGGGACGAGGTGGAAAACGTAGGCGCCGTCGGACCTGTCCCAGTCGCCGAGCGCGTCCTTCGTGCAGTACATGTACCAGGCGTCGTCGCCCGCCGTCTCGCTCCGCAGGACCGTCGGGTCGGCGCAGTTCTCGACGACTCGGCCGGAGAGGGTCGTCATGAGGAGGGGGTTCGCGCGCTCCGCGGCGGCCGCCCCCGCGTAGGACAGAGCGAGGGTGACGACGAGCGCCGAATCCCCGAACGGGTGGATCATGTGCCGGGAATCTACCGCGAAGAGGGCACTCGCCATGCACCGAATCGTCTCCGGACTCGCCACGATCCTGTTCCTGACCGCTTGCGCCTCGAAGGGCGGAGTCGCGCCTGCGCCCCGGGGCGCGACGATGGCGGAGGTGCTCGCGGCGTCGAGCCCTTCGGACTGGAGGGTGCTCGATCCCGAGAACACCGTCTACCTCGATCTCGCCGAGGGTCGCGTCGTGATCGAACTCGCCCCCGCCTTCGCGCCGAACCACGCGGCGAACGTCCGGGCCCTCGCGCGAGAGGGAAACTTCGACGGCCTCGCGATCCTGCGGTCGCAGGAGAACTACGTCGTCCAGTGGGGGGACCCCGATGCGGACGACGAGACGAAGCGGCGCCCGATCCGCACGACGGAGCGAACCCTCGCGGCCGAATTCGACCGAGCGATCTCGGCCGATCTCCCGTTCACGCAGCACCCCGACGGCGACGTCTACGCCGCCGAGGTCGGGTTCTCGCTCGGCTTCCCGGTCGCTCGCGATCCGAAGGCGGGTCGTGTCTGGCTCGCGCACTGCTACGGCATGGTGGGCGCAGGGCGCGGCAACGAGGCGGCGAGCGGTGGAGGGTCGCAACTGTACGTCGTGATCGGTCATGCCCCGCGCCACCTCGACCGGAACGTGACCCTCGTCGGCCGCGTCGTCCAGGGGATGGAGCTTCTCTCGACGCTCCCTCGCGGAAAGGGCGCGATGGGGTTCTACGAAACGCCCGAGGAGCGTCGGCCGATCGTCTCGATGCGCGTGGCGGCCGACCTCCCCGAGAGCGAGCGGACCGAGCTCGAGGTTCTGCGGACCGACACGACGACTTTCCTCGCGCTGGTCGACTCGCGCCGCAACCGCCGGGAGGAGTGGTTCCTCGATCCGAGCGGACGCATCGACCTGTGCAACGTTCCGATCCCCGTGCGGCGCGCTGCGGGATCCGACCCCCGGAGGTAGGGACGGCCCACCCGTCATTCTTGAATCCAGCCGAGGAAATCGGGAGAAGGGAGGCGCTTCGTCTCGATCTCGGGGGGTCGAGACGCGTCGGATCGCCGAGGAGGCCGTTCGGGTCGCAGGGACCACCCGAGGGCCCCGTTTCGTCGTACATTTCCGGCCGTGCGTGGGGGACCGGCCGCCCTCGTTCTCCTCCTGAGCGTCTCGATCGCCGCCCTCGCGGGCGAGCGGGGGCCGCTCCGCGTGCGCATCGTCACCTCGGCGGGCCCGTTCACGGTCGAGCTCCACCCCGAGCGCGCGCCCCGGACGGTGGAGCGCTTTCTCTCCCGCGCGGCCTCTTACGAGGGACTCGTCCTCTGCGAAAGCCGGCCGCACGGCTTCTTCGTGTTCGGATGTTCTCCCGACATGCCGCCGCTCGGGATGAAGCCCTCGCCGCCGCCGGGAGAACCGCCGGTTCCCGACGAGATCGACGCGGAAGCGATGGGACTCGGAAACCGCACCATCGCGAACCCCGAACGGGACTGGCTCTGGCAGCAGGAGATCCTCCCGCGGGAACCGGCTCTCGTCGAGGAGGGTCGGCCGGTCCCTCCGGGGCTCCGGGCTCTCGCGGAAGCGGCGAGGCGCGAGGGCACCGCCGCGTTCGCGCGGCTCGACGGGATGAGCCGAATGGCCTACCTCGAGGCGATCGGGTATCGCTTCGTCTCGGGCGGATCTTCGGCAACGTTCCAGAAGGGCGCGCTCGCGTCCGCGAATTTCTGGCCCGGCGAAGCCGATTCCCGCTTCCTCGTCGCCCTCGGCGACTTGCCGGAGCGGGACGGCCGTGCCACCGTATTCGGCCGTGTGATCGACGGGTGGGGGACTCTCGAGTCGATCGCGCGGATCCCCGTGGACAAGGGGCATCGCCCGCGCACGGCGGTGACCGTCGTGAAAGTGGAGACGATTCCATGAAGCGGTTCCTTCGCACCTCGGTGGCCCACGCGGCCATGTTCCTGTCCGCCACCGGCGTTTTCGCCGCGACCCGCGTTGAACACGCGCCGCGCCCGCAGCGAGCGGGGATCGTCGAGCCGGCGAAGCTCGAGCGGACGCCGGCCATCGAGTCGAGAGAGCCGCGTCTCGTCCCCAACGAGTTCCCCGATGCGGCTTCGCTCGGCTCCCTTTCGGAGCGTCCGCTCGACCGCGGCACCTTCGACGTCGCCCTGACCGAGGTCAAGGAGGGCGGGGAGAGCCTCCTTTCGTTCCCGTCGATCGACACGAGGATCGAGGGGCCGTATGAGGACGGAGTCGCGCCTCCCGACTGCGTGCTCGCGGTAGGTCGGACGACGCTCGTCGCCCTCGTGAACGTTCGCATCGAGATCTATTCGAAGTCCGGGACCCTTCTTCAGGGCCCGATGTCGCTCGCGTCGTTCTTCGGCATCCCACCCGAGTTCGGCGTCTTCGACCCGCTCGCCATCTACGATCCGTTCGCCGACCGGTTCATCGTCGCGGTGCTGGCGCGATACGGGGCACAACAGGATTCGCGCATCTACGTCGCCTTCTCCCAAACGAACGACGCTTCGGGGGCCTGGAACACCTACTGGATCGACGCCGACGCCGGGCAGGCGGGGAACTGGGCCGACTACGGCTCGATCGGGATCGACCGCTTCGCGGTCTACTTCACCGCGAACATGTTCACCGCGGGCGGCGGCTTCTCGAACGCGACCCTCTTCGTCTACTCGAAGGACGACGGGTACGCCGGTGTCCCGCTGCGAAACAGCCACATCATCAACGTGCTCACACCGAGCGGCGGGAGCTCCTACCGCCTCCGCCCCGCAACCGTTTCGACCGTCGTCCCGGGGGATGAGTACTACCTCGCCCACACGGACTCCTTCCTCGGGGATCGGATCAACCTGTGGCGGCTCACCGGCGATCGTTTCTCGTCTCCCGCGCTCTCCTCGAGTTCGGTCGCACTGCCCGGCACCTATGGCCCCCCACCGAAAGGGCGACAACCCGGAACGAGCACGCGCGTCGACAGCCTCGGAGCGAATCTCTGGAATGTCTTCTACGAGCAGGGGAAGCTCTGGACTGCGCAGGCGATCGCCGGGTCGCAAGGCGCCGCCGTCTGGGTGAGCCGGATCGACGTCGCGTCGAACCCGGCGGTCCGCGAGCAGACCTACTCGATCGAGGTCACCGGCAAGGATACTTTCTTCCCGTACGTGATCCCCGACACGGAGGACCACGACTTCGCGATGCTCTCGGCGTTCTCCGGTCCCGATCTCCGGCCGACCGCACGCTATTGGAACGTCGACGCCTTCGGGACGGTCCGCTTCGCCGAACTTCTCGCCGATTCGACGGTGAACAACTTCTCGAACCGACACGGCGACTACTTCGGGATCCAGTCCGATCCCAACGACCGCAACCGGATCTGGATGATCGGCCAGTACATGAAGAACAGCCTGTTCTCCGGGAACGCCGCGATTGCGTCGGTACGGTTCGAGGATGTCCCTCCTCCCTCCGACCCGCCGCCGATCCCCGACGGGAAGGACGTGCTCGGGCAGCCGCTGACCGTCACGAAGGCGGAGGGCGGCGCCGTGACGATCGCGTGGGACGCCTCGACCTGCCCGCCGGCAGGGACCCATCTCGTTTGGTATGACCTCGCCTCGATGGAGTCCTACACGGTGGCGGCGGAGACCTGCGCGACCGGGACGGCGGGGAGTTGGACGGGCGCACCTCCCTCCGGGGACGTCGCGGTGGTCGTGGTCGCCGACGACGGCGCCTCGATCGAGGGCTCGCACGGGCGCGATGGGGCGGGGGTCGAGCGGCCGTCCCAATCTCTTGCGTGCGGGTTCGCAACGAAGTCGACCGCGGGGACCTGCGGTCCCTGACGGACGCGCGCGCGCTCTCCCGAAAACGGTCGCCCCGGCGCCCGTGTTCGGTGGTATCGTTCTGGGCGTCGACGGGTCGCAGGCCAGTCAACGATTGGACGCACCCGGGGTGGCGACGCCACCCGCCGACGCCTGACCGCTTCGCGCCGCACCCCGAGCGCCACGGGGTGCCCCATGATCTTCCGATCGACCTTCGCCCTTTCGATCACACTTCTCTCTTCCTCCGCGGCGCTCGCTGCGCCGTGTCCCGATGCCGACGAGGACGACTTCGCCGAGTGCACCGTTCCCGGCTGCGATCCTGCGGGGTTGACCTGCGGTGACTGTGACGATTCGGATCCGGCGATCCACCCCGGGGTCGTCGAGGGGTGCAACCATGCCGACGACGATTGCGAGGGGGGGGTGGACGAGGGGTTCCCGAAGGGGGTGAGCGGCGAGCGGCATCTCGACCGCCGTCCAGGGGCGAACGAGCGTTTCGGGTGGGCGGTCGCGGGCCTCGGAGACGTGAATGGGGACGGGGTCTCGGAGATCGCGGTGGGAGCGCCACAGGATCAGTGGCGCGGATGGGACGCGGGGCTCGTGACCCTGTACTCCGGAGCGGACCGGCGGGTCCTGTGGGAGTCCCCGTCGACGATCGCTCATGAGAAGCTCGGAACCTCTTTGGCGGGCACCGGCGACATGGACGGGGATGGGATTCCGGATCTTCTGGCCGGCTGCCCGTCCCGAGACGCCATTCGAATCCTCTCCGGCGCCGACGGGCACGAGATCGCGCGATGCGTCGATGCCGGGGGAGGGAACGTCGGGATCGACCATGGAGTCGCCTCCGTCGGGGACCTCGACGGCGACGGCGTCCCCGAACTCGCCTCGGGCGCACCGCAAAACAGCGAGGTCTCGCATCACCAAGGCAAGATCACGGTCTACCGCTACGAGCGAGCGACGGGCACTTGTGCGATCCGGTTCGAGATCTGGGACAGCCCGGGAGCGTACTACGACAATCTCGGACAGGCGGTGGCGGGCATCGGGGACGTGAACGGAGACGGCGTTCCGGACCTCGCCGCGGGAGAGCCCGGATACGACGCCGGGGCCTCCGGAAGCGGGGCAGTCCTCGTCGTCTCCGGAGCGAACGGATCGTTCGTGCGGCGCCTCACCGACCCCGCGGCCGCGACGAACGACAACCTCGGGATCGATGTCCACGGGATCGAAGACCTGAACGAGGACGGCGTCCCCGACGTCGTCGCATCGACGGAGCGCCGCGGGAGCTGGGAAGGCGAGGTCATCCTCTTTTCTGGAGCCGACGGGGCCGTGATCCGGCGCCTGACCGATTCGTCCACGGTGCTCGAAGAGCGAGTCGGAGGGGCGATCGACGTCGTCGGCGACGTCGACGGGGACGGTTTCGACGACGTGCTCGCCGGGGCGCGTTACGCGACGGTGGACGGGGTGACCCGTTGCGGCCGAGCCCTCGTCTTCTCCTCGCGCACCGGGGAGATTCTCGCGGTGCTCGCGCCCCCCGTAAAGGTCGCCGAGGCGCTCTTCGGGTCGGCGGTCGCGGAGGCAGGGGACGCGACGGGAGACGGGATCCCGGAGTTCGCGGTCGGGGCCCCGTACGACGATGTTGCCGGGATCGTCGACAGCGGATCGTTCGCCGTCTTCGCGGTCGAGAGCATCTGCGACGACGACGGCGTCTCCCCCTTCTCGGGCGACTGCGACGACACCGACTCCGGGGTATGGGGGCGGCCGACGGAAGCGCGCGATCTCCGCTTCACGTCGGGAAAGACCTGGCTCGGCTGGACGGCGCCCGACGACTCGGGAGGGGACGATGCGGTCACGTACGACACGTTGCGGTCCTCCTCCGCGGGGAGCTTCGGGCCGGAATCGTGTCTCGAGACGGGAGAGTACGACACCGCGACGGAAGACCTCGAGAACCCGGTTGCGGGGGGGAGCTTCCACTACCTGGTCCGCGCGTCGAGCGCCTGCGGCGACGGAGATCTGGGGACCTGGGGAAGCCTCGCGCTTCCTCGCGAGGCCGCTCCTTGCCCTTGAAGGTGATCGCGAGGACCGAAGACGGACACCCGCCGCCGGACGGCCTCCGGGGGGAAGGAGAGCGTCCGACGGCGAGATCGCCGGGGCCGATCGGCCTGGGTGGCCTTCGGGTGGATCGGCTCCGGCTCGGAACCTAACGAGTCTTCGCGAGGAGGAGCACCCGGTCCTCGGCGACGGCCGCCTCGAGAGGCGTCGATGCCGAGACGGCCCGCTCCATCACGAGTTCGGCGACGCGGGTCGGCGTCGCGAAACGCGCGGTGACCGAGTGCGAGCCGGCACGCGCCGCAGGCAGGGTGATCCCGATGAGAATCCAGTCTCCGTTCGGAGCGCGATGGAACGTCAGGTACGGCCGGACGGCATCGGACTCGGCTTCGACCTCCTGCGCCGCGAAAAGCCCGACGGTGCTTCCCGCGAACGCCAGCCGATGGAGGCTCTGGACCGGACTCAGCCGCCGATCCGAGCAAAGGGAAAGCTCGCCCGCGGGGTGCGTCGATCCGTCCGGAAGAACGAACGGCACCGGGACGTACCCGCTGACGCAGTCCCGTCCCGCGTTCGCCCGGGACGTTCCCGCGAATGCGACCGCGATGGCCGCGCCGAGGGTGAGGATTCGAACGACCGATGCCCGCTTCGTGCTCATCTCTGCCTCCTTGCTCCTACAAACGACGGGCGCTGCCGAAACGAACGCGCGGCCGACAATGTGAGATACGCTTCCGGCGATGAAACGGTTGACCGTCATCCCTCTGTTCCTGCTTTCGTGCTTTTCTTGGGGGTGCGCCTCGCCCGCGACGGCGACGCGCATTTACTTCGCCGCGGACTTGTCCCCCGCGGAGATCGAAGAATTGAAAGCTGTCGCCCCGAACGTCGTCGTCGTGAACGGCCTGAGCCGTGACGCGGCGGTCGAGCGGGCCGAGGAGGCGCACGGTGCCGATGGGGCCTACGCGACTCCCGAGTTCCTCGCCCGCGCGAGGAACCTGGTCTGGATCCAGGCGATGAGCGCGGGGGTCGACCGCTACATGGGAGTGCCCCAACTCGTCGAGAACGACCGGATCGTCCTCACGAACATGCGCGGCGTGCACGGCCCCGCGATCGCCGACCACGTCTTCGCGATGCTCCTCACGTTGACCCGCGATCTGCGGTTCCATCTCGCGAATCAGGCCGAGGGGAAGTGGGAGCGGGGAGGCTCGTCCGTGCGCCCCATCGCCCTCGAGGGACGGACGATGCTCGTCGTGGGACTCGGGGGGATCGGAACGGAGGTCGCGAAACGCGCGCACGGCTTCGGCATGCGCGTTCTCGCGACCCGGAAGAGCGACGCTCCCGGGCCGAACTTCGTCGAACGGGTCGGGTCTCCCGGCGACCTCCTCTCGATGCTCCCCGAAGCCGACGTCGTCGCCGTCTGCGTGCCGCTCACCGAGGAGACACGCGGGCTCTTCGGAAAGACGGCGTTCGACGCGATGAAGCCGGGGGCGATCCTGATCAATGTCGGACGGGGAAAAGTCGTCGACACCGGGGCGCTCCTCGCGGCCCTCGACTCCGGCCGCCTCGGCGGCGCCTGCCTCGACGTCACCGATCCCGAGCCACTTCCCGCGGATCACCCCCTTTGGCGGCATCCGCGCGTGATCGTCACGCCGCACGTCTCGAGCGATGCCGAACTCACCGACCGGCGGCGGTGGGAGATTCTCCGGGAGAACATCAAGCGCTTCGGGGCCGGGAAGCCCCTCGAAAACGTCGTGGACAAGCGGGCGGGGTACTGATCGGGTCCCCTCGGCTCGAAGACTCCCCGTATATTGAGCGCGGAGGTGGAGGATGAGCGGCGTTCGTCTCGTTTCGGCGCTGGCGTCGGCGATCGTACTGTCCGGCACGGGAGGGGCGGCGGCGGAGAGGATCCCGGGCGACCTCTGGGAGAGCACGGTTCAGATGTCGGCGGAGGGAATGGAGTCGATGGCCATGCCTCCGATGACACAGCGATTCTGTTCTCCCAAGGGGGACCAGTGGACCGAGCCCCCCGGTGCCATGCAGGACGAGAGCTGCGAGGCCGTCGAGTGGAGGATGAGCGGATCGAAAGCGACCTGGTCGATCCGGTGCAAGGACGGCACGACGGGGACCGGGGAGATGACCTTCGAGGGGCGGGAGTCGTATCGGGGAGCGATGACGATCCGCTCCTCCGAGGGCACGATGGTCATGAAGATGAGCGGGAAGCGCATCGGGGATTGCGACTACGGCGAGACGGCGCGGCAGATCGCGGCAATCGAGCGGCAGGCGGAACAGGCAGCGGCGGATCAGAACGAGGCCGTTGCGCGCATGTGCCGGGAAGCCGCCGCCGGCGTCGCGATCGACATGTTCGTCCCGCCCGCTTCGATGTGCTCCTCTCCCGAGCACAAGGCCGCTCTCTGTGCGGCGCTCGAGACCGAGAAAGGGTTCGCTGGGGTGGCGGGTCGCACCCCGGAAGAGAGCCCGCAGCTCGCCAAGGCGAGCGAGTTCTGCGGGGTCGACCCGGAGGAGGTCCGAAACAGGGTCTGCAAGACCGCGCGGGCGAATCGCTCGTACACGTTCCTCACCGAGCGATGTCCCGCCGAGGCCAAGGCGCTCGCCGAGGCGGAGTGCGCGGGGCGCAAGTTCACCGCGATCCCCGAGGCCGACCTCCGAGGCTTCTGCATGACGTACGCCGCCGAGGCGATGGCGGCGCAGCCCCCGCCGGAAGAGAAAAAGGAATCCAAGACGAAGAAGGCCCTGAAGGGACTCCTGGGCCGATAGGGGACATCCCGCTTCTTGTTCCAATTCCGATATCCCGCCGCAGCGGGAGAGGCGATGAATAGAGCCTTTGTAAGAAGAATCGGAATGTCCCTGGTCCTGCTCGATCCGTTCCCGAAGGCCGCCTCGTCGTACGTGGTCGCCGTCGACGGGGAGGTGATCTGGGAGCGTTCCGCAGACCTCCCCCGTCCTCCCGCCTCGCTCGCCAAGATCATGACCGCCCTCGTCCTGCTCGACTCCGATTTGGATCCCGACGCGGTCGTGACGGTCGGGTCGGCCGCGCAGGAGGTGCCGGGGGCCCGTCTCGGACTTCGCAAGGGGGAGCGGATGCGTGCCGGCGACCTGATGGCGGCGATGCTCGTGCGCTCCGCGAACGACGCCGCGGTCGCCCTCGCCGTGCACGAGGCCGGCTCTGTCCCCGCGTTCGTTCGCGAGATGAACGCGCACGCCGCCGATCTCGGACTCACCTCGACACGGTTCGCCAACCCGACCGGCCTCGACGCGCCCGGCCAGACGTCGACCGCCCGCGACCTCCTGCGTCTGACCGAGGCGGCGCTCGCTCATCCGGAGTTCGCGAAGCTCGTCGCGACCGAGCGCACGACCGTCTCGACGCTCGGTGGGCGCCGGTTTCCGATCGAGTCCTCGAACGCCCTCCTCGGCCGCGTGGAGGGGGTTAGAGGCGTCAAGACGGGCCATACGACGAAGGCGGGGAAGTGCGTGGTCGCTCTCGCGGAGCGGAAGGGCTGCAGGGTCGTCGCGATCCTACTCGACGCCCCGGACCGCTGGTGGGCGGCGGCGGCGCTGATCGAGAAGGCGTTTGCGGAATGCGGCCGGCGGCCTATCCCCTCCTCCTGATCGCGGCGGTCGCGGCGGCCTACGCCAACGCGATCGGGGCGGCGTTCCAGTTCGACGACTGGAACGTGATCGTCGGGGATCCTCGCGTGCAGTCGGTGGACGCGTGGTGGCACGCGCTTCCGGGAATCCGCCCGCTCCTGAAGCTGAGCTACGCGCTCAACCACGAGGCGGGGGGCGGAACGCGGGGATTCCACCTCTGGAATGTCGCGATCCATGCGGCGAACGTCCTGCTCGTCTTCTCCCTCGCGGGCCGCCTCGGCCGCGCACGCGGCGTCGAAGCGCGTTCGTTTCCCTTCGTGGTCGCGGCGGTCTTCGCGCTCCACCCCGTCCAGACCGAGGCGGTCACCTACGCTTCCGGACGCTCCACTTCTCTCTCCGCGCTCTTCGCCCTCGCGAGCGCGCTCGCGTGGACGCTCGGGCGCGAGAGCGGAAGGGCCTTGTGGGTTCACGGGCTCTCCCCGTTCCTCTTCGCCTGCGCCGTCGCGACGAAGGAGACCGCGATCGTCGCTCCCCTGGCCCTTGCGCTCCTCGCCGCCGTCGACGCGAAGCGGCCCTTCCGGCTCCACGATCTCGCCGGCCACGGAGTCGCCCTCGCGCTCCTCGTCGCCGCGCTCCTCGGGAGCCCGACCTACCGGCGGCTTCTCGACACCTCGCTCGAAACGCGCGGCGCGCTCGAGAATCTCCGGGTGCAGTCCCGCGGTGTCGCGTACCTCGCCGGTCAGATCGTTCGGTGGGACCGTCTCAACGCCGACCCCGCGCTTCCCGTCGCGGGCGGATGGTTCTTGCCGACGCTCGCGATCCTCGCCGTCGTCGGGGCCGGGTTTCTCCTGCTTCGACGGCGCCCGGAGTGGGGGTTCGGCATCCTGTGGTTCTTCCTCTGGCTCGCCCCGACGAACTCGCTGGTCGCCCGGCTCGACGTCGCCAACGACCGCCAGTTGTACCTCGCGCTTGCCGGACCGGCCTGGCTTCTCGCGTGGGCCATTCGCGGCTGGAGACCGCGGCTACGCGCATGGCTCGCAGGGGGGCTGATCGTCGCGCTCGCGATCGGGACGCACGTCCGCAACCGAGTCTACGCGGACGAGGTCGTCTTCTGGGAAGACGTCGCCCGGAAGTCTCCCTGGAACGGGCGCGCCTTCACGAACCTCGGCTGGGCGTACGCCCTCGAGGGGCGCATCGAGGAGGCGGAGGAGGCGTATCGAACGGCGCTTGCCCTCGACCCGGGCGACTACAAGGCCGCGATCAATCTCCGGATGCTCTCGGAAGGGGAGCCTCCACCCGCTTCCAGCGCCACTCCTCCGCCCGCGGCTTCCCGCGGTCTTCGCCCTCGATCCGGGCGTGGAGAATTCCCTCGTCGTCGAGGCGGTAGACGATCCTCTGTGGGAAGCCCCCGTCCTCCCGAGCGAAAACCGCACTTCGGTCACCGCCCGACGATCCCCACGATCCGATGAGGAACGTGAGGCGATCGAAGCCGGCGGCGGAAACCGGCTCGACCGTCGCGGCGGGGAGGGTCGCGGCGAGCGCGAGGACGAGAGAGACCGAAAGCCTCTTGCTCATGGCGCGGGACGGTACGGGAGCGGAGCCCCGAGGTCAAGCGACGTCGGGGGATCCGCCTTCGTGCCGACGGCTCCCGCCCGAGGGGATCCCCTCCGGCCTCCCGAGCAGGTACCCCTGGGCGTAGCCGGCGCCGAGCTCGCGCGCGACCTCGAGCTCGGTCTCGAGCTCGATCCCCTCGGCGACGATTCCGTGGGTCGTGAACTCGGCCGCCGCGCGCACGAGATGGCGCAGGAACTCCCGATACTTGGGGGACTCCGTCGCATGGACGACGCTCGACCGGTCGATCTTCACGAACTCCGGCCGGATCACGGCGAGGTGCGGAAGGGACACGTAGCCCGCCCCGAAGTCGTCGAGGGCGAAGCCGTATCCGGCGGCGCGCCAGCGCTCGATCGCGGCGATGCGGTCGTCGGCCCTCGGATTCGCGTCGAGCTCGGAGATTTCGACGATCACGCGCAGTCCCTCGGGAATCGGGACGGGGTCCGTGCGGTTCAAGAAGTCGACATCGGCGTTCACGAACAGCCGCTCGACCCCCGCGGAGCGGGCTTGCTCGACCTGCATGGCGAAGATGTCACGCTTGAGACGACCGAGCTGGCCCACCGAATGATACTTCTTGAACATCTCGACGGGCGAGAGAGAGCCTCGTGGATCCCGTGCGAAGGCTTCGTGTCCGAAGACGGTCCCGTTCGCCAGATCGACGATCGGCTGATGAACGAACTGGACGCAACGCTCGTCGATCGCGTAGTCGTCCACGCCGACCCGCACCCGATCTCCGCTCTTCTTGGCGACGTACATCGCGAGGTCGGCCGCGCGGAGCAGCTCATCCTCGTCCGTGCCGTGCTGCGGATAGAGAGCCACCCCGATGCTCGCGTCGAGTCGGAGTTGTTCCCGCGCCGCGTACGAAAGGATCGCGGAGCGGATCCGCTCCGCCGCGATCAGCACGCCGTCGGTCGAGGTCTTGGAGAGAACGACCACGATTTCGTCCCCGCCCCAGCGGAAGTGGAGATCCGTCCCCCGCGTGGCTCCCCGGATCGCGACCGCGACCGCCTTCAGGACTTCGTCCCCGTACGCGTGCCCCAGGGTGTCGTTGATCGCCTTGAAGTGGTCGAGATCGCACAGGAGGATCGCGAGGGACGAACCCTCTCTCGCGGCGCGTTCGATCTCCTGGACGACCCGCTCCTTGAAGTACCTTCGGTTGAAGAGGTCGGTCAGCGGGTCCCGAATCGCCTCGCGTTTCCGAATGACCTCCTCGACGACCTTCCCCGCATGGCGTGCGAGCGTGTGGGCGGTCGACAGGATCCGATGCGGGACCTCGTTCCGAAAAAGCCCCCTTCTGAGGCCCAGGATCACGAGACCGACCGTCCGCGTTCGGGTGCGGAGGGGGAGGATCAGGACGGGACCGGTCCCGCCGACGTCGCCCGTGAGCACCGTCCGCTCGACGTGGCTGGAAGGGATCGAGGCGAGGTCGCTCGAGGCGACCCTGACGGGACGGAACGACTCGAGCGCGCCGCGCAGGATCGGAAGTTCGTGAAACGCGAGCGAGGTTCCGTCCGCGGGTCTCGGTGCAGTCGTTCCCGCTGCGCGCGTCGACACGATTTCCACGGCCGGTTCGTTCGTACGCACCACGAGGATGCGAGCGAAAGGAGCCCGGTATGTTCGAGCCATCCCGTCCGTGATCGCGCCGAGACACTCGTGGACCTCGAGGTTCCCGGTCGCCATTCCGTTGATCTCGTTCAGGAACAGCTTGACCCGCGAGACGGTCGTCCGGACGTGGAGGATATAGGCGCAGAAGAGGACGATCAGGAGGCCGAGCGCGCCGAGGAGCCGGGTGGCCGCCTGCCCGGCGGCTTCGTTCCCCAGCCGTTCGTCGAGCACGAAGTAGAACCCCACGACTGCGCCCGACCCGACGAGTACGAGAAGCCCGAGGGTCAGGAACCAGAGTTGCCACTCGCGAAGCTCGCTGGCGCGCAGATCGTCCTGGATCCCGGCCTCCGGCGCCGCCCCGACCTGCAAGTCCGCACCCCCCCGGGACCGCACCGGTCCCGGCTCCCCAGAATCTTGGGCCCGGAGGCTCCCCGTGCAACGTTACGAGACGAGAGGGGGGGAGGACGAATTCGTTTCCCGAACGGCCGGATCGAGGAAAACACTCCTTCCGGAACCTGGCAGCGACGTTGCTTCGAGTGGGGCAACCACCGTTCTCCGTGGAGGATCGAGGATGACGACGACCCGGAGGTCCCGCGCCGCGTTCGCGCTTCTGGCGATGTGGGTCCTGATGGCCGCACCCCCCGCGACGGCCCAGGCCCCCGCGCCGTCCCCGCTCTTCGCCCCCGCTCCGTCCCCGGATGACGAGGTAATCAAGGCTTTGTCGGGACCCGAGGTGGCGCGCCTCGGCTTCGGGAACCCCGACCTCGAGCTCGTCGCCGACTCCGAAGAGCCAGCGGGCGCCGGCGCGGTTCTCCTGAACCTGTTCGAGGACGTGCGGATCGTCGCCCTCCGGGACCGCTTCGAGCGGCGAGGCCGGGCGAGTTGGACCTGGTTCGGGCGCTTCGCGGGCGACCGCACCGGCAGCGTGATCCTCGTCGCCCGCGACGGGAACCTGACCGGGTTCGTGCAGGGCCCCGAAGGGGTCTTCGACATCGTCGCCCTGGACGGCGAGACCCGGAGCGCGATCCGCGAGATCGACCAGGCGGGGTACCCTCCGGATGAACCGCCGGACCCGGAGGCGCCCGAGATCGGGATGCGGTCCGCCGCGCCGGTCGCACCCGCACTCGCCGCCGTCTGCGGCCCCGACGACTTCATCGACATGATGGTCGTGTACACGGCGGACGCCGACGCGACCCCGGGCGACATCCTCGGGACGATCCAGGCGGCGATCGACGACGCGAACCAGTCGTACGCGAACAGCGGGATCGTCCAGAGGATGCGACTCGTCCACGCAGCGCAGGTCGACTACGAGGAAAGCGGCGACACCGTGCTCGACCGCGACCGGCTTCGAGACCCCGGCGACGGCTTCATGGATGGTGTCCACGCACTGCGCGATACCTATGGGGCCGATCTGGTCAGCCTCTTCACCGCGAGCGGCGACTGGTGCGGGTACGCATACATCCTCGACCCCGTGGACCCCTCGTTCGAAGATCGCGGCTTCAACGTCGTGAAACTCTCCTGCGCGGTCGGGAATCACACGTTCGCCCACGAGAACGGTCACAACATGGGGGCCCGGCACGATCGGTTCGTCGACGACACCGACGGTTCGCCCTACGACTACAACCACGGCTTCGTGAACGTCGAGGACGCCTGGCGCACGATCATGGCCTATGACGACGCTTGCGAAGACGCCGGGACGAGTTGCACCCGCCTGCAGTATTGGTCGAATCCCGACTTGACCTACGGCGGCGACCCGATGGGAATCGGCGAAGGCGACTCCGACGCGGCGGACAACCGCACGACCCTGAACAACACGCGCACGACCGTCCAGCAGTTTCGAGCCGCCCACGCCCCCACGGCGGACGCCGGGCCCGATCAGAACGCGGAGTGCGGAGTTCCGACCACCCTCGACGGGAGCGGCTCGTGCGACCCCGACGATGATCCGCTGACCTACTCTTGGACCGGCGGGTTCGAAGAAGGGGGCGGCGCCGCCTCCGGCGTCATGCCGCTCGTGACGTTCCCGAAGGGAGTGTTCGAGGTCAGCCTCGTCGTGAACGACGGGCTCGTCTCCTCCGTGCCCGACACGACGATCGTCGATGCGACCGCCGACTTCACGGCGCCGAGCATCGCTTGCCCGCCCGACGTCGTCGTCTTTTGCACGGACTCGACG
>CAZVOE010000031.1:0-7063 GCA_964628935.1 uncultured Acidobacteriota bacterium
GAGGGCGGCCGCGCGTTGCACGCCGACGAGCCTCCCCCCGATATCGTGGGCGGCGCCGAGAGCTCCCGCGACCGCCCCGAGGAGCGCGTACGCGGCGAGACGCCCCCCGTGGTAGGCGGTGTGCCGGGCCGCGCGTCCGCCGCGAGGGCCCCCGCTCTCGGCCCCGGACGCGAACGCGACGAGCCCGCCGCACATTCCTGCGCAGTGAAGGCTGCCCAAGAGGCTCGCTCCGAGAACCGCCGCGCAGAGGGAGATCAGATCCCCGGCCACACGTCCTCCACCACGGTGCGCGTGAAGACCTCACCGCCGCGCTTCACGACGAAGCGGAACTCCCAGAGCCCGGGCCTCCGGGCGAGGAGGCGGCCGCCGTACGAGCCCCCCCCGGCTTCGCGGAGCGAGAGCGCGAGCACCTCGCTCGCTCGAGCGTTGTGGAACGCCTCGAGGGTGACCGTCGCCCCTTCGAGCGGCCTTCCCGACCGGTCGGCGAGGCGCGCGGTCAGCTCGACCCCGCCTTCGGGGGGAGCGCCGGGTCTCGTCGCGATCCCGAGGGTCCAGCCGAGCTCCGCGTTGCGTCGCTCCTGGGCGAGGCGATCGTCCCAGCGCAGGCTCTTCTCGTAGTAGTCGGGCTCGACCGAAAACGACGGGTCGCCGGTCGCGATCGCGAGGAGGATCAGGTTCGGGCCGATGCCTCCCACGAAGAGAAGCACGACGATGAGGAGCGGCCAGTACCAGCCTCGCTTCAAGGTTCCCCTCCTCGCGAAGGACCGAGAAGCCGGTAGGGGATTTCCTCGACGAATCCGGAGTCGTCCTCGACCCGGACGACGATTTCGAGGAGCCCGTTTCGGAACGCGCTCGCTGGGGCGTTCACGAACATCCCGGAGGTCTCCGTTCGGCCGTCCCCGAGCGTGAACGGATTGACCGGAGCGATCAGCGAAAGTCCCGGAGGCTCCGCGATCGAGACGGTGTAGCGCCGCTCCGCGCCGCTCCGATTCACGACCTTCACGCGGATCGGTCCCGAGACTTGTCCGCCGGGCAGCACGGCGTACGGGGCGCCGAGCCCGCGGAGCACCGTCACGTCGAGGGGCGAACGGTGGGCGAGCGCCCAGCCGAGCGCCCCGACGATCACGACGAGGAGGGCCGGGTAGAGCACCACCCGCGGCCGGAGGATCTTCCGGGGTTTCCCCTCGAACTCGTCGCGGGAGCCGTAACGGACGAGGCCCTTCGGCTTCCCAACCTTTTCCATGACGGCGTCGCAGGCGTCGATGCATTGCGTGCAGTGGATGCACTCCATCTGCAGGCCGTCGCGAATGTCGATCCCGGTCGGGCAGACGATCACGCAGGCGGAACAGTCGATGCAGTCCCCCTTCTCGGTCGTTCTCCCCTTGAGCGGAGCGCGGGGCTCGCCGCGAAGCGGATCGTAGCCGACGATCAGCGATCTACGGTCGAGCAGCACGGACTGGAAGCGACCGTACGGACACGCGACGAGGCAGACCTGCTCGCGGAACCAGCCGAAGTCGAGGAACATGAGGGCGGTCGTCCCCGCCATCACCAGGAACGCGGCCGGGTGCTCGAAGGGGGAGCGAGTCACCCAGCGAGCGAGCGACTCCACGCCGACGAAGTACGCGAGGAACGTGTGCGCGAGGAACATGGAGACGGCGAGGAAGACGGCATTCTTGACGAATCGTCGGGCGTTCGGGCCCTCCACGTCGAGCCTGAGCTGTCTCGCACGAGTTCCTTCGATCCACCGTTCGATGGGCCGGTAGAGGAACTCCATGTAGACCGTCTGCGGGCAGGCCCAACCGCACCACACGCGGCCGAGGATCGCGGTCAGCAGGAAGATCGTCACGAAGACGGCGAGGAGGAGCAGCATCAAGAGCGCGGTGTCGGTCGGGTGGAACGTGGTGCCGAAAAGGGTGAATCGTCGATGCACCACGTCCAAGAGGACGATCGGCTTGTCGTTCACCCGGAGGTAGGGGATGACGGTGAAAAGGGCGATGAGCGCGCAGGCAGTCGCCAGTCGCCGTCGCCAGAACGGCCCCTTCGCGACTTTCGGGCGGAGCCAGCGCCTCGTTCCATCCTTGTTGAGCGTGGGTAGCACGCGCTCGGGCGGTGTGGGCGGAGCCGGTGTCGCGACCGTCATGGGAACGCCTCCGTCACGGGGCGACGCCGACGGCGGGCGGAGCGGTTTCGGCTGCCGCGGAGGTCGAAGCGCCGGGTCTTTCGGCCGAGATCGCTTCGATTTCGATCTTCTCTCCCTGCGGGGCCTTCGCGTTCGGGGGGTTCGTTCCCCGGAGCGTGCCCACGTACGCCGCGAGCGCGAGCATGTCGCCGAGGCCGAGCTGTGTCTTCCAGGAGATCATCCCCTTCTCCACGACTCCCTCCGAGATCACCCGGTAGAGATCGGTCGGCCGGCCTCCGTGGAGCCAATAGTCGTCCGTGAGGTTGGGGCCGATGTTTCCCTGGGCCTGCGTGCCGTGACAGACCGCGCACTTCGTCTGGAAGAGGTTCGCCGCCGCCGCCATCATGTCGGGCTTCTGCTGGAAGCCGCGGATCGTGTCGTCCGTGATCGGGCCGGCCTTCGTGATCTGCTCGGCCAGGAGCGCGTAGTGCGCGAGCATCGTCCGCTCGTACTGCGCCGTCTCGGACTCGCCGTGACCGAAATGGTAGTAGATGAAGTAGAGAACCGAGAAGACGATCGTGGCCCAAAAGAGGAAGACCCACCACCCGGGGAGGGGGTTGTCGTACTCGCGGATCCCGTCGTACTCGTGCTCGAACAGCTTGTCCCGTTCGCTCATTTCAGTCATGGCGGCGCGGCTCCTCCGACTTGGTCGGCGCGTCGTCGAGCGGCATGCGGCTCGCGCGGTCGAACGTGGCCTGATTGCGTCTGCGGAACGTGTACACGAGGATCCCGAGAAAGAGGGCGAGGAAGAGGACGAGCCCGACCTCCGCCCACCCCTCGAGCCCAGCGTGAGACATGATCTCCGAGAGGCTCACTTGTCTCCTCCGACGCCTCCGCCGCTTCCGGCGGAGGCGGTCACAGGCGGCGCTTCCGCAGCGGGCGCGCCGGGAGGCGGGTGGGCCTTGAGGTCCTGGCCGAGCCGCTGAAGGTAGGCGATCAGGGCGACGATCTGCTTGTCCTCGAGCCCCGCCGCGCCCCCTTGGGCGGCGACGTCGTCCGCGATCGTGCGCGCCTGTTCTCGGGCCGACGCGGCGGCGCCGGAGATCTCGGCGTCCGAGTAGGGGACGCCGACCGCGCGCATCGCGCGAAGCTTGGCGGGAATGCCATCGAAGTCGATCCGTTCGGTGAGCATCCACGGATACGGCGGCATGATCGACTGGGGCGTCGTGGAGCGCGGGTTCTCCATGTGGCGGACGTGCCAGAGGTTCGGGTACTTCCCTCCGACCCGCTGGAGGTCGGGTCCGATGCGGCGCGATCCCCACAGAAACGGGTGCTCGTACACGAACTCCCCGGGTTTCCCGTACTCGCCGTAGCGGACGGTTTCGGCGCGGATCGGCCGAACCATCTGCGAGTGACAGTTGTTGCAACCCTCGGCGATGTAGAGGTCCCGTCCGACGACCTCGAGGGGGGTGTACGGCTTGACGGAGGCGATCGTCGGAACGTTCGACTTGATCAGGAACGTCGGGATGATCTCGAAGAGCGAGGCGACGATGACCGCCACCGCGACCCAAGCGCTGAAGACGAGCGGAAGGCGCTCCCACCGCCGATGCCAGGTCGCGTCCACGAACCGTTCGATCGTGTAGGCGAGGCCGGCGACCGGTGCCTTGACGCGTTGGAGATAGGACGGGACGGGCGTCGGGTCCGTGTAGGCTCGAGAGAGGGCGGGGGCCTCGTGGACCGGCACCTCGTACCTCGAAGGCCGAGAAGCCCAGGTTTTCGCCAGGTTCACGATGCACAGGGCGGTCCCGCCGACGTAAAAGAGCCCACCGAGCACACGGAACCAGTACATCGGGATGAGGCGCATCGTCGTCTCGATGAAGTCTCCGTAGGCGAGACGCCCCGTCTCGTCGAACGCGCGCCACATGAGCCCCTGGGTCAGCCCGGCCGCGTAGATCGGGAGCACATAGAGGAGGATCCCGACGGTGGAGGTCCAGAAGTGGACCTCCATGAGGCGGTTGCTCCAGAGTTTCGTCTGGAACAGGCGGGGCATGAGCCAGTACGCCATGCCGAAGGTCATGAACCCGACCCAGCCGAGCGCGCCGCCGTGCACGTGAGCGATCGTCCAGTCCGTGTAATGGGAGAGCGAGTTGACGCTCTTGATCGAGAGAAGCGGCCCCTCGAAGGTCGACATCCCGTAGAAGGTGATCGCCACGACGAAGAACTTCAGGATCGCGTCGTCGGCGACCTTGTGCCAGGCGCCGCGAAGCGTCAGCAGGCCGTTCACCATGCCGCCCCACGAGGGCATCCAGAGCATCAGCGAGAAGAGCATCCCGAGGGTCGCGGCCCACGACGGGAGGGCCGTGTAGTGGAGATGGTGGGGCCCGGCCCAGATGTAGATGAAGATCAGCGACCAGAAGTGAAGGATCGAGAGCTTGTACGAAAAGACCGGGCGGTCGGCGGCCTTCGGCATGAAGTAGTACATGAGGCCGAGGAAGGGCGTGGTCAGGAAAAACGCGACCGCATTGTGCCCGTACCACCATTGCATGAACGCGTCCTGGACCCCGGCGTACACCGAGTAACTCTTGAAGAGCCCGGCAGGGACCTCGAGGCTGTTGAAGATGTGGAGGAGAGCGACCGTGAGGATCGTGGCGATGTAGAACCAGATCGCCACGTAGATGTGACGTTCCCGGCGCCGGGCGAGGGTTCCGAAGAAATTGACGGCGAAGATCACCCACACGAGCGCGATCGCGATGTCGATCGGCCACTCGAGCTCGGCGTACTCCTTCGAGGTCGTGAAGCCCAGTGGCAGCGTCACGGCGGCGGCGACGATGATCGCCTGCCAGCCCCAGAAATGGAGCGCGCTGAGGAGGTCCGAGAACATCCGGGTTTTCAGGAGGCGCTGGGTCGAGTAGTACATCCCGGTGAACATCGCGTTCCCGGCGAACGCGAAGATCACCGCGTTGGTGTGGAGCGGCCTGAGGCGCCCGAAGGAGGTCCAGGGGAGACCCAGGTTCGCCGCCGGGAAGGCGAGCTGGATGGCGACGAGGACGCCCACCAGCATCCCCACCGCGCCCCAGACCAAAGTCGCGAGCAGGAATTTTCGGACGATGGCGTCGTCGTAGGTGAACGTCTCGATCCGTGTCGTCATCGGGTCGAACCCTCCTCCTCGGTCGGCTCAGCGCAAGGACAGGGCGGGGAAACGCCCCTCGTTCTCGAGAAAGCGGCGGACGGCGGTGGGGCCCAAGGCGAGGCTCCTGGGAATGAAGAGCATCTCCGCCTCGCGCTCCACCACGACCCCCGCCCCGGCAGGCTCTTCGAGTTCCTCGAGGGTCGGGACGAAGAACGCTCCCCCGGCGGCGTCCTGGGTTCCAAGCGCCGGAAGGTCCTCGCGGCCCGCTCCCCGAAGCACGGCCACCGCCCCGTCGAGGACGAGGAACAGGCCCGGCGGGAAGTGGCGTGAGTAAAAGACGTACTGTCCAACTTGGGCCCGGACCCGAATCACGTCCTGGAAGGACTCCAGCAACGCGATCTGACGGGCCTGTTCGACCGCCATTTCTCGCGAAATCGGCCTCACGTTCGGTTCCCCCGGGCCGGGGGACCTTATCCGACCACCGGCGGGTTGACCTTGACGATCCTCAGGTCCGGGCTTGATGAAGGTCAAGTCCGTGTCCACAATGGGCGGCGTGCCCACCGGGGAATCGAAGAATCTCGGCCGCCTCCGCGTCCTTCGGCCGGCGAATTGTTTCGCCTGTCAGGCCCGGGAACAGAGCGAGTGGTGCGCCCTCGCCCCCGACGACCTGGATGTCCTCGATCGGGCCAAGACCTGCAACATCTACGAGCCGGGACAGGTGGTCTTCTACGAGGGGAACACCTGTCTGGGGATCCACTGCATCGAGGATGGAACCGTGACCCTCCGGAAGTCCGATTCCCAAGGGGGGTCGGTCGTCGTGGGCATGCTCGGCGCGGGGCACACCCTCGGCTATCTCGCGTACTTCTCCGGGGGTCCGTACAACGTGACGGCCGAGGCCCTGACCACCTGCCGGGTCTGCTTCGTCGACAAGGCGGCGGTCCGTCAACTCCTGCAGCGCAACCCGGCCGTCGGGATGGCCTTCCTCCGGCGCTTCGCCGAGGACCTCCAGAGTTCCGAGGAGGAGCGGGTGCGAGCCCTCACCCTCCCCCTCCGGGCGAGGCTCGCCCACATCCTCCTCGTGCTCAAGGACCGCTCGGCCGAGGTCGACGAACGGGGGCAGATCACGATCGAGCTTCCCCTTTCGCGCCGCGACCTCGCGGCGATGCTCGGCGCCCGGCCGGAGAGCCTTTCCCGGATGATCCGGGATTTCCACGACGCCGGGATCGCGAAGTTCGGAACGCGAGAAGTGATCGTCCCCGACCTCGACCTCTTGATCGACCAGATCGAAGAGGAAACCCACCCCGGAGCCTGATTCGTTCGCGGCGGATTCGCAGCCGTTCGCCGCTCGCCCGAGACCGCTCGTCCGGCTTTTACCGTTCGGTTACGAACGTCAACCGGCCGATGGCGTACTTCTCCACGCGTATGAAGGAGGAAACGCCATGACGAGTCGGGCCCGGATCGCGTTCACGGTTCTCTTCGCGCTGGCCCTCGCGGCCACGCCGCTCCTCGCCGTCGACACCCGCGAGGTCAACTTCCCCCAGGACGTCCTGATCGGCGGGCAGGCCATCCAGAAGGGCTGGTACGACCTCCAATGGAAGGACGCCGGAGGCGGCGCCATCGAGGTTCGGGTGATCCGCAGCGGAAAGGTCCTCGCCACCGCGAGCGGACGGATCGTCGAGACCGCGACTCGACCCGAAAGCGATCGCGTGCTTTACAGGATCGAGGGCGGAAAGCGCGCACTCGCGGAGATCCACACCGCGGGCTCGACGCAGATCGTGAAAATCGACGGTTGACCCCCCTGGCCCCCGCGCCCC
>CAZVOE010000031.1:7073-14152 GCA_964628935.1 uncultured Acidobacteriota bacterium
CGGTGACCCTCCCGACGGTTCCGGCGCCGGGGCCCCTTCTTCGATCGAGAGGAGAGCGGCCATGAAACGAACGCGAGCGATTCGGGCGGTGGTTCTCGGCGCGACCGTCGCGGGCCTGGCGGGTCCCTGCGTTCCCGCCGGTGAGGAGCCCGCTCCCCTCGGAGTCGAAGCGGCGGCGGGAGCGATCCTTCGGAGCGGTTACGAGCTCAAGCGGGTCCCGCTCGATGCGACGACGATCCGGGTGGACATCCTCCGCCGGGGGGAGGTTTTCGCGTCCGCGACGGGGAAGATCGGAGAGCCGCCGAGGAGCGTCGAGCCGATCCTCGAGGGGAACTCCGCGATACCGGAACGGCCGGTCCTCGTGCGCGCGGCCGCGATCAGTACCCCATGATGTGGTAGCCGGTGTCCACGTAGATCGTGGCGCCGGTGATCCCCGAGGACATCTCGCTGCACAGGAAGAGTGCGGTGTCTCCGACCTCGCGCGCCTCGATGACCCGTCCGAGCGGCGCGATCTCCCGGTGGTGGGAGAGGATGTCGGTGAAGCCCGAGATTCCCCGCGAGGAGAGCGTCGGGATCGGTCCCGCCGAGATCGCGTTCACCCGCACGTCCCCCGGGCCGAGCTCGTAGGCGAGCTGCCGCACGGCGTGCTCGAGCGCCGCCTTCGCGCTTCCCATGACGTTGTACTTCGGGAAGACCCACTGGCTGGCCTGGAAGGTCAGCGTCACGATCGATCCCCCGCCGCGCCCCTCCATGAGGCGCGCCGCGCGGTGGGACATCGCAACGAACGAGAAGGCGCTGATCTCGAGCGCGGTCCGCCAGCCTTCCCGAGAAGTCGCGCGGAACTCCCCCTCGAGATCTTCCCTCCGGGCGAACGCAACGGAATGGACGAAGGCATCGATCCCCCCGACGCGGCTCCCGACGACTTCGAACGCCTCGTCGATCTGCTCGTCGCTCGTCACGTCGCACGGGACGAGCACCGTCCCCGGCCACCGCGCGGCCAGCGTCTCGCAGTTCTCCCGGAAGCGTTCCCCCGCGTACGTGAGGACGAGGCGCGCTCCCCCTTCGGCGAGCGTTTCCGCGATCACGGCCGCGAGCGACCGCTGGTTTGCCACCCCCGCCACGAGCGCGGTTTTCCCTGAGAGGTCGATCGTCCGGGCCATGGCTCCTCCCGGCCGCAAAGGGTAGCGGGTCACGCCCGTCCCACCAAGTCCTCCCGCAGGAGAAAAAGTCGATCTTCTCGCCATTTCCAAAAAACTCCTTGACGCATGCAATCTTGGTGATATCAATACGATTGCTTCCTAGGAAAGGAGAGCGGTCATGAACCAGGAACGGGCGCGCACGGTGATCTCGGGTTACCCGATGCTCTTTCTCGTCATCCTCCTCGCGATCGCGACGGTCTGGGTCTTCGTCGAGGCGATACGGACCGAGCGGGCGCTGCTGCTGCTCTTGTCCGGGATGCTTCTTCTCGCGACGATCCTCGCCATCAGCGGGCTCTTCATCGTCAATCCCAACGACGCGCGGGTCCTGGTGCTCTTCGGCACGTACACCGGAACGGTCAAGAAAAACGGATTCTGGTGGGCGAACCCCTTCTACTCGAAGAAGCGGATCACGCTCCGCGCGCGGAACCTCAACGGCGAGAAGTTGAAGGTCAACGACAAGGCCGGAAACCCCATCCAGATCGCCGCGGTCGTCGTGTGGCAGGTCGAGGACACCTACCGCGCTTCGTTCGACGTCGACGACTACGAGCAGTACGTCGTCGTCCAGAGCGAAGCCGCCGTGCGGCACCTCGCGGGGGCCTATCCGTACGACACGTTCGAGGACCACGATCAGGAGACGATGACCCTTCGGGGCGGCACCGAGCACGTCAACGCCCAGCTCGAAAGGGAGTTGCAGGAGCGCTTCGATCGCGCCGGGATCCGCGTGATCGAGGCGCGGATCAGCCATCTCGCCTATGCCCCCGAGATCGCCGAGGCGATGCTGCGCCGCCAGCAGGCCGCCGCCGTCGTCGCCGCGCGCCACCAGATCGTCGAAGGAGCGGTCAGCATGGTCGAGCTCGCTCTTTCCCGACTTTCCGAGAAGAACGTGGTCCAACTCGACGAGGAACGGAAGGCGGCGATGGTGAGCAACCTGCTCGTCGTGCTTTGCAGCGAGAGCGCGGCCTCTCCCGTCGTGAACGCCGGAACCCTCTACCAATAGCGGGAAGTGATCGGTGGCCGAGCGCAAGTCCTTCCTGCTGCGCATGAACCCGGAGCTCTGGGAGGCCCTCAATCGATGGGCCGCCCAAGAGCTCCGGAGCGTCAACGGCCAGATCGAGTGGATCCTGAGGCGGGCGGTCGAGGAGAGATTCGGGAAGCGGGAAGACGGGCGCGAGTAGCCCTTCTCAGGCGCCCAGCCGGAGGTTGGCGTCCGCACCCTGCGTGAGCGGCGCGAACCGTCCTCCCTCGAGGTGGAGGAAGGCGGCCGCGGCGATCATCGCGGCGTTGTCGGTGGTGTACTTCGGCGAGGGGATGTGCACGCGCAGCCCTTCCTCGTGGGCCGCCTCCTGGAAGGCGCGCCGAAGCCGCCGGTTGCACGCGACCCCTCCCGCGACGAGAACGGAGCGGACCTCGTGCTCGCGGCAGGCCTTGACCGTGTTCCGCACGAGCGGGGCCACCACGGATCGCTGGAACGAGGCGACGAAGTCTCGCACGAGGGCGGTCGGCTCCCCTCCCGACCTCTCGGGGTAGGCGATGCCGAGCTCGAGGGCCTGTCTGCGCGCTTCCGATTTCTGTCCGCTGAAGGAGAAGTCGAGGGAGTGGTTCTTCATCACCGCTCGGGGGAAGTCGAACCGCCGCTCGTCGGCCCCCTCGGAAAGACGGTCGATGACCGGCCCGCCCGGGTAGCCGAGGCCGAGAAGCTTGGCGACCTTGTCGAACGCTTCGCCAGCGGCGTCGTCGCGGGTGCGGGCGAGCAGCGAGTAGATCCCCTCCTCGGGACACAGGTAGAGCGCCGTGTGACCGCCCGAGACGACCAGGGCGACGGCGGGGAATTCGATGTCGGCGTGCTCGAGGAAGGGGGAGCGGACGTGTCCCTCGAGGTGGTTGATCGCGAGGAGGGGAAGATCCCGATACCACGCGATCGCCTTCGCGGCGCAAAGACCGACGAGGAGAGAGCCGATCAGGCCGGGTCCGACCGTGACCGCGATCGCGTCGATCCCTTCGAGCGTCGTTCCCGCCCGCGCGAGCGCCTCCTCGATCACCGGCCGAACGCGCTCGACGTGACGCCTCGCGGCGAGCTCGGGGACGACCCCCCCGAACCGCGCGTGGATGTCGTCCTGCGAGGCGACGACGGAGGAGAGGACCTTGGTCCGGTCCTCGACGACGGCGGCGGCGGTCTCGTCGCAGGAGGATTCGATGGCGAGGATCTTCACGGGGACAAGATAGGGGACATTCCGCTCTTGGTTCCAATCGTTCAACGCACCTCAGCCGTCCGCGCGTTACTGCCGCTTTAAGAATGCGAAGAAAAATCGGAATGTCCCCTTCGCCGCTTCCATGTCTCGTAGAGCGGGGGGTACACGAGGAGTTCCAGCACGAACGACGTCACGAGGCCGCCGATCATCGGGGCGACGACGCGCTTCATCATGTCGGAGCCGGTCCCCTGGGAAAGCAGAATCGGGAGGAGGCCGACGAAGGCGGCGAGGACGGTCATCGTCTTCGGCCGGATCCGCTTCGCGGCTCCGTGGACGATCGCCTCCCTGAGGTCTTCGAGGTTCCGCATCCTCCCCTCGCGCACCGCCTCTTCGTACGACAGATCGAGGTAGAGGAGCATGAACACCCCCGTCTCGGCGTCGAGCCCCATGAGCGCGATCATCCCGACCCAGACCGCGATCGAGACGTTGTAGTCGAGAAGCCAGAGGAACCAGACGGCGCCGATCAGCGAAAACGGGACGGCCAGGAGCACGATCCCCGTCTTCACCGCCGAGCGGGTGTTCAGATGAAGAATCAGGAAGATGAGGAAGATCGTCAGCGGGATCACGAGCTTCAACCGCTCGCGGACGCGGAGCATGTTCTCGTACTGCCCGCTCCACACGGCGGTCGTGCCCGGAGGAAACGGCACCGCCTCCGCAACCGCCTCCTTCGCGTGCGCGACGTACCCGCCGACGTCGGGGTCCGAGATGTCGACGTACACGTACCCCGCGAGGAGGCCGTTCTCGTTCCGGATCATCCCGGGCCCGGTCGAGAACCGAAGGTCGGCGATCTGCTCGAGGGGGATCTGCGCGCCGGATGGGGTCGGGACGAGCACGCGCCGCAACGCTTCCACGCTGTCGCGGAGCTCTCGCGGGTAACGGACGTTCACCGAGTGACGCTTCCTCCCCTCGATCGTGGTCGTGACGGGCTCGCCCCCGACTGCGGCCATCAGGACCGTCTGCGCGTCCTCGACCGTGATCCCGTACCGCGCCAGGGCCTCACGATTCAGGTCGAAATCGAGGAAATACCCACCGGCGGTCCTCTCCGCGAAGACGCTCCGCGTGCCGCTCAACCCGGCGAGGACCGCTTCGACCTCCGAACCGAGCCGCTCGATCTCGGCGAGGTCCGTCCCGAGGATCTTGATCCCGACCGGCGTCCGGATCCCCGTCGTGAGCATGTCGATCCGCGTGCGGATCGGCATCGTCCAGGAGTTCGTGACCCCGGGAAGACTCACGCGGCGATCGAGGTCGGCGACCAGCTCGTCCCCGGAGATGCGGTCCCGCCAAGCGAGGCGAAAGGGCGCCTGGAGCCACTCCGGCCAGTCGGAGTAGAAGCGTTCGACCGTCCTCCACTCGGAGAGGGGCTTGAGGACGATGACCGTCTCGATCATCGAGAACGGCGCGAGATCGGTTGCGGAATCGGCCCTTCCGGCCTTTCCATGGACGCTCGCGACCTCCGGGACCTCGGCGATGAGCCGTCCCGTCTCCTCGAGCATCGCCGCGGCTTCCGCGACGGAGATCCCGGGGAGGGTCGTCGGCATGTAAAGCAGCGTCCCCTCGTCGAGCGGAGGCATGAACTCCGAGCCGAGAGAGAAATAGAGGGGAACCGTCGAAAACAGAAGGGCGACGGCGATCGCGATCGTCAGTTTCGGCCAGTCCAGAACGAGCCGGCAGACGGGCTCGTACCAGCGAATCAACCGCCGGCTGATCGGGTGATCCTCCTCGGCGTAGTACCGTCCGACGAACAGGCCGCTCGCGACCTTCGAGAGAACTCGCGGCCGAAACCGGAACGGCTCGATCCGCGCAAAGAGCATGCGCATCGCAGGGTCGAGCGTGATCGCGAGAACGGCGGCGAGCGCCATCGTCAGGGTCTTCGTGTAGGCGAGCGGCTTGAACAGACGTCCTCCCTGATCGACGAGCGTGAAGACGGGCAGAAACGACACCGTGATCACGAGGAGGGAGAAGAAGACCGCCGGCCCGACCTCCTTGAGCGCCTCGAGGCGCACCTCGTGGAAGTCCCCGATCCCTCCTTCTGCCTGCCACCGGTGGATCCTGTTGTAGGCGTTCTCGACCTCGAT
Source organism: uncultured Acidobacteriota bacterium (assembly GCA_964628935.1). Classification (GTDB taxonomy): domain Bacteria; phylum Acidobacteriota; class Polarisedimenticolia; order Polarisedimenticolales; family DASRJG01; genus CAYLHQ01. The sequence continues at coordinate 12,597 of CAZVOE010000031.1, forward strand.
GATCGCGCCGTCGACGAGGACGCCGATCGAGATCGCGATCCCGGCGAGCGACATGATGTTCGACGTGATCCCCATCGCCCACATCGGGATGAAGGCGAGGCAGACCGACACGGGAATCGTGACGATCGGGACGATCGCGGACGGGACGTGCCACAGGAAGAGGAGGATGACCAGGCTGACGATGACCATCGCCAGGATCAGCTCCTTTTTCAGCACGTCGATCGAGCGACGGATCAGATCGGAGCGGTCGTAGGTCGCGACGATCTCCACTCCTTCGGGGAGCGAGCCGCGCACCTCTTCGAGCTTCGCCTTCACGCGCTCGATCACGCGAAGCGCGTTCTCGCCGTGGCGCATGACGACGATCCCGCCCGCGACGTCTCCCCGGCCGTCGAGGTCGCCGACGCCGCGCCGCATGTCCGGGCCCACGGCGACCCGCGCGACGTCGCGGACGAGCACGGGGACGCCCCGCGCGTCGGCGGTCACGACGAGGTTCTCGAAGTCCTCGATCGATCGCGCGTACCCCCGCGCGCGCACCATGTACTCCGCGCCGGAAAGCTCCAGCACGCGCGCGCCGGCCTCGTCGTTCCCTTTTCGCACCGCCTCGACGACCTGCGGCACCGTGACGTTCCGCGCGAGGAGGGCCTCGGGGCGGAGAGTGATCTGGTACTGCCTCTGGTAGCCGCCGAACGACGCGACTTCGGCGACCCCTTCCACTCCCTGGAGCCAATACCGGAGGGTCCAGTCCTGAAAGGATCGGAGGTCGGCCGGGTCGTGGCGCCCTTCCGGATCGACGAGCGCGTACTGATAGACCCAGCCGACCCCCGTGGCGTCCGGACCCAACTCGGTCGTCACCCCGTCGGGGAGCCGCGGGAGAGTCTTGCTGAGGTACTCGAGCACGCGGCTCCGCGCCCAGTAGAGGTCCGTGCCGTCCTCGAAGATCACGTAGACGTACGAGAACCCGTAGTCCGAAAAGCCCCGGATCGACTTCACCTTCGGGGCGCCGAGAAGGGACGCGACGATCGGGTAGGTGACCTGGTCCTCGACGATGTCGGGGCTCCGGTCCCATTTCGAGAAGACGATGACCTGCGTGTCCGAGAGATCGGGGATCGCGTCGAGCGGGACCGCTCGCATCGCGCGGACCGCGAAGAGGACCGCGACGACCGTCAGCATCAGCACCAGGACGCGGTGCCGCGCGGAGAAGTCGATGATTCGCTCGATCATCGCTCCGCCGCGGACTCGAGCCCGGCGCGGAGCCTCGACTCGGAGTCGACGAAGAAATTCCCCTCCGCGAGAACCCTTTCGCCGCTCTCGAGCCCCGAGAGAACCTCGACGCGATCGGGCAAGCGGAGCCCGACCGCGATTTCGCGGGGGGCGAAGACGCCTTCCCCCTCCTCGACGAAAACGACGCTCCGCACCCCCGTTTCCATCACCGCCCCGGTGGGGACGGCGAGCCTCTCCCCGAGATCGGCGACGAGGCGGACCTCGGCGTACATCTCCGGCTTGAGCGTCCCGTCGGGGTTCGCGAACTCGACCCGCACGGCCGCGGTGCGCGTCTG
>CAZVOE010000031.1:14162-29774 GCA_964628935.1 uncultured Acidobacteriota bacterium
AAGGCCACGCCCAGGTTGCGCCGCGTCTGCGGGTCGAGGGTCGGGTAGACCTTCGTCACCTTCCCGCGATATTCGCGCCCCGGAAGGTAGGGGAGGGACATCGACGCCTCCTGCCCCTCCCGAACGAACGGGAGTTCGTACTCGTAGACCGACGCGAGAACCCAGACTCTCGAGAGGTCCGCGATCTCGAGGAGCAGCGTCCCCGGCTCGACGCGCGCGCCTTCGGCGATGCCGCGCGAGAGGATCGTTCCGGAGATCGGGGAGGGAACCACGACCGTTCGCCTCGCCTTTCCGGAGGTCTCGAGAATCGCGATCTCCTCCTCCGTCATGTCGAGGAGTCGCAGGCGGTTCCTCGCCGCCGCCACGAGGGATTCACCCGACTCGGCGACCTCACGGAGGGCGCTTTCCTCGAGGTGCGCCTTCGCGCGGACCGCGACGAGGAACTCCTCCTGCGCGGCCAGAAGCTCGGGGCTGTAGAGCTCGAGGAGCGGCGATCCGCGACGGACGGTTTCCCCCTCCGCGTTGGCCCAAAGCCGCTCGACCCATCCGGCCGTTTTCGTGTGGACCTGCCGCAGACGGGTCTCGTCGACCACGACGTTCCCGACCGCGCGAACGGAGCGCTCGAACCGCGAGGGGACCGCGGGGACCGAACGTGCGCCGATCCGGCGCGCCTTCGCCTCCGTCAGTCGCACGCGGGTGAGCCCCTGCGGGCCCGCCGCACGCTCGTGCGGCTCCTCGGCTCCGCCTTGCGAGGCCGGAACGAGATCCATCCCGCAGATCGGGCACTTCCCAGGACGGTCTTGCACGATCTGCGGGTGCATTGGGCAGACGAATTGCGTCGTCGCGCCGTGGTCGCGGGTCGTCCCGCGCATGGAGACCCACGCGAGGACCACGACCGCGACGAGGACGGCGAGCGACACGACGACGAGAACGCTGCGTCCGCGGGGGCTCATGACGGGTCTCCCGTGGGAGCGACCAGGTCGCGCCCGACGGCGGGCTCGAGGAGAGCGAGGGTGGAAAGGCGCCGCGCGCGAAGGTCCTCGATCCGCCGCGCGTCGGCCAGCAACGGGCGGGCGTACGGGAGGATCGTCGCGAACTCGACGCGGCCGGTCGCATAGGCGGCGGTCGCGGCGTCGAGGGCGGCGCGGGATTGGGGGAGGACGGCGTCCTCGAGGACGCGCGCCTGGCGCTCGGCGCTTTCGGCGCGTGCGAGCGCCTCCCGCACGAAGGACTCCGCCTCGAGCGCGGCGTCTTTCGTCTCGTGGCGGACGGCTTCGAGCGAGCGCTCCGCCGCGGCGACCGCCTGAACCTGCTTCCGGTCGCGAAAGAGGGGGAGCGTGACGCCGAACATCCCCATGACCATCGGGTCGAGGCTCCCGCGGTAGGCGTACCCGGCGCTCCACGAGAAGTCGGGCTTGAGATCGCGCCTCAGGGATTCGACGCGCGCTTCCTCCCGCCGCTCGGCGGCGCGGAGGACGGCCCCGCGGGCCGAGTCCAGGGAGGCGGCCCGTAGGAGGTCGTCCGGATCGAAGGGGATCACCGCCGGCACGGCGACGGCGGGGCCGAAGCGGGCGGCGTCGCTCCGGCCGAGAAGACGCGCGAGACGCGCCTCGGCCTCCGCCCGCTCCCCGTCGAGCTCCTCGAGTTCGGCGTCGATCCGTGCGATCTCCGCCCCGGCGCCGAGCGTCCCCTCGAGGGGGGCCTCCCCCGTCTCGAAGCGCGCCCGCGCGGCGTCGCGCAGGACCACGACGAGACGACGGTTTTCCTCGACGAGCCCGCGCACGCGATGGATCCGGTGGAGTTCGACGTAGAGCGACTTCACGGCCGCGACGAGGTCGCGGCGGATTCGCTCGGAGTCGGCCACGGCGATTCCGCGCTCGGCGCGGGCCGCCTCGGCGCGGAGGGCTCGCTTTCCGGGAAAGGGGATCTCCTGGGTCCAGGTGAAGGTCGCGTTCGACATCGGGCTGTCGCCCAGCGTGAAGGCGTCGAGGCTCTCGTTCTGGAGCGAGAACGAGAGCATCGGGTCCCGCAGCGCCGCCGCCTGCGAGGGGAGGGTCTCGGCCGCGCGGATCCGCGAGGCGGCGGCATGCAGAGACGGGGCCGCCGCTTCGGCTTCCGCCAGAAGCGCGGCGAGGTCGAGGGGCGTTGGCTCTCCCGCCGCGGCGGGGATCGCCGCCAGGAACAAGGCGAGTTGGAGGGGGCGTGTCCCGGGCACGTCCCCGGCCCAGGCAACCACCGTGCCGGACGAGGATCTCACCGTTTTCCGGCGAAGCCGCCCCCGCACCGTTCCGTCTCAGACAGCGGGTGTGGGATATGGGACAGACGGCCGGCAGCGTGAGACCTGGTCGAGGCACCGGCATCGAGGTCCGAAGATCTCGAGGGAGAGGGTCGATCCTTCGACTCCGCGGAGGATCGTGGCGGACCGCTCGAACGGAAAGCCCCGCAGGCGGGCCCCGCAAACCCGGCGGGAGGGTCGCGAAAGAATCGGTCGAGCCGCCGAAGTCGGCGCTGCGCTTTTGGATCGAGCTTCGTCTCTTCCGGGTTGCGGCCGGGCGTCGTGGATGCCGCCGCGCTCGACGCCGCCTAGGAGGGCCGCGTTCGAGGTCTGGGGATCGGCGGGCGGAACCCCGCGGGGGCGAGACGGTCGAACGAGGTGACGAATCCCCCGTGCTCCTTCGCGAAACTCTCCGCCGCCGACCGGTCGGCGAACGCGAGCGCGCTCGGAAGACACCGGTCGTACACCGTCGTCATGCAGCAGCCGCGCGCGTCCTTCGGCGGACCGGCGTGGCCGGCGGAACAAGGATGAACGTCGGAACCTTCGACGTAGGCGGCGGCCCACGCGTCGAGATCGCGCGACGTCTCGAAGTCGCGGACGGAGAGCGCGGCGACCTCGGGCGCCTCCTGTTCGAGGTACCGGAGAGCGCAGCGGGGACAGCACGTTCGGACCGATCCTCCCCCGGCGAGACGGATCGTGAAGGCGAGATTCGTGCATTCCTCGCGGCCGCACATGACGCACCCGTCCGGGGTCCCGCCGCAGGAGGCCGCGAGAGCGAGCGCGACGAACGCCGCAGCGATTCGGAGACGGAGAGCCATCGTCCGATCAGGATAGCCCGAACTTCTTCATCCGGTAGATGAGGGTCTGCCGCGTGACCCCGAGGAAGCGAGCGGCCGCGCTCTGATTGCCGCCGTGGCGGCGCAAGGCCTCCTCGATGAGCCCTTTCTCGACCTCCTCGAGGATGAGGCCGTCGGGGGGGATCTCGACCCGCACGCGGCCGAACCGCGTCCCGCCCCCTCCGAGCGAGGCCGGGAGGTCTTCCTCGGCGATCGTTCCCTCCCGTCCGAGGACGACGAGCCGCTCCACCAAGTTCTCGAGCTCTATCACGTTTCCCGGCCAGTCGTGCCGCTCGAGGCGGTCGAGAGCGGCCGGAGCGAGCGTGGGGACGGGACGTCGGTGCCGCGAAGCGGACCGGGTCAGGAAATGCTCGAGGAGGAGTGGGACGTCCCCGGCACGCTCGCGCAGTGGAGGGATGCGCAGGGGGACGACGTGCAGGCGGAACCAGAGGTCTTCCCGGAACTCGCCCTCTCGGACGCGGGCCTCGAGATCGATCCGGGTCGCCGCGACGACGCGGACGTCGACGCGAACCGGCTCGGCGGCGCCGACCTTGTCGACCTCCCGCTCCTGAAGAACGCGAAGGAGCCGGGCCTGCGTCGGCGGGGGAAGCTCTCCGACCTCGTCGAGGAAAATCGTTCCCCCGTCGGCGATCTCGAACTTCCCCCGGCGGTCCTCCACGGCCCCGGTGAAGGCCCCCCTCCGGTGGCCGAACAGTTCCGATTCGACGAGATTCTCTGGGATCGCCGCGCAGTTCACGACGACGAACGGGCCTTCGCTCCTCCGGGAGGCCTCGTGGAGCGCGCGCGCCGCCAGCTCCTTTCCGGTTCCGCTCTCCCCGAGGAGGAGAACGGTCGCGTCGGAGTCGGCGGCGAGAAGGAGATCGTCGAGGAATCTCCGGAGCGCGGACGAGGCCCCGACGAAGGAGGCGAAGGCGGGAGGGCGGGCGGCGAGCGCGCGGAGACGGCGATTCTCGTCGCGGAGCCTCGCGTACTCGAGCGCCTTCTCGACGGCGACGAGCAGGCGTTCCTTCGTGAACGGCTTCTCGAGGAAGTCGAAGGCCCCGGCCTGCATCGCGCGGACCGCCGTCGCGACGTCCCCGTGCGCGGTGATCACCAACGGAACGACTTCGGGCCGGGCGGCGCGCATTCGGTCGAGCAACTCGAGCCCGGTCATCCCCGGCATGAGAAAGTCGGTGAGCAGGAGGTCGAAGCGTTCGGTGCGGGAGGCCTCGAGCGCCTCGGGACCGGAGGCCTTCGCGACGACCCGGTGCCCCGCCTCCGCCAACTGATACTCCGCGACGCGGCGCAGGCTCTCGTCGTCGTCGACGAGAAGGACCGAGCCACGGGGAGGGCTCATCGGGCGTCTCCCGGGGCGGCGGGGAGCACGACGCGGAACCGCGCCCCTCCCCCCTCGGCGTTCTCCGCCTCGAGGCGGCCGCCGTGGGACAGGACGATGCGGCGGCTGACGTGGAGGCCGAGCCCCGTGCCGCCGTCCCGCGTCGTGAAGAACGGCTCGAACAGGCGCTCCGCGGGCACATCCGGAAGGCCGGGGCCGCGGTCCCGGACCGAGACTTCCACTTCGTTCCCCCTCGAGACGGCGACGACTTCGACCTCGCCTCCCCCCGGCTGCACCTGGGCGGCGTTCAGCAGAAGGTTGACGAGCACCTGCTGGATCTGCCCGGGATCGGCGAGGACGCGGGTGTCGCGGGGCTCGAGATCCGTGCGGAACGCGACGCGCGTCTTCGTGGCGCTCTTCGAGACGAGGTCCACCGCCGAGCGGACGATCGCGTTCAGGTCGGTCGGCCGCAGCTCCGGCGCCTCCGGTCGCGAGTAGTCGAGGTATTTCCCGACGATCGCGTTCAGGCGCGCGATCTCACGGCGGAGGATGTCGAGGAACTCGCGGCGGGGGTGGTCGCGCGGGAAGTCCTGCTCGAGGATCTCCGCGGCGCCGGCGATCGCCCCCAGGGGATTGCGGATCTCGTGCGCCATTCCCGCGGTCAGCGTGCCGAGTGCGGAGAGACGGTCGGCCCGGCGGAGCCCCTCCGCGGCTTCCTCCGTCTCCTTCCGAAGGGCTCGTTCGCGGTCGGAGAGCAGGCCGGCGACGAGGGCGACGACGCCGAACATCGCGATCTCGAGGATCTGGCTCGCCTGGTACGCCTCGCTGTGGTTCCAGTGAAGAAGGATGTGAGGCAGGTAGGAGACCGAGCTGATCGCCGCCGTCGCCAGTCCCCCCGCGAGGCCGAACCACGCGCAGGCGAGGAGGACGGGGATGTAGTAAAGGCGCTGGTAGACGTTGTGGAGCAGGAAGTGCTCGGCGGGGGTCAGGTAGTGCGCGAGGGTCACCCCAGCGACCAGGACGGCGAGCAGGACGATCGGGGGACCGGCACTTCTTCTCATCCGCTCTCAGAAACCGAACGGCGGCCGGAAGACGCCGCGCTCGGTGACGATCGCGGTGACGAGGCGGCCGGGGGTCACGTCGAACGCGGGGTTGAACACACCGACCCCGTGCGGCGCCACGCGGGTGCCGAAGAGCTCGGTGACCTCGCGGCTGTCGCGTTCCTCGATCGGGATCGCCGAGCCGTCGGGGCACTCGGGATCGATGGTCGAGGTGGGCGCCGCGACGTAGAACGGCACGCCGTGCTCCCGCGCCAGGACCGCGAGCGGATACGTTCCGACCTTGTTCGCGACGTCGCCGTTGGCGGCGATCCGGTCGGCGCCGACGACCACGAGGTCGATCGCCCGCCGGCGCAAGAGGGTGGCCGCGGCGACGTCGGCGAGAACGGTCGTCTCGATCCCGTCCTTCATGAGCTCCCACGCGGTCAGCCGCGCCCCCTGGAGGAAGGGGCGCGTTTCGTCGGCCCAGACTCGAACCGTCTTCCCCGCGTCGCGCGCGGCGCGGATCACCCCGAGGGCGGTCCCGTACCCCGCGGTCGCGAGCCCTCCGGCGTTGCAGTGGGTGAGGACCCGCCCTCCGTCGGGTACGAGCGTCTCGCCGTGCTCCCCGATCGCCCGGCACGCCGCGAGGTCCTCGTCGTGGATCCTCGCCGCCTCCGCCTCGAGTCGCGAAGCGATCTCGATGTTCGAGGCCCCCTCTTCCTGCGAGATCGCGAGGACGTTCCGCATCCGCTCGATCGCCCAGAAGAGGTTCACCGCCGTCGGCCGGGCGCGGCCCATGAGGCCGAGGATCGCCTCCATCCGGCGGCCGAACTCCGGGCGGGGGAGAGAGCGCGCGGCGGTCGCCCCGAGCGCGATCCCGAACGCCGCGGTCACCCCGATCGCCGGGGCCCCGCGGACGGCCATGTCGCGGATCGCCCCCGCGACCTCCTCCGGCGTGGTGAGGTCGAGATAGACCTCCTCGACGGGGAGGCGCCTCTGGTCGACGAGGCGGACGGCTTCCGGTGTGCGCTCGACGGTGGGCAGCATGGGCGGGTAGTGTACCCGCGGAATTCCCGTCCGGAGGAGCCATGAGCCGTCCCGACGATCCGAAGCGAACCGCGTGGGAGGCGCGGCGGGTCACGCCGACGCTGGGCAGAAGCCCCGAGCGCCGCAACGAGTTCCGCACCACCTCCGACATCCCGGTCGAACGTCTGTACACACCGGCCGACCTCGCGGGGTTCGACGGGGAACGGGACCTGGGTTTCCCGGGGGAATACCCGTTCACCCGCGGCGTTCACCCGACGATGTACCGGGGTCGCTTCTGGACGATGCGGCAGTACTCCGGCTTCGGGAGCGCGGCCGAGACGAACGCCCGCTTCCGCTACCTTCTCGGGCAGGGGCAAACCGGCCTCTCCGTCGCGTTCGACCTTCCGACGCAGATGGGGTACGACTCCGATCACCCGATGGCGGCGGGAGAGGTCGGGAAGGTCGGCGTCGCGATCTCCACCCTCGACGACATGGAGGAGCTCTTCGACGAGATCCCGCTCGACCGGGTTTCGACGTCGATGACGATCAACGCGACCGCGGCGATCCTCCTCGCGCTCTACGTCGCGGTCGCGAAACGGCGCGGGATCGCCCCCGCGGACCTTTCGGGAACGATCCAGAACGACCTCCTCAAGGAGTACGTCGCGCGGGGCACCTACATCTACCCGCCGGAACCGTCCCTCCGGATCACGACGGATCTCTTCGCCTGGTGCGCGTCGGAGGTCCCCCGCTGGAACACGATTTCGATCTCCGGTTACCACATGCGCGAGGCCGGGGCGACGGCGGTCCAGGAGGTCGCGTTCACCCTCGCGCACGCGATCGCCTATTGCGAGGCGGCGATGGCGCGGGGCCTCGCGTTCGAGACGTTCGGCCGGCGGCTCTCGTTCTTCTTCAACTGCCACTCGAATTTCTTCGAAGAGGCGGCGAAGTTCCGCGCGGCGAGGCGGCTCTGGGCGCGAATCGTTCGGGACCGGTTCGGGATCGAAGACCCCGAGTGCGCGAAACTCCGGTTTCACACGCAGACCGCGGGCTCGACCCTCACCGCGCAGCAACCCGCAGTGAACGTCGTTCGCACTGCGCTCCAGGCCCTCTCCGCCGTCCTCGGCGGGACACAGTCGCTCCACACGAACTCGATGGACGAGGCCCTCGGCCTCCCGACCGAAGCCGCCGCGCTCCTCGCCCTCCGCACGCAGCAGGTGATCGCCCACGAGACGGGCGTCGCCGACACGATCGACCCGCTCGCCGGGTCGTACTTCGTGGAGAGCCTCACCGACGCGATCGAGGCGGGGGCGCGGACGTACATCGAGAAGATCGACGCGATGGGAGGGGCGGTCCGGGCGATCGAACGAGGCTTCCCGCAGCGCGAGATCCACGAGGCCGCGTACCGGTGGCAGAAACGGGTCGAATCGGAAGACGCGGTCGTCGTCGGCGTCAACCGCTTCACGGAGGGGGAAGGTTCGAGGCCGCCCATCCTGAGGGTCGACCCCGGCGTCGAGCGGGACCGGGCGGCTCGCCTCGCCTCGTTCCGCGCCCGCCGGAACGCGGCCGCCACGGGGCGAGCGCTCGCCGCGGTCGAGGAGGCCGCGCGCGGGGGCGAGAATCTGGTCCCGCGGATCCTCGCCGCCGTCGAGGCCGAAGCCACGCTCGGCGAGATCGCCGACCGGATGCGGCGGGTCTTCGGCGAGTTCCGAGAGTCGTTCGCGTTCTGACGCGTCGCCGAAGGTAGAATCCGCCCGCGTGGCCCCGCTCCTCGAAATCGAAGACCTCGCGGTCCGCTTCGACGGACTCGGGGGATCCGCCCGTGCGGTCGACGGCCTCACCCTCTCCGTCGCGCGTGGCGAGACGTACGCCCTCGTCGGGGAGTCCGGCAGCGGGAAGAGTACGGCGGGGTTCGCGATCCTGCGTCTCGCCGAGCCCGGGACGATCGAGCGCGGGCGCATCGTCTTCGACGGTCGGGACCTCACGGCGCTCGACGAGAAGGAGATGTGCCGCGTGCGCGGGGCCCGGATCGGTCTCGTCTTCCAGGAGCCGGCCGCGGCATTGAACCCAGTGATGCGAATCGGGACGCAGGTGGGGGAGGCGCTCCGGATTCACCGGAAGCTCTCCCGGCGCGACGCGTGGACGGAGGCGGTCCGTCTCCTCGGTCTCGTCTCGCTCCCCGAGCCCGAACGGATCGCGAAGGCGTATGCGCACGAACTGTCGGGCGGCATGGCGCAGCGCGTGATGCTCGCGATCGCACTCTCGTGCGGCCCCGACCTCCTGATCGCCGACGAGCCGACTTCGGCCCTCGACGTCACGGTGCAGGCCCAAGTGCTCGCGCTTCTGCGCCGGCTGAAGAAGGAACTCGGCCTCACGGTCCTCCTCATCACGCACGACTTCGGGATCGTCGCCGAGAACGCGGATCGTGTCGGCGTGATGTACGCCGGCCGCCTCGTCGAGGAGGCCCCCGTCCGCGATCTCTTCCGCGAGCCGTTGCATCCGTACACTCGCGGCCTCATGGCGTCTCAGCTCGGTCCGGACGACGCGCCGCGCGACCGAAGGCGCCCGCGGCTCGCGACGATCCCCGGCACCGCCGCGAGCGCCGCCTCTCCCCCGCCAGGGTGCAGGTTCCATCCCCGGTGCGCCGAGCGCTTCGAGCCGTGCGACCGGCGCCAGCCCCGGGAGACCTTCCCGTCGCCGGGACGGCGCGTCTTCTGCTTCCTCCACGACGGGGAGGAGTCGTGACCGGCGTGGAGCGCCCCGTGCTCGTCGAGGGACGCGGCCTCGTCAAGGAGTTCTCCGTCGCTTCCGATTGGCTTCGCGGCTCCGCCCGGAAGATCCGCGCGGTCGACGGCGTCGACCTCGAGATCCGCTCGGGCGAGACCCTCGGGCTCGTCGGGGAGTCGGGGTCGGGGAAATCGACCCTCGGTCGCCTCCTGATCCGCCTCCTCGAACCCGACGCGGGTTCCGTGCGGTTCGACGGAACCGACATCACCGCGCTCGGCGCGAGGGAACTGAGGCGGATGCGGAAACGATTCCAGATCGTCTTCCAGGACCCGTACGGTTCGCTCAACCCGCGGATGCGCGTGGGCACGCTCATCGGCGAACCGCTCGCGATCCACGGGATCGGGGCGTCGCGGGCCGAGAGGGAGGAGCGGGTGGCGCAACTCCTCCGCGAGGTCGGTCTCGAGCCGGCAGCGGCCCGCCGGTATCCCCACGAGTTCTCCGGGGGACAGCGCCAGCGGATCGGAATCGCGAGGGCGCTCGCGTGCTCCCCGCGGTTCGTGGTCTGCGACGAGCCGGTCTCGGCGCTCGATCCGCCCGTGGCGGCGCAGATCGTGAACCTGCTGGGAGACCTCCAGGAGAAGCACGGGCTCACCTACCTCTTCGTGGCCCACGACCTCCGGCTCGTGCGCCACTTCGCGGACCGGATCGCGGTCCTCTACCTCGGGAAGGTCGTCGAGCGTGGCCCGGCCGCGGAGGTGCTCCGGGAGCCTCTCCATCCGTACACGCGTGCGCTACGCGCCTCGATTCCGGCTGGCCGGCCCGGCGAGCCGACCGAGCCCGCGGTGACGGGGGAGCCGCCGTCGGCCGCCTCGATCCCCGCCGGATGCAGGTTCCACCCCCGCTGCCCGGTCGCGATCGAGGAGTGCTCGCGCGTTGCGCCCGTTCTCCTCCCCGCGAGCGGCGGGCGGGAGGTCGCCTGCCACCTCGTCCACCCGCCGTCCTGAGCCGCCCGCCTCCCCGGATCGCCCGCTCGCCTCGCGCCGGTGGATCGGCCGCGGGGAGGGGGATAGGATGCCGGCCGAAACGCGGGAAACCGGAACCGTGCTTGACCCGTAAGACCTGTGCGCGCCGGAGCCCGGAAACCGGCTGGAGGAGCGTCGTGAAGCACTTCTCTCGTTCTTTGGTCCTGGCCGCCGCGGCCGCGGTCGCGCTTCCTGGCGCTCCCGCTCTCGCCCTGGAGGGGGACGAGGCGGGGGTGCGCCTGTCGCTCGACGAGGCGCTTCGGATCGCGCTCGAGAACAATCTCGATCTCGTCGTCGCCCGGAAGGACCCGTCGATCGCCGAGCAGGCGTTGATCGCGGAGGATGCGGCCTTCGACGGTCTCCTTTCGTTGAGCGGCTCGTTTCAGGACACCTCGACCGATTCGGAGCAGGTGACGACCACGGACCTCGGGTCGAGCGCCGTCTCCTTCACGACCGACAACAACCCCTTCGGAGGATCCGCGTCGTACGCGAACCGGCTCCGCTTCGGGGGCCAGTACGAGTTGAAGCTCTCGGCCGACCAGTCGGACCCGTCCGCCAGCCGACGCTTCATCAGCGCGGGGATCTTCGACGTCAGCGACTTCCAGTCGGACTCCTGGCGCGCCGACCTCACCTACACGATGCCGCTGCTCCGGGGCTTCGGGACCGAGGCGAATACCTACGGCGTCCTCGTGGCCAAGAGCAACGTGACGCTGTCCCGGTACGAGCTCGAGCGCCAGTCCGAGGCGACCCTCAAGCAGGTCGAGGACGCCTACTGGGACTTGGTCGCGGCGCGGGCCGCCGTCGACGTCGCGCGCGAGTCGCTTCGCCTGGCCCAGGACCTCCTCGACCTCAACCGGAAGAAGGTGGAGGTCGGGACGCTCGCCCCCATCGAGGTGACCCAGGCGGAAGCCGGCGTCGCGTCGCGCGAGGAAGACATCATCCGTGCGGAGACGGCGCTCCAGAACGCCGAAGATCTGCTGCTCCAGCTGCTCGCCGTCCCGCCCGACGATCCCCGGTGGGAGCGGGCCGTCGTTCCCACGGACAGGCCGAAGTTCGAGAAGTCTTCGGTCGACGTGAACGGCGCCCTCGAGACCGCTCTCGCGAACCGCGCAGAGATCCTGAGCGCGCGGCAGGCGCTCGCGGACCGGGAACTCGCCGAGCGCGTCGCCAGAAACGGCGTGAAGCACGGCCTCGACCTCTCGGCGAGCGTCGGCTACGGGACGGACTCGTTCGAGCGGCTGGGATTCACGGAAGCGGGAGGCACGATTTCCGACCTCGTGAAGTTCGACCAGGACGACGACAACCTCGACTGGGGGGTCACGCTCACCTACGCGTACCCGATCCGGAACCGTTCCGCGAAGGCCAATTACGCGGGGGCCGTCCTGGAGCGCGAGAGGGGCGAGGTGGCCCTGGAGAGCGTCGAGCTTTCCGTCCGGACCGACGTGCGCATCGCCGCGCGGAACGTGGAGTCGGGGGCGAAACGGGTCGATGCCGCGCGCGCGAACACGGTCCTTCAGCGGAAGACCCTCGACGCCGAGCAGAAGAAATTCGAGAACGGCATGTCGACCTCGTTCGAGGTCCTCCGAATCCAGACAGACCTTTCGAACGCGCAACTCGCCGAAATCCGCGCGATCCTCGACTACACGAAGGCGCTCGCGGACCTCGAGCGCGCGCAGGGAACGCTTCTCGAAGCGCGAGGCCTGACCCTCGACGCTTCGACCGGTACAGACTGAGACGAAGGGAGTTTCGGGCACTCGGAAAGGGGGGCACCATGACCGAAGGCGCGTCCGGAGGATCCGCAGAGCCGACCGGCCCCGAGATGGGGGCTTTTTCGAAACTGGTCAACGTCCTGTTCTCGCCCGCTCAGGTCTTCGAATCCGTCGCTCGGAAGCCCGGATGGGACTGGCTCCTTCCGTTCGTCTTGATGTGTTGCGGGGTGTTCTTCGTTCAGACCGTCGTGCCGTCGAAGATCGACGCGGACGAGGCCGTCAAGGCCCAGATGAAGATCGTCGAGCGCTTCTCCGGCGGCGAGGTCCCCGAGGCGCAGCGGGAAGAGATCGAGAAGCGCACGCGGGAAGAGATCGAAAAGCAGAAGAACCCCGTGCGGAAACTGATCGCGATCCCGTTCCTGTTCGGCGTCGTCCTTCTGGTTCCGGCGATCTACAAGGGGATCGCCGCCGCGATGGGGGTGCCGGCGAAGTACAAGGCGCTCCTCGCCGGCTACGCCTGGGTGCAGATTCCCAACGTCATCGCGATGTTCCTCACGGGGCTCGTCGCGATGCCCAAGGACCGGATCGCCGTCTACGACGCGCAGTTCCTGCGCGTCCTCAAGTCGAACGTCGGCGCCATGCTCCCGTGGGAGACGACGCACAAGGCCGTGCTCGCGCTCCTCTCGAGCGTGGACCTCTTCGACATCTGGGCGTTCGTCCTCGGGGCGATCATGGTGTCGAAAACGACCGGGTTCTCGAAGAAGGGCGCCTACGGCGTCGTCGGCGGCGTGTGGGGCGTCTACATCCTGCTCAAGGTGATCGGCGGCGTCCTCATGCAGTCGTTCGGCGGCTGACGCGAGAGGGACGAAGTGACCAAGACCCAGAAGACGCTCATTGGCGCGGGAGCCGTCGTCGCGATCGGCGCGATCGTCGCCGTCTCGTTCCTGAGCAAGAGCGACGAGACCGGCGAGGAGGTCTACATGGCCGACGTGAAGACGGAGGATATCGTCTCTTCCGTCTCCGCGAGCGGCAAGATCGAGGCGCGAACGAAGGTGAACGTCCAGTCGTCCGTCATCGGGGAGATCGTCGACCTGCCCGTCGAGGAAGGGAGCGCGGTCCGCCGGGGCGACCTCCTCGTCCAGATCGATCCGGAGCGGTACCGCTCCGAGGTCGACCGCTTGACGGCGAGCCTCCGCATGCAGCGGATCCAGTTGCGGGACGCGGAAGTGCGTCTCGAGGACGCGCGGCGCCGCCTGAAACGAGCCCGGGATCTCTTCGACGGGTCGGGGCTCGTCTCCCGAGAGGCGCTCGAACAGGCCGAACTCCAGGTGGCGACCGGCGAGATCGGGCTCGAGAGCCTGAGGGAGCAGATCGCCCAGGCCGAGGCGAGCCTCGCTCGGGCGAAGGACGACTTGGCGAAGACGACGATCCGCTCCCCGATCGACGGCACCGTCACCCAGCTCAACGCAGAGAAGGGGGAGATCACCCTCACGGGGACGATGAACAACCCCGGAACCGTGATCATGGTCGTCTCCGACATGAGCGAGATCCTCGCCGAGGTCGACGTCGACGAGACCCGGATCGTCCAGGTCGAGCACGGGCAGCGCGCAAGGGTGGTGGTGGACGCCATCGGCGAGGCGAAGCCCTATCTCGGAACCGTCAACGAGATCGCCGGGACGGCGACGCAGCGGACGGGGGAGCAGGTTCGGGTCTTTCCCGTCAAGATCGTCCTCGACGAGGTCGACCCCCAGCTCCGCCCCGGGATGACCGCGAAGGCGAAGATCACGACGAAGAGCGCGGAGGACGTCCTGACCGTACCGATCCAGGCGGTCCTGCTCCGTCCCGAAAAGGAGGTCGCGGAGGCGCTCTCCGAGACGGCGGCCGGGCCGCGGGAGGAGCCGGGGACGAAGGCGGGGGGGATTCCGGAGGCGGCCGCCGCGGCGAAGACGGCCGAGAAGACCGAGGTCGCGAACGGCGACCGCGAGGTCGTGTTCCGTGTGATCGACGGGAAGGCGGTCCTCACCCCCGTGAAGACCGGCCTGAGCGACGACGTCTCCGTCGCGATCCTCGAGGGGCTCGAGGCGGGGGAGACGGTGATCACCGGACCGTACCGGACGGTCAAGACGCTCAAGCACAAAGACGCCGTCAAGAAGAAGGAAGGGGCCGAAACGGAAGAGGACGAGGAGTCGGAGTCGGAAGTGCAGGTCGAGGTGGATTGACGATGGGCGCGCTCATCGAGATCACGGACGTCACGAAGACCTACGACATGGGGGCCGAAGCGCAGGTGCGCGCCCTCGACGGGGTGTCGGTGGAGATCGATTCGGGCGACTACGTCGCGGTGATGGGGCCTTCGGGGTCGGGGAAGTCGACCCTCATGAACCTCATCGGATGCCTCGATACGCCGACCTCCGGGACCTACCGCCTCAAGGGGCGCGAAGTCTCCGCGATGGACGACGACGAACTGGCGCGCATCCGGAATCGCGAGATCGGGTTCATCTTCCAGACGTTCAATCTGCTTCCTCGCGCCGACGCCCTCCAGAACGTGGAGCTTCCGCTGATCTACTCGGGAACCCCGCGGAGGGATCGCCACGAGCGGGCGCGCCGCGCGCTCGAAGCCGTCGGGCTCGGCGACCGGATGCACCATCGGCCCAACGAGATGTCGGGAGGCCAACGGCAACGGGTCGCCATCGCCCGTGCCCTCGTCAACGAGCCTTCGCTCCTCCTCGCCGACGAGCCGACCGGAAACCTCGACTCGCGGACCGGCGAGGAAATCCTCGCCCTGATCGACACCCTCCACGCCCAGGGGAACACGATTCTCCTCGTCACCCACGAGGACGAGCTGGCCCATCGCGCCGCCCGAGTGATCCGGCTCCGAGACGGCAAGATCGTCTCGGACGAGCGCAACCGGCGCGCGGGAGGCTGAGCCGTGCTCCTCGAGAACTTCTTTCTGGCCTTGAAGGCGATCTGGGCCAACAAGATGCGCTCGATCCTCACCACGCTCGGGATCGTGATCGGGACCTCGGCGGTCATCGCCGTCGTTTCGATCGTCCAGGGTCTGTCCCAGGTCATCACGGGGGAGGTCGAGAACCTCGGGGCGAATACCGTGATCGTCTCCCCCTACCGGCCTCCCGGGAAGGAGGGGGAGAAGCTCGCCCGTGTCGAGCTGACGTGGGAGGACGGCCAGTACCTCCTGGAGACCGTCCCGTCGATCTCTGCCGGGACTCCGGTGCTCCAGCAATTCTCTTCGGTCAAGTACGAGGACACCTCGGCGCAGTACCCGGTGATCGGGGGAAAACCGGAATTCCAGGACCTCCGGAACTACTACGTCGAACGCGGCCGGTTCATCACTCCCGTCGACGATCGCGAACGGCAGAACGTCACCGTCATCGGGCACGGGGTCATCAAGGAGCTCAAGCTACGGGTCGATAAGACCCGGGCCGTCGTGAGCAGCGGCGCCCGGGCGGACGACCCGCTCAGCGGCAACGGCCGGCGCGCCGCCTGAACGGTGCTCAGTCCTTCTTGATGGGAGCCGTCTGCCCGCCGCTGGCGGGAGCCGGCGCCTGCGGCGGGGGCTCGAACATGTCGCCGAGGCGCACCTTGCGGTAGGAGTCGCGCGCCTTGATGCGGAAGATGTGCGCGCACAG
>CAZVOE010000032.1:0-16368 GCA_964628935.1 uncultured Acidobacteriota bacterium
GCGGCGGGGGTGGGCCGCGGCGGGGGGCCCTTCGTCGCCGTGCCCGGCCCCCGCGGGGCCGTGCGGCTCGGGCGGTCGCTCAGGCGCCGGCGTTTTCCGGATCCCGTGGGAGATGAAGTTCAAGACGTCGAGGCGGGTGATCCCCTGGGACTCGAGGAGCCTCGCGGCCCGGGAGCGCGGCTCTTGGAGGAGCGCTGCGAGGAGGTCGCCTTGGCGGACCTCCGTCCGGCCGGCGCTCTGGATGTGGAGGACGGAGGTTTGGAGGACGCGGCGGAAGGAGAGGGTTTGCTCGGGTTCCCGCTCGCGCTTCGAGCGCGGAAGCTCCTCGACGTGCTCGTCGAGGTAATCGGAGAGCTGGCGGCGGATCTCCTCGACGTCGCCGCCGCAGGCGAGGAGGATCTCCTCGCCCTCCGGCTCGTGCGCCATCGCGAAGAGAAGGTGCTCGACCGTGAGGTGCGCGTGGGCGCGGGAGGTCGCCTCTCGGTAGGCGAGAGCGAGCACCCGCTCGACGGAAGGGCTGAACATCGCTTACGCCTCCTCCACGCTCGCCTGGAGCGGGAAACCGGCCGACCGCGCGGCGTCGCGGACGGCGTCCGCCTTCGTCTCGGCGATCTCGAAGGGGTACGACCCCGCCACCCCGCGCCCCTCGACGTGGACGCTCATCATGATCCGAAACGCCTCGGCGGGGGACTTGTGGAAGATCTCCTCCAGGACCTCGATCACGAACTCCATCGTGGTGTAGTCGTCATTGTGGAGGATCACGTTCCAGAGGTCGGGCGTCTTCTGTCGCTCCTTCTCTCGCTCCAGAACGCGCGTTTCGTCGCGGCGGACCGGCTCGCTCATTCCTCCTCCCCCTCCGGAACGATAGGGGAAGGTCCCCCGAGCCGCCAAACCCCGGGGCGGGCGCGCACGGCGAGCGCCTCGCGCAGGAGATGGAGGAAGCCCCGGCGCGCGCACTCCTTCGCGCCGAAGCGTTCGAGATGCTCCGTGTGGACCTGGCAGTCGACGACGTGAAAGCCCCAAGCGCGGAGTTGCTCGACGAGCGCGACGAAGGCGGCCTTCGAGGCGTCGGACTCCCGGGCGAACATCGACTCCCCCATGAACGCAGCACCGAGCGAGACGCCGTAGAGCCCCCCGGCCAGGTTCCCTTCGCGCCACGCCTCGACGCTGTGGGCGAGCCCCCGGTCGTGGAGGGCGCCGTACGCGTCGACGAAGGCGGGGGAGATCCAGGTCCCCCCGTCGTCGCGTGGGGCGGTCGCGCACCCGCGCACGACGTCCCGAAACGCCGTGTCCATTCGGATCTCGAACGTCCCCCGGGCGAGGGTCTTGCGGAGGCTCCGCGAGACCCGCAACTCGCCGGGGAGAAGGATCATCCGCGGGTGTGGCGAGAACCAGAAGAAGAGGCCTTCCCGCTCGAACCAGGGGAAGATCCCCGAGGAATAGGCCTCGACCAGCCGATCGGGGGTCAATTCCTCGGTGACCGCGACGAGGCCGTTCCGGTCGGCCGCGGTGGGCGGCGGAAACGGTTCGCCGGGGCGAAGAAAGCGGGGAGGCACGAAAGAAGGATACGCAACCGCGAGTTCCACGCGGGAATCGCCTTGCCTGGAATACGGTTAACCTGTAAACTTGCTTCCCGTGAAGGCAACCATCGACATCCCCGACGACCTCTATCGCCGCGTCAAAGCGAAGTCGGCGCTCCTGGGTCTGGCCGTCCGCGAGGTGACGATCGACCTGTACCGGAAGTGGGTCAACGAAGAGCCGCCCGGTGCGGCGACTTCCTCGGCCGAGGAGTGGCTCGACGACTGGGTGAGGTTCGGAGAAAAGACGCTCCCCGACGATCGCCCGGAGTCGACGGCGACGGAGATTCTCGCGGACGATCGAGGCCGCCTCGACCGGCGCGGCTGATGATCACGGTCGACGCGAGCGTCTGGGTCGCCGCGTTCGATCCCCGCGACCGATTCCACGACGCGAGCGAGACGTTCCTCAGGGAACACGCCAGACGGGGGACTCGACTCCATGCCCCCGCGATCGTCGTGCTGGAAACCGGGTGCGCGATCGCGCGACGCGCCCGCAACCCCGCCTCGGGCGAGGCGGCCGCGGCGCGACTCCGATCCCACCCGGCTCTCGACCTTCACCCGGTGGATGCGACCCTCCTGAGCGCGGCGCGGAAGCTGGGCACGAAGCTCCTCCTGAAGAGCGCGGACTCGCTCTATGTAGCGGTCGCGGACCTACGGGGCGCCCCGCTCGTCACGTGGGACGAGGAAGTCGTCCGGCGCGCCGGGGCGCGCACTCCCGAACACGGCATCGAAGGGAAACCGACGCCGTAATTTGCTAAAACCCTTCGTGTGTCCGCATCCCCGGCTCAGGGCGACGCCCTCTCCGAGCGGCTTCGCTCGATCCTGGACGGCGTTCGCGAGGGGGCGGAAGACCCGGTCCTCCTCGCTCTTCTCGGCCCCGACCTCGCCGAACTCGTGCGCCGGGTCGGCTGGAACTCGCTTGCGGTCAACCCCGGATCGACCTCGACGAAGGTCGCCCTCTACAGCGGTCTCACGCTCCTCGCGCAGGACGAGGTGCGCCATCCTCCGGGCGCCCCTGCGGGGGTCGACGAGCGTGCCGCGCATATCGAGGCATGGCTCGAGGCGAAAGGCCTGCGTCTCGCGGAGCTGACCGGGATCGCCTGCCGCGGCGGGTTCGTCCGGCCCGTGCCGGGAGGTTCCTACCGGGTGAGCGCGGAGATGCTCCACGACCTCTCGCAACTCGAGTACCCCCACTCGTCGAACCTCGCCGTCTTCATCGGAAAACGGCTCGCGGCGCTCGCGGGGCAAGAGGTGACCCTCACGATCACCGACCCGGTGACGGTCGACGAGTGCGACCTGGTCCACCGCATCACCGGCTCGGCCCGCCTCCGCACGGACGGGACCGCGGCGCACCACCTGAACGGGCGGGCGGTGCTCGTGGCGGCGGCCCACGTCCTCGGTGTCCCGTACGGGAGCCTGCACGGGGTCGTTTGCCACATGGGCGGCGGAACGTCGGCGCTCCGGTATCGCGGCGGCCGGGCGGTCCAGGTGGCGAAGGGTTTCGGGACGATGCCGTCGGCGAACCGGTCGGGCATGCTCCCGCTCCACCAGGTGATCCGTGGGATGGAGGAGCACTCGTACACCCTCGAGGACTTCAAGCGCGACGTCCTCGAGGAAGGAGGGCTGCAAGCGCTCGCCGGTACGAGCGACTTCAAGCGGGCGTTCGAGGTGATGGAGCACGGCGACACCCCCGCCAAGCGAGCGAAGATGCGCCTCGTCGTCGAGTTTTTCGCGAATCGGATCGCCGCGTGCATCGCGGATCTTTCGGCGACCCCCGACCCGCTCGACCTCGTTCTGCTGACGGGGGGCGTGGCGAAGGACGCCGCCTTCTGCAGGTCGATTGCCGACCGGCTCCACCTAGGGGTTCCGGTCGCCGTGCTCCCCGGCTCGATCGAGTCCCAGGCGCTCGTCGCGGGCCTTCTCCGCGTGTCGGCCGATCCAGCCTCGCGCCGTTCCTACGCGGAGGCGCGGGACGCGCTCGCCGCGATCCGTGCGGAGGAAGATCGGCTCCTCGACACGACGATCTTCACGGGGGTCGAGGCGGCGGAAGTGGCCCGCGCACCGCGCAACCTCGACGACATCGTCCGCGGCCTTTCGGGATCCCCCGAGCCTCCGGTCGTCGCGATCGTCGGCGCCGACAATGAGGAGGCGCTCCTCGCCGCCCGGTCGATCGGCCTCGACGAGCGGCGGATCGCACGCTTCCTTCTGGTCGGGTCGCACACCCGCGTCTCGGAGTTGGCCTGGGAGCTCGATGTCCCCCTCGACGACGAGACCTTCGTCCTCGTAGACTCCGCCGACCCGATCGAGCGCTCTATCGAACTCTTCGACGCGGGGCTCGCGGCGACGCTCATGAAGGGGAGCGTCACCACGGCGGATCTGCTCAAGGGAGTTCTCGGATCTCTGAAGCGGAAGGGGAGAACCGGCCGGGGCTTGCGTCTTTCGCATCTCAGCCTCTTCGACATTCCGGGGCGCGTGAAACTACTCGGCATGACCGACGCGGCGATCAACCCGAACCCCGACCTCGCGATGCGTCTCGACATCCTCGAGAACGCGGTCGAGGCCTTCCACGCGCTCGGCGTCGCCAAACCGAAGGTCGCGGTTGTTTCGTCGATCGAGAAGCCGCAGGAATCGCTCGCCTCGTCGATCGAGGCGAAGGAGATCGCCGACCGTTGCGCGGGCCGGGACGACGTCCTCGTCGAGGGGCCGCTCTCCGTCGACGTGGCCCTCTCTCCCGCCGTCGCGCGAGAGAAGGGGTACCGCGGGCGGATCCGCGGCGACGCCGATCTCCTCCTGATGCCGACGCTCGACGCCGGAAACGCGGTCTACAAGGCGTTCACCGTGACCTCCGGGGCGACCTCCGCGGGGGCGGTCATCGGCGCCGACGTGCCGATCGTTCTGACCTCGCGGGGCGATTCGGCCCGGAGCAAACAATGCTCGATCGCGCTCGCCCTGACGCTCGCGCGGAAGGTGGCGGCGAAGGAGCCTCGATGACCGAGGGAACCGACCGCTCGCGCCTGCTCGGCCTTGCGACCTACGAGCCGACCGAGCGGCTCCGCGCGGGAGCGAGGCAGGCCGACCCGCGCGCCTACCTCGAGTTCCTCGACGGGAGCCGCACGGAGTCGTATTGGCTCGAACTCGCGGCCGAGATCCCCTGGAGCGACCCACCGGCGGTCGCCCGCGACGCGCGCGGCTGGTTTCCCGGCGGGAGGTTCAACCTCGGGAGGGCGCTCCTCGATCGTGCCGCCCCGTTCCCGCTCCTCGAAAGGGGGGCTGATGGATCGCTTCGTCGCGTCGCGAGGGGCGATCTCGCCGGCCTGTCGGACGCTCTGGCCTCCCGCCTCGCCGAGACCGGGCTCGCTCCGGGGCAGCGGGTGTGCGTCGCGCTCTCGAGCGGCGCGGACGCGGTCGCCGCGCTCGTCGGATGCTGGCTCCGCGGGCTCGCCGTCGTCCCGGCCGACCTCGAGCGCGACGGCGTCACCCTCGTCCGCCGCACGAAGGAGCAGGGCTGCCGGCTCGTCGTCACCGATGAGGCGGCGATCACCGGCCCGTCACGGGAGCGGGTGCGGGAACTCCCGTTCGGTCCGCTTCCCGTCCTCGTCTGGGATCGGGCCAGCGCGCCGGAAGAACGACCGACCCCGCCGCCCGCGCTTCCCGCGGATCATCCCGCGGTCGTATTTCCCGAACCGTCCGGACCGTGCTTCACGATCGGCGCCGCAGGGCTCGCCGTCAACGGCCTGTCGGCCCTCCGGCATCTCGCCGACGGCCGCGGAGCGGGGGACTCGATTCTCCTCCTGCTTCCGCTCCGGCACTCGTCGTTCGGGAGCCTCGTCGCCGGCGCTCTCCTCTCGGAACAGACCGTCCTCCTCGCGAGCCCGACCGACACGGCGGCGGCGTCCGCGGCGCTCCGCTCCGGGGAGGCGCGGGTCGCCATGACCACGGCGGAAATCGTCTCGGCCCTCGCGCGCGACGGCGGTCCGCGAGGGATTCCCGGTCCGGCTCTTCTCCTCGTCGAGGGGGAATCGGTCGAGCCGAGTCTGATCCGCACGCTCCGGGAGAGCGTCTTCGACGGCGGAACGCACGTGGTCCAGGTCCTCTCGCGCCCCGAGGTCGGGGGGCTCGTCGCGGGGCCCGGGGCCGCGTCGACCCCGGTGCGCGCGGGTTCGGTCTGCCTCCCCGCTCCCGGGCTCGCGATCGCCGTCGTCGACGCGAAGGGAGAGCGATGCCCCCCCGGACACGGAGGGCGGCTCGCGCTCGAACGCCCGGCTCCGAGCCTCGCGGCCGAGCTGTCGCGCGGGAAGCCTCCCTATGTCCTCGGGGTTCGGGCGCGCACCGATCGCGACGGGGCGCTCTGGGTCCTGGGGGATCTTCCGGTCGAGCGTACCGAGGAGGAACGAGTTCCGCTCCCCGAACTCGAGGCCGCGATCGCCTCGGTCGAGGGAGTCGCGGAGGTGGCGGTCATTCGGTTTCCGGACGTCGACGGCGCGATCCGCACGCGGGCCTTCGTGGCCCCGGTCGGAGACCGAGCCCTTCTCGCTCGACTGAAGCGGGCCGTCGTCGACCGTCTCGGAGAGAAGGCGGTGCCGGATTCGTTCCAGTTCGTGACGCGCCTTCCGCACAGCCGCTCGGGAAAGCTCCTGCGGAGCGTGTTGCGGCGGGTGTCGACGGGAGAGATCGAGGGGCTCGAGGACGTCTCGCTCGTCGCGGACCCGGAGGTCGTGCGGGAATTGGTGGAAGGAAGAAAGAGCCACTGACGTTCCCTTTCAGGCGGACGGGACCCCGTTCCGGATGGCCCCCTCGACCGCTTCGCAAAACCGGTCGAGTTCTTCGAGCGTGGTGTAGACGTTGGGGGTCACCCGGATCCCTTCGAACTCCTCGTGCACGATCGGCGTGGTGAAGATCTTGTGTCTCGCGAACAGGTGCGCGGCGAGGGCGGCGCTCTCGATTCCCTCCACGCGGAAGCACCCGATCCCGCTCGCGAAGCCGGGGCGGAGGCTCGTGTGGAGTCGCACCCGATCGCTCGCGCCGAGGAGCCTCTCCGCCCAGTGGTTCCGGAGACGGAGGAGACGAGCCTCCTTCACGCGGGATCCGATCCCGTCGTGGAACGCGAGCGCTTCCGCGATCGCGAGGGCGGGGGCCGCCGGGTGGGTTCCGATCTCCTCGAACTTGCGGATGTCGGCGTCCATCTCCGGCGGGGCCGCCATGAGCGGCCAATACTCCCGGATCGAGTCGCGGCGGAGGTGGAGCATCCCCGTTCCGATCGGGGCGAGGAGCCACTTGTGGAGGCTCACCGCGTAGGTGTCGCACTCGAGGTCGTCGCGGGTGAACGCGAGGTGCGCGAACGCGTGCGCGCCGTCGACGAGGGCCGGGATGCCGCGCTTGCGCGCGAGCGCGCACAGCTCCTTCACCGGGAGGATCTGCCCGGTCAAGTTGATCACGTGGCAGAGGAGGATCGCGCGCGTTTTCGGTCCGATCCGCTCCTCGAAGCGGCGGACGATCTCGGCCGGGTCCTCGCAGGGGACCGGGATCGAGCACTGCCGCAGCACGATCCCGTCGCGGCGCTCCCGCTGACGGAAGGTCGCGATCATGCGCGGGTAGTCCTGGTTCGTCGTCACGACCTCGTCCCCGCGCTTCAGGTCGAGCCCGAACTGGAGGATCTGGAGCGACTCCGACGCGTTCCGGGTGATCGCGATCTCTTCGGGGTCGCAGCCGAAGAGCCGGGCGAGTCCCGCGCGCGCGGTCTCCCTCCGGGGCTCGAGGATCTGCCACAGGGCGTAGGCGGGGGCCGTGTTCGTGAAGTCGAGATTCCGATGGAGCGCGCTCATCACCGAGCGCGGGGACGGACATACCCCTCCGTTGTTCAGGTTCGTGATCGAGCGATCGACGTCGAACGCCTGCTGCACCTCGAACCAGAACGTCTCGTCGCGCGCGGCCTGCTCCGGCGTACGGCCCTCCGATCGGAACGCGGCGAGCGCGGACAGCACGCGGGGAACGGCGTCGGGCCGGAACCCCGCCGCGGCGGCAACGGGCCCACGGAGAGATCCCAGGAACGCGCGGCGCGTCGGCATCGTCGTCTCCTCCGTCGATTCGGATTCCTCGGATTATACGGGGACCTCGGCCCGGTGGTACCATCCGCGGGGTTTGAAGAAGAGTCTTCCGCCCTCGGTGATCTTCGGGCTCTTCCTGCTCTCGGGAGCGGGTGGGCTCGTCTACGAGGTCCTCTGGATCCGGCGTCTCACGCTCGTCTTCGGGAGCGGTCTCTTCGCCACGAGCACCATCCTCGCGACGTTCATGGGTGGGCTCGCGCTCGGTGCGTTCTGGCTCGGACGGAAGGCGGACGCGCAGCGGAGGCCGCTCGAGATGTTCGGCTGGCTCGAGATCGGGATCGGGGTGTACGCCCTCTCGATCCCGGCGATCCTCGAGGCGGTGCTGCCGATCTACCGCGCCGTCTACGCGGGCCACGAGGGGGACTGGACCTCGATCAACGCGACCCGCCTCGCCCTTTCGGCCGCCGTCTTCTTCCTCCCAACCCTGCTGATGGGAGGAACCCTTCCGGCGCTCTCGCGGTACCTCTCCGCGGAACGCGGGCGTTTGGGGGAGACGGTCGGAAAGCTCTACGCGGTGAATACGCTCGGCGCGGTCCTCGGATGCCTCGCCGCAGGGTTCGTCCTGATCGAGTCGCTCGGGCTCCGAGGGGCCGAGCTCGCGACCGCGGGCGTCAACCTCGTCGTCGGTACCACGGCCGTCGCCGTCGCGCGGCGCGCGCCGCGTTCCGAAGAGCGGGCCCTTCCCCGGGACAGGCGCGAGGCGGCGGCCGGGGAGCCGAGGAACCTCGTCCTCGCCGCGTACTCCCTTTCGGGATTCGCGGCGCTCGGATACGAAGTCGTCTGGGCCCGCCTTCTGACGTTCTTTCTCGGGAACTCGACGTACGCCTTCGCGACGATGCTCGGCACCTTCCTCTTCGGGATCGGGGCGGGGGCCCTCGTCGGCGCCCGCTTCGTCGAGCGGATCGCCGACCCGTTCCGGACCTTCGCGTGGATGCAGGTCGGGATCGGGGCGAGCATGGGGCTCGGGCTCGCCTTCTACCCGGAGAGCCCCTACCTCTACGGAGCCCTCGCGCAGGTCGTCCCCCCCTCGAGCTGGCTCGGGTGGCTCGTGCTCCGCTTCGCGATCGCGGCAGCGGTGCTCCTCGTCCCGACCCTCCTAATGGGAGCGACTTTCCCTCTCGCCGGCCGCCTCTACTTCGCGGCTCGGGGGACGATCGGCTCGGACGTCGGCTCGCTCTATGCGGGGAACACCGTCGGCGCGATCGCGGGTTCGCTCGTCGTCGGCTTCCTCGTCGTTCCGGCGCTCGGAGTGCGGAACTCGGTCGTCGCGATGATCGCGGTCAACGCGGCGGTCGCAGCGGCGATGGCGCTCCGCGGGACTCCGAGGAGGACGGCGATCGCGGGCATGGCTGCGACGCTCGCCGTTGTCGCGGCCGTCGCGCTCCCTTCGGATGTCTTCCTCTCGGCGGTGAAGCGGTCCTTCCCGAACGACGAGATCGTCTACTACCGCGAGTTCCCGTCGGCGACGGTCTTCGTGACCCGCTCGGAGGACGGCGAGCGCTGGATGCACTTCTCCGACAAGCGGGCCTCGGGGGGGACGATGAACCTCCCCGGACACCGCTTCTGGGGTCATCTTCCGGCCCTCCTGGCGAAGGAGAGACGCTCGGCGCTCGTCATCGCGTTCGGATCGGGGCTGACGCTCGGGGCGGTCGCAACGCACCCCTTCGAGGACGTCGCCTGCGCCGAGATCTGCGAGGGAATCCGCGAGCCGGCGAGGCTCTTCCCGGAGAGCGGCGGGGTGCTCGACGATCCTCGCGTGCGCCTCATCTTCGACGACGGCCGGAACGTGGTGCTCGGAACCGGGAAGACGTTCGACGTGATCGTCGCCGAGCCGCCGCTCCTCGAGACCGCCGGAGTGGTGAACCTCTACACCGAGGAGTTCTACCGACTCGTGAAAGACCGTCTCTCCCCGGGAGGGGTCTTCTGCCAGTGGGTCCCGTCGTTCGAGTTCCGCCGCGAGGAGCACGCGCTGATCCTCCGGACCTTCCTCGAGGTCTTCCCCGACGCGACCTTCTGGGGCTCCCCGCTTTACGGCGATACGGTGCTCGTCGGCGGGCACGGGCCCGTCCCTCTCGATGTCGCGGAGATGTCGAGACGCTTCGCGGAGCCGCGCGTCCGGAAGGACCTCGAGGAGAGCGGCATCGCCGATCTGGCCGAGCTGCTCGGCTACTTCGCGATGTCTCCCGGGAGGCTTCGGGAGTGGTGCGGCGAGGGTCCGATCCTGACCGACGACCGGACCGTCCTCGACTTCCGCATGCCGCGGCTCCGTGCCGGCGCGACGCCGTGGAGGAAGACGACCTTCTGGAGAAGGTCGTTCGTCGTCCCGCCCGACGTTCTCGCGATGCAGCGGGGGGAGAGCGTGGCACCCCATCTCCGGATGCCGGAAGAGGGCCGGGAAGCCTTCCTCGAACGGCTCCGCGCGGTCGAGGGAGCGAAGGACCTCGTCCTCGAGGGACACATCGCCGGCGTGACCGGAGAGGCGGAGGCGCAGGCGCGGGCGTACGCGCGTGCGGCGGAGGCGTTCCCGGGGGTCACGAACGCCCGGTACTACGCGGCGCTCCACCGGATCGAGCGGGCCGAAGAGCGCGCCGCCGCCGGGGACCGCGAGGGCGCGCGTCTTCTCGCGGAGTCGGCGGTCCTCCTCTCGCGGGGCTTTCCTCACCTCGAGTCGCGTCTTCGCACGTTGCGGGTGCCGCTCCGGGGCACTTGACCGTATACCCAAACTCCGGGACGATCCGTTTCCAACCTGGGGGGCGCCTCCATGCGTCGAATCCGCTTCTTCCTTCCGACCCTTCTCCTTCTTTCTACGACCGGAGCCTTCCTCGTCGCGACGCCCGCGCTGGCGTTTCAGCCGCGATCGGAACCGGCCCGCTTCGACGCGCTCGTCCTCCCGGAGCCGGGCTCGGGCATCGCGGTCGGGGTCGAGGACGCGCGGGACCTCCCCGCCGGGGACCCGATCCGCGCGGGATGGGAGGAGTTCTCGGCGCGAAACGGAGGCTGGCGGGTTTGGATCGACCGAAGGTCGGGGCTTCCCGCGCTCGCCTCGGGAGCGGGAATCGCTTGGACCGGACTCGGTGCCGGCGAGGAGTCGCTCGACGACCTCGAGCGGTTCGCGCGAGCCTTTCTCGAAGAGCATCGCGTTCTCCTCGGCGGGTGGAACGGCTCGATGGTCCTCGACCGGCAGGCTTCGGGGCGCCTCCGCGACGCGACCTGGCAGGTGACCTTCCGCCAGGAGTTCGACGGAGTCCCCGTCGAAGGCTCCCGCTTCGACTTCCACGTGAGCGAAGGACGGCTCGTCGCGTTCGGGACTCAACGATGGGGCAACGTCCATGGCGACGCGACCGCCGCGATCGGGGTCGACGCGGCCCGCGCGGCCCTCGACGCCTACCTCGGGGGCTCCGGCGCGAAGGAGATCGTCGAGATCGAACCGGCGTCGCTCCGGTTCCTCGCGGTCGACCCGCGAGGCGCGAGAGGGGAGGCGTGGGACGGCCCCCGGGGAGAGGGGTACCGGCACGTGCTCGTCCACCGGTTCGCCTTCGTCGTTCCGGGCGAGCCCGCGACCTGGGTCGCCGAGGTCGACGCGGCGACCGGCAGGGTCGTCGGTCTCCACGACGACACCCGCTACGGGGCGATCGTCGGCGGGGTCTACCCCATCTCCGACGACCAGATCTGTCCGACGGGGTGCGAGCAGCCCGGCTGGCCGATGCCCTACGCCGACTTCACCGAAGGCGCGGGAACGGTTCAAACCGCGAACGACCAGGGGCTCTACTCGTGTTCGACCCCGGGGGCGACGATCCGCACCACTCTCGCGGGACCCTACATCCGCGTGCAGGACAATTGCGGACCGATCTCCGAGACGACGGCGTGCGACGGGACGCTCGACCTGACGCAGGGGCCCGGGACCGACTGCGAGGTGCCCCCCGGAGCCTCCCCGGGGAACACGCACGCGTCGCGATCGTCGTTCTACCACCTGAATCGCGCGATGGAAAAGGGAAGAGCGTGGCTGCCGGAGAACGACTGGCTGCGCTCGCGCGTGACCGACAACGTGAACATCAACTCGACCTGCAACGCCTACTGGAACGGCTCGGTGAACTTCTACAAGTCTGGAGGTGGTTGCCGAAACACCGGCGAGATCGCCGGCGTGTTCGTCCACGAATGGGGGCACGGCCTCGACGCGAACGACGGAGGGAGCTACGACAACCCATCGGAGGCGTATGCCGACGTCGTCGCCTTCCTCGAGACGCGGGAGTCGTGCGTCGGTCGAGGGTTCTTCATGAACCAGACGTGCAGCGGGTACGGCGATCCCTGCCTCACGTGCACCGGGATCCGCGACCAGGACTGGGCGGCACGCACCCGGAGCGAGCCGGCGAGCCCCTCCGGCTTCCTGATCGGCAACTGTCCCGGCGGCGGGGCGCCGTGCGGAAAGGAAGAGCACTGCGAGGGGTACCTCGCCGGCGAGACGGTGTGGGACCTCGCCGTCCGCGACCTCCCCGCCTCCGGCATGGACGAGGCGAGCGCGTGGCAACTCGCGGAGAAGCTCTTCTACCTGTCCCGGAGGGGGTCGGGAGGTCCCGCGTACAACTGTGCGCCCCCGAACGGGAACGGGTGCGGGACGACCTCCTGGTTCCACAAGTTCCGCCTGATCGACGACGACGACGCCAATCTCGCGAACGGAACCCCGCACTCGGGCGCGATCTTCGCCGCCTTCGCGCGGCACGGGATCGCCTGCGGCCTCGCGTCCGACGCGTCGAACCAAAGCGCCGGAAGCTGCCCGGCGCTCGCGAAGCCGGAGATCGCCGCGATCCCGGGAGACGGGGACGTGGAGGTGAGTTGGTCGACCGTGCCGGGGGCGGCCTCCTACACCGTTCTCCGGAACGACATCGGATGCGATCGCGCACAGGTCATCGTCGCCCGCGTCCCGGCCCCCGCAACGAGCGCGATCGACGCGGAGGTCTCGCCGAACCGCCCCCTCTACTACCGGGTTCAGGCGGTCGGGGCGAACCCGGCGTGCGAGAGCCCCGTTTCCGACTGCGCCTCCACCGAGGGACAGCCCGACGCGGGAGGCGTGCGATTCGCGCGCCCGTGGTACGGCTGCTCCGATCTCCTGACGATCAAGGTCGTCGACGGGAACGCCCCTCCGGGAGTGAGCGTGTCGGTCGCGTCGGACACGGAAACGCAGCCGGAGACCGTCGTTCTCACGGAGACTCTTCCGGGGTCCCAGGTCTTCGTCGGCTCGATCGCGACCCTCGCCGGTGCGGCGGTCGCGGGGGACGGCGCGGTCTCGGTCTCTCCCGGCGACCTCCTCATGGTGACCTACGAAGACGCGGACGACGGTTCCGGAAGCGGGAACGTCGCGTACGCGACGGCGATCGTCGACTGCGCGCCCCCGGCGATTTCCGGGGTCGAAGTCACGAGCATCGGCGACGAGAGCGCGGTCGTGCGATGGGAGACCTCGAAGCCCGCCACCGGACGGGTCGACTGGGGACCGACTGCGGCCCTCGGGAACGCCGTCGAATCGTCGATCCTGAGCACGTCGCACGCCCTATCGCTCGTCCCTCTGGATGCGTGCGCGCGCTACCACTTCCGCGTGACCTCGACCGACGCGAGCGGAAACACCGGCGTCGGCGACGTCGCCGGCGCCCCCTTCACGTTCCACGCGAGCACGATTCCGGGCGTTCTCTACCAGCACGGATTCGAGTCGACCGGCGGATGGACGCTCGAGGGAGAGTGGCAGATCGGGGCGCCTCAGGGGAAGGGGGCCGACGCCGACGATCCTGGAGACCCCGGGGCGGCCTTCAAGGGGGGGGCCGTTCTCGGCCACGATCTCACCGGGCTCGGCACGCACCCCGGCGACTACGAGGCTCAGAGGACCGAACGGGCCGTGAGCCCGGTGCTCGACGCGACGAGCCTCGTTCAAGGGAAGCTCAAGTTCCGCCGCTGGCTCAACTCCTACGGAGGCATCGCGTCGATCAAGGTGAAGAAGGACGGCGTCTGGAACGTTGCGTGGACGAACGGGAGCGTGAGCCCGGTTGCGGAGAACGACTGGTCCCTCCAGACGGTCGACATCGCGCCGTGGGCGGACGGGAACCCTGCGCTCCAGATCGCGTTCGAACAGAACGGAGGTCCGAACGCCCTCTACGTGCGGTCGGGCTGGAACGTCGACCAGCTTCTCGTGAAGGCCGGAAACGTCCCCGACTACGACGCCTGTGGCGGATGCGGGGGGGCTCCCTCGTTCGCGGGGGTCCGGGGAGCGGTCGATGTCGACCCGTGCGGCGACGACGGGGTCCGCGTCTTCTGGGACCCGGCGTCCTCGTGGGGGACGGGACGGACGGGGACCTACTCCGTCTACCGCGGGACCGATCCCGGTTTCGTACCGGGCGCCGCCAACCGGGTCGCGACGGGGGTCGCCGGGACGAGCTGGATCGACGTCTCGGCTCCGAACGACGTCCCCGTTTACTACGTCGTCCGGGCGGAGAACGACGAGACCTGTTCGTCGGGACCGGCGAACGGCGGAGTCACCGAGTCCAACGACGTCCGCGCCGCGGTCGTCGCGACGACGAACCGGTCGGTCCCGGGGCCGGTCTCCGGGCTCGGCGTCGAGATCGTCAACACCGCGGTGGTTCACCTGACGTGGAGCGCGTCCCCGGACGCGGTCTCCTACGCGGTCTATCGCTCCGCGGCGCCTTCGGGCGGCTGGCTGCGATTCGGCGCCACCGACCGTGTCGTCCTGAACGACGTCGGCGCCGGGTCGGACGGAGCGAGCTGGTATTACACCGTGCGGGCGGTGAACGCCTGCGGGCAGGAGGGGCCGTAGCGATCAGTCCTCCAAGAAGAACTGGATCGTCGTCACGATTCGAACCTTCTTGATCTCGGGGGAGAACGAGTCGCGGTCGTCGACGCTGAAGAGACCCTGCTGCGCGTTTCGGATCGCGCCGACCCGGCTTCCCGAGTCCTGCGCGAAGCGTTCCGCCGCGCGCCTCGCGTCGCGCGTCGCCTCGGCGATCATCTCCGGCTTGATCTCCTCGAGCCCGGTGAAGAGGTACTGCGTCGCGTACTCGTAGCTCCGGATCAGGGCGACCCCGCGCCCGACGAGCTCGCCCGAACGCGCGAGAGCGTCCCGCACGGCGTCGATCTTCCCCGTCCGGACCGTCACCGCGGCCTCGGCGACGTACCGCGGGCCGGGCCGTCCGGCGACGAGCGTTCCCTGGGCCTCGCGGTCGGTGATCCTCGGCGCGCTCGAGGAGATCTCGTCCTCGGAGAACGTGCCGGCGAGGAACCCCTCGATCGCCGCGCGGCTCTCGTCGACGCGGCGCTGGAGGGCGCCGAGGTCGTCGGCGGTCACGGAGAAGACGATCGGCCAGAGAGCGAGGTCGGCGCGGACCTCGCGCTCGGCGAACCCCTTGACCGTGACGTACCGATCGCTCGCGCGGGCCCGAAAAAGGCCGTCCCCCACGAACCAGCCGGCCAGCGCGATCGCGATCGCGAGGGAAACGACGGAAAGGGACAAGCGTCCGTTCATCAAGGGAGACCCGCGCCGGGGGAAAGAGAGAGCGCCACGATCGCGAGCCGGTTCGGACCGGAATGGGTCGCGCTCGCGGTGTCTGTCCCCGTGGAGAGAGCCGGGTGGTCCGCGGAGGAACTCGTGCTCGTGGTCTTGCTTTGGTCGGTCCCCTCGGTCCAGCCGAGGTTCCAGACGAACGACCCGGTGTTCCCGCAGAACGACCCCGCGACCGCCGATCCGTCCGCCCTCACGTCGACCGCCGTCTGGATTGGATTCGGTGTCGAGGCGTTCGTGGAGTTCGCTCCGGTGTCGAAGATCGGCGCCGATTGGTCGACGTTCCGATACGTCGCGGCAGCGTAGTGGGGCTCGGTCGGCGACGATCCGCCCCAGGTCACGCTGAACGTGCTTCCGGAGGCGGCCGCGATGCCCGCCTCGCCGAGATACCACAGTTCGATCCTTCCCACGGTCGTCGTCCCGGCGACGGTGCCGACCGCGCGGGTGAGCGGCTGACCGCCGTACTGGACCGCGGTGATTCCGACGTCGCTCCCGTTCTCGTAGCCGACGAGGAAGACGAGTAGGCGACCGTTCCCGGCCCCGGGAACGTGGGACAGGCCCGTCGTCCAACCGGCGATCCGCGCGACAACGCAGGCGTCGCCGATGCCGTTCTGGTTCGCGTCCTCCTGGCCGGGGTTCGGGTCGAGACGGCAGTTGTCGCACGAGTCGCCAATTCCGTCGGCGTCCGCATCCGCTTGGGACGGATTCGCGGCCGCCGGGCAGTTGTCCGTGTCCCCGCAGACGCCGTCGGCGTCCTGGTCATTCAAGGGATCGTTCGGACAGGCGTCGCAGGCGTCGCCGAGGGTGTCCCCGTCGGCGTTCGCCTGGGTCGGATTCGCGGCCGCCGGGCAGTTGTCGGTGTCGCCACAGACGCCGTCGGCGTCCTGGTCGTTCAAGGGGTCGTTCGGGCAGGCGTCGCAGGCGTCGCCGAGGGTGTCCCCGTCGGCGTTCGCCTGCGTGGGATTCGCGGCCGCCGGGCAGTTGTCGGTGTCGCCACAGACGCCGTCGGCGTCCTGGTCGTTCAAGGGGTCGTTCGGGCAGGCGTCGCAGGCGTCGCCGAGGGTGTCCCCGTCGGCATTCGCCTGGGTCGGATTCGCGACGGCGGGGCAGTTGTCGACATCGCCGCAAATGC
>CAZVOE010000032.1:16468-28964 GCA_964628935.1 uncultured Acidobacteriota bacterium
GCGGGGCAGTTGTCGACATCGCCGCAAATGCCGTCGGCGTCCTGGTCGTTGAGCGGGTCGGCGGGGCACGTGTCGCAGGCGTCGCCGAGGGAGTCCCCGTCGGCGTTCGCCTGGGTCGGATTCGCGACGGCGGGGCAGTTGTCGACATCGCCGCAAATGCCGTCGGCGTCCTGGTCGTTGAGCGGGTCGGCGGGGCAGGCGTCGCACGCGTCGCCGAGGGAGTCCGCGTCGGCATTTGCCTGGGTCGGATTCGCGACGGCGGGGCAGTTGTCGGTGTCGCCGCAAATGCCGTCGGCGTCCTGGTCGTTGAACGGGTCGGCGGGGCAGGCGTCGCACGCGTCGCCGAACGCATCGCCGTCGCCGTTCGCCTGGGTCGGATTCGCGACGGCCGGGCAGTTGTCGGTGTCGCCGCAAATGCCGTCGGCGTCCTGGTCGTTGAGCGGGTCGGCGGGGCAGGCGTCGCACGCGTCGCCGGGACCGTCCGCATCGACGTCGGACTGGCCGGCGTTTGCGACGAACTGGCAGTTGTCCGATCCGTCGAGCACCGCGTCGTCGTCGTCGTCGGGGTCGCAGAGGTCCCCGACCCCGTCGCCTTCATTGTCGTCCTGTCCCGGGTTGGGCGTCTCACGGCAGTTGTCGCAGATGTCTCCCGCCCCGTCGGAGTCGAGATCGGCCTGCGACGGGTTCGGGTGGAAGTCACAATTGTCCGCGGCGTTGCACAACCCGTCCCCGTCCGAGTCGTTCGCCGCCTCGGGGCACGGATCGCACGCGTCGCCGATCCCGTCCCCGTCGGTGTCCTCCTGCCCTGGATTCGCGACGCCGGGGCAATCGTCGACGTCGCCGCAGAGGCCGTCGCCGTCGGCGTCGTTTTCAGGATCGGAGGCGCAAGCATCGCACGCGTCGCCGATCCCGTCCCCGTCGAGGTCGGCCTGTCCAGGGTTCGAAAGTTGGTCGCAGTTGTCGCAGGCGTCGCCGACCCCGTCGGCATCGGCGTCCTCCTGTCCGGAGTTGGCGACGGTCGGACAGTTGTCGACGTTCCCGCAATCTCCGTCGCTGTCGGCGTCGTTCCACGGGTCGGACGAACAGGCGTCGCACCCGTCCCCGAGGCCGTCCGCGTCGGCATCTGCTTGATCCGGGTTGACGACGGAGACGCAGTTGTCGCAGACGTCGCCGAACGGATCGCCGTCGGTGTTCTTCTGATTCGCGTTCGGCACCTCGGGGCAGTTGTCGACGTCCCCGCAATCCCCGTCGGCGTCGACGTCGTTCCAAGGGTCGAAATCGCAGGTCTCGCAGGCGTCCCCCCGGCCGTCGCCGTCGCTGTCGAGCTGGTCGGTGTTCGCGGCGGTGGGACAGTTGTCGCAGGCGCTCCCGAGCGCGTCCCCGTCGCCGTTCTGCTGGTCGCCGTTGGGGATGGTCGGGCAGTTGTCGACGTCATCGCACACGCCGTCGCCGTCGCCGTCGTCGGGGGCGATGGCCGGGCATGGATCGCAGGGGTTCCCCGCGCCGTCGAGGTCGTCGTCTTCCTGCCCGGGGTTCGAATCGAACGGACAGTTGTCGAGCGCCGCGCAGCGACCGTCCCCGTCGTCGTCGTTGTCGGCGCCGCCGTGGCACGGATCGCAAGAGTCTCCGAGACCGTCTCCGTCGGCGTCGCCTTGTTCCGGGTTCGAAACCTGGTCGCAGTTGTCGCAGGCGTCGCCGCGGCCGTCCGCGTCGAGGTCCGCCTGGTCGGCGTTGGCGATCGAGGGGCAGTTGTCCGGCGCGCCGCACGGCCCGTCGAGGTCGGGGTCGGCGCCGGGTTCGAGCGGGCAGACGTCGCACGCGTCGCCGATCCCGTCGGCGTCCCCATCCTCTTGGCCGGTGTCGGCGACGAGAGGGCAGGTATCGCACGCGTCGCCCCTGCTGTCGGAATCTCCGTCGAGCTGGAGGGGGTCGGACGCGAGGGGGCAGAGGTCCTCGAGGTCGGAAACTCCGTCGCCGTCGGTGTCCCCTCCGACCGGGTTGACGCATCCCGGCACGATCGATCGCTCTTCAGGATCGGTTCCGCCGAGCGAACCTTCGCCGCAGCCGTTCACCCCGCCGACGAGGTAGTAAAACAGAGCGCCCGGCGCGGGAATCTCCGCGTCCTCGGTCGTCCTCACGGGGAGTCCGTTCGCGAAACAACCGTGGTTGTACTCGAAGAGCTCTCCGTCGTTGCGGACGCCCCGGTAGACGTTGAAGAGATTCGCCTCGTCGGCGCCCGACCAGGACAGAACGCCCGCCGAGGTGATCGAGAGGGCCGAGACCTCCGCCGGAACCCCCGAGACTCTTGCGACGTCGGGAGCGCAGTCGGTGGCGTTGGGGGCGCCGTCTCCGTCGCGGTCGCCGTCGCACGGATCCCCCACGCGGTCTCCGTCGAGGTCCTCCTGCGCGGGATTCGCGGTCGAGGGACAGTTGTCGCATGCGTCGCCGAGCCCGTCGGCATCGCCATCGAGGAGGTCGGCGTTCGCGACGGTCGGGCAGTTGTCGCCCGCATCCTCGACGCCGTCCCCGTCGTCGTCGGAATCGCAGACGTCCCCATCCCCGTCTCCGTCGAGGTCGGCCTGCGCGGGGTTCGGGTCGGCCGGGCAGTTGTCCTCCGAGCCGCAGAGGCCGTCTCCGTCGTCGTCGACGCCCGAAACCGCAGGGCACGGATCGCAAAGGTCCCCGACCCCGTCCCCGTCTTGATCGGGCTGGAACGGATCGGGGATCGAAGGGCAGAGATCGTCCTCGTCGGGCACTCCGTCGCCGTCGGTGTCCGGGGGGGCGGTGATCCGGAGGTCGTAGCTGCCGTACGGCGTCGTGTCGCGGGAATCCTGCTCGATCTCGACAAAGTAGGTCGCCGTGGCGGGGGGGACGAACTCGACGAACGAAGCGGGATCTCCGGACGCCCGATCGTCGTTGAAGGCGAGCTGGGCTCCGTAGGCGTCCCGCACGGTCAACTCGGAGTCGACGGCGGACAGGAGCTTCAGCGTCTCGATCGTGTACCGCCATCCCCGGTTCGCCTCGAACCGGAACACGTCGAGATCGAAACGCCCGCCGCCGGAGCCGTCGCCGTCCGGGTCCTGAAACAGGGTCGCGTGGGTGAGCGATCCGTCGGTCGGAACCTCCGGGGCGTACGTTCGAAGGTCGTTCGGCTCCCACCCGTCCTCGGAGAACTCGATCTCGACCCGCTCGAAGATCGCATGCATCTCGGTGAGGTGTCCGTTCGCGACCGGGGCCTCGAACCAGGCGTCCCAGTAGTCCTCCGTGGTGATCGAGGAGCGTCCGGGAAGCCCCACCGTCATCACCTGCCAGTGCGCGGAGTCGTCGAGATCGAGGCGGTCGTGCGGAGCGTCGTCCTCCTCCGGGGTGAAGTCCGCGGTCGTCGGCCCGTCCGTGACGTCCCAGAGAGCGGTGGCGACGGCGACTTCGCCCGTGTCTCCGCTGCAGGAGTGGGTCGTCTCGCTTTCCAACTCGAAGTAGAGGGCAACCCCTCCCGGCCCCGGCTGACCGGTTGTTCGGAGGTAGACGTGGGGGTGGGGGAGGCCGAAATGGGCGCGGATCGAACACCCGAAGTACGAGGCATGTCCCTCGTCCCAGGCGAGGCGGGGATCCTGGGCGCAGTCGGCGAGGGCGTGGACGCCGCCGGGGTTGTCGCTGTCGGAGAAGTTGAACACCGCCCAATGGCTGAACTCGTGAAGGACGACGGTGTCGTCGTACCCTCCCGTGTCGCGCATCGTGATGGTCGTTGCGGTCGCGCTCGACCCGCCCACCCCTCCGTCGATCTGCCAGCGGATCCGGAGCGACTGCGTCGGCCTCGCTCCGTTGAGGAACGCGAGGTAATCCTTGGCGAGGACCCCCTGGTCGAAGAGGTTGAACGCTTCGCCCCCCTGGTTCACCGCGGCGACGACGATCCCGAGGTGGAGGTCGGCGGTCGGCGAGTGGCCGGTAACGGTCGGGCCGGCGATCGCATAGGGGATGCCGCTCAGGTTCACGACGTCGACGCGAAGATCGGGGGTTCGATCGGAGTCCGACTTGATTCGGACGTACACGTCTCGCGTCTGGGCGTCGATGACCTCGACGGAGAACCCTCCCCCGGCATCGGTGGCGGCGGTCGCGAGCACGGTCCCGAGGACGGCGTCGATCACCTCGACGTCCGCGAATCGGATCGGCCGCAGCGGCTCCTCGCCGGTGAATCCGGACGGGGAGAACGCGCGGTCGCGGTAGAACGCCGTCCCGGTTGCCGTCCAGTCGGCCCTTGCCGGCGCCGCAACGGCGGCGAGAAGCATGGCAAGCGCGAGCCGAGGGAGAAGGACCGGCTTCACGGGTCTTCCTCGGGGCTCACGATCGCCGGGTACTCGGCGGCGCCCGAGCGAAACGTGGGGCGGCCACGTGGGGCGGCCAGGGTCCAGCCGACCGCCTCCCGCACCGGGCGCCCGTCGGGTCGGGTGCCGGTGAGGACGAACGCCGCGATCCCCCCCGTTCCCGGCGGAAGGCTCACCTCGAAGTGGAGAAGGACCGGTTGGCCGGGAGCGAGGTCCCCGAGCAGCAACGCGGTCTCCTCGGAGGAGTGCGATCGCCCACCCGTCGCGTCCGGCACCGCCGCGATCGAGACCCCCGGCGGGGCCTCGACCCGCAACTCGACTCCCGACAGGGAGGTCACCGCCCGGAGACTCAGGCTGAGGCGGGGAAGCGTCCCCGCGGTCACCGCTTCGACCGGCGCGACCTCCCAGACGATGTGGCCGGACGGCTCCGCCCCCTCCGCGACCGACAAACCGATCCCGATGAGACAGGCCGCCACGACGGCCGCGCGGGACGCTCGGACCATTCCTCCCCCCGATGCGGACCCAAGGGAGGACCCCCTCCGTGACGCTCCTTATAAACGGTCTGCGACGGCTCCAGTCAAGTCAAAATTTCTTCAAATCCGAAGTCCGCTGCGGACCGACCGTCATCGGCTCGAGTCGTTCGACCCGAACGTCGCTTGGAGCCCCCGGATCAGTTCGGTGCGCTCCCCTTCCGACAGCCGTGCCTCGGGGTGGGCGAGGAGGTAGGCCCGTAAGGGCATTTCCCCCTCCGCGAGCATCTCCGCGGCCTCGTCTCCCTCGTTTCGCCGGTCGAGTCCCCACTCGGACACGTTGAAGTGCTCGCGACCCTCCTCGACGTCGTGGGCGACGAGCCAGGAGACCGGAGCGACGTACGCGTACCATGGCCACCGGGTCTCGTTGCTGTGGCAGTCGGCGCAGGCGCGGCTGAAGAGCGCCTTCGTGGAGGGCGAGTCCCAGGACGGTTCCGCGACGACCGACGGGTTGGCGCGCGGCCGGCCGTACGGAAGGAGCTGGATCAGCGCGAGGAGCGCGAGGACGGTGCCCGACGCGAACAGGAGCCTTCGACGAAGAGACATCGGGTCCTCCGGGGAGCGCAGATAGAGTACGGCGCAGCCGACGTGGAGCACCACTTCTTGCGGGAGATCGGCCCCGCGGTCGTCACCGCCGTCCCGGCGTCTCCCGCCGCTCGAGCCCCGCCTTCTCGAGACTGTCGTCGTACTTCTCTCGGGTCAATTCCTTCGCCCGCTCGCGACCATTCGGTACAATCGCCCCGCCCGAGAGCAGGGGGAAGCTCGATGGACGAGCGTGACCCGGACGACGACGAGACCGCGACCGGTTCCCGAACGCCGCCCCTCGGCTCTTCGGTTCGATCCCGCTCCCGGGACACGCGTCTCGGGCGTCTCGCGTCCTTCTCGGAGCTGAGCGACGAACTCCTCCGCGAGATCGAGGCCGCGATGACGGAGCGCCGGTTCGCGCCGTCCGAGCTTCTGATACGGCAAGGGGAAGCGGGGGACTCCCTGATGGTCGTCCAGGAAGGG
The DNA here is from genome assembly GCA_964628935.1 of uncultured Acidobacteriota bacterium. Classification (GTDB taxonomy): domain Bacteria; phylum Acidobacteriota; class Polarisedimenticolia; order Polarisedimenticolales; family DASRJG01; genus CAYLHQ01. Next base: position 22,329 of record CAZVOE010000032.1, read on the forward strand.
GAGGTCGAGGTGTCGGTCGCGCTCGAGCGGGAGCGTCACGTGCTCAAGCGCGCGGGCCCCGGAGAGGTCTTCGGCGAGATGGCGCTCTTGACGAGCGAGCCCCGCACGGCGAGCGTCGTCGCGTTGACCCCCGTCCGGGCGCTGGTCCTCTCCGTCGAGGAGTTTCACCGGCTCGCGCGGCGGGAGCCTGCGCTCGCGGAGGTCCTCTCCCGCCTGACCGCCCACCGTCTCGGGGGGGAAACTCACGACGCGCTCACGGGAAAGACGTTCCACGGCTACGCGATCCGGAGGCGGCTCGGGCGCGGAGGGATGGCGGTCGTCTACGAGGCGGTCGAGACAGCGACCGGCCGCACGGTGGCGCTCAAGATGATGAGCCACCGCTTCGCGTTCCACGACGCGGCGAAGTCGAGATTCCAGCAGGAGGCCGACCTCATCGAGTCGTTCGATCACGAGAACATCGGCCGGATGTTCGGCCGCTTCGAGGCCTTTCACACCCACTTCATCGTGATGGAGTCCTGCGACGGTTCCTCGCTCGCCCGGATCCTCGCTCCGAACCGGAAGCTCGCGCCCGAGCACGTTCGCCGAATCCTCGGCCAGGTCGCCGCGGCGCTCGCCTACGCCCACGGCCGGCGGGTCGTCCACCGCGACGTCAAGCCGTCGAACGTGATGGTCGATCGGCGGGGAATCGTGAAACTGATGGACTTCGGCCTCGCGCAGCCGCTCCTCGACGGCGGAGCGGAGGCGAGCGGTACGATCGCGGGCACCCCCCCCTACATGGCCCCGGAGCAGCTCGGGGACGGGCGGTGCGGTGCGGCCGCCGACCTTTGGGGGCTCGGGGGGCTCGCGTGGCAGATGCTCACCGGCAAGAGCCTCTTCCGCGGGCGGGACTTCGAGGCGCTCCGGAGGGAGCACCGAGCGTGGAAGGTCCCCGATTTCACCGCGGCCGTTCCCGGCGGCGACGAGGGGCTCGTGCAGCTCCTCGAGGGGTCGCTCCGGCGGGAGCCGGAACGTCGCACGGTGGACCTCGAAGCGGTTGCCGCGTGGGCCGGACCCGTCGATTACGAAGGGATCGGCGGCCGGTAGTATTCTCGCCCGCCGCGAGGAGGGTTCGATGGGGTCGGGAACGCCCGAGACGCCGCTCCGGGTCGAGGACTTCCGCCGCCTCCTCGACGTCGCCAGGGCGCTCGCCCGCCCGCTCGAATTGCGGGATCTCCTCTTGGAGATCGTCGACGCGGCGCGCGACCTCCTCGACGCGGAACGGGGGAGCGTCTTTCTTCACGACCCGGCCACGGGGGACCTGACCACCACGGTCGCCACCGGAACGGGGGAGATTCGCGTCCCGAGGGGGCGCGGGATCGCCGGCGAATGCGCCCTGCGCCGCGAGGTGATCAACGTTTCCGACTGCTATTCGGATCCGAGGTTCGATCCGACGTTCGACCGGCAGACCGGGTTCCGCACCCGCTGCCTCCTCGCCGTTCCCCTGATCGGGCACGACTCCTCGCTCGTCGGCGTGATGCAGGTCCTCAACAAGCGTGGGCGGTCGTTCTCGGCCGGCGACGAGCGGGTGGCGACGGCGCTCGCCGCGCAGTGCGCGGTCGCGCTCCAGCGCCAGCGCCTGCTCGGCGAACTCGTCGCAAAGGAGAAGATGGAGCGCGAGCTCGAGGTTGCGCGGCAGATCCAGATCAGCTTCCTCCCGAAAACGATGCCGGCCGTTCCCGGATACGAGATCGCCGGTTGGAGTCGGCCGGCCGATCAGACCGGCGGGGACGTCTTCGACGCGGTCGCCGACGGACCGGAGCGAGCGGTCCTTCTCCTCGGGGATGCCACCGGCCACGGGATCGGCCCCGCGCTCAGTGTCACCCAGGTGCGATCGATGCTCCGGATCGCGCTCCGGCTCCGGGCGGACCTCGACGGGATCTTCACCCACCTCAACGACCAGCTCGCCGACGATCTCGCCTCGAACCGGTTTGTGACCGCCTTCCTCGGCGTCCTCGACGGCGAAAGACACACGGTGACCTACCACTCGGCGGGCCAGGGACCGATCCTCCACCTCGACGGTTCGGGAGGGGGCGTCCGGATCTTGAAACCGACCGCGGTGCCCCTAGGGCTCCTCTCGGGGCTCGACGCGCCCGTTCCGGGGAGGATCGAAATGGCGCCGGGGGACGTCGTCGCGCTGATCACCGACGGGGTCTTCGAGCGCGAGAGAGAGGGCGGGGGAGATTTCGGCGTCGATCGCGCCGTCCAAGCGATCCGTCGCCGCGAGGGGGAGCCTCTGGCCGAGATCGTCTCGGAGATCGTGTCGGCGTGCGACGCCTTCGCGGCCGGCGCCCCCCAGGCGGACGACATGACCCTCCTTCTCGTCCGCCGGAACCGCGCGCGTTAGAGCGGAATCGACGTCCCCTCGCGCGCGACGATCGTGTCGGGGAACTCCTCCCGGGCGAGGGCGAGGATCGCGTCGAGCTCGCCGTCGGTGTGCTCGGGATGGTGGTGGAAGAGGACGAGCGTTCGTACCTTCGCGGCGCGGGCCGCTGCGATCGCCGCGTACCAGGTGCTGTGCCCCCAACCCTTGCGCAGGCTCTCGTATTCGGAGGGGACGAAGGTCGCGTCGTAAATGAGATGGTCCGCCCCGCGGGAGAACTCCGCGAGGGCCGCGTCGACCGCGGGGTCGCCGTGCTCGTGGTCGGTTGCGTAGACCACCCGCCGGCTGTTTCGCTCGAGCCGGTAGGCGATGCAGCCGTCGGGGTGGTTGAGCGGGAGCGTGCTGACCCGCAGATCGCCGATCGTGAATGGTTCGCCGACGACTTCGTGATAGTCGACGGTCGCCGGAGAGCCCGAGAGGCGGACGGGAAAATAGGGGGGCGCGATGAGACCCTCGAGGGTGCTCCGGAGAGTGCGCCCTTCCGGGGCGAAACCGTGGATTCGGATCGTCATGCTCGCGTCGTAGAGCGGAGGAAAGAGCGGCAGTCCTTCGACGTGGTCGAAGTGGTAGTGGGACAGGAGCAGATGGACGCGGGTCGGTTTCCCGGACCGCCGGGCCACGATCTCCTTTCCGAAGAGTCTCGCCCCCGTGCCGCAATCGAGCACGACGTACTCTTCCTCGGAGATTCGTGTGGCGAGGCAAATCGTGTTCCCGCCGTGGCGCAGGCGGTCCGCTGCGGGGGTGGGGACGGTGCCCCGCACCCCCCAGAATTCGAGTCGGCCGTCCATGGGGGCGGGATTCTAGTACGGGCCGATCGATCGGGGGGTGAGCCAGGCCGAAGTGTAAGAATTGACGATTCCATCGTGTCGGCCGGTCAATTTCGACGCAACAATTCGTTTCATGCCGACCGAGTTCCCGGTATCTTCCACCGGAGTTGCGGCGGGAACGGGGAGGGACCCGGCGCGGTGCGCCGGCGGAAGGGGCCCAGCGATGCTTGAGCGCTTCGGGTGGAAGGGTGGTGTCCGCGCTCTGTCGGCGGCGGGGATCGCGCTCCTCGCGACCGCCGTCGCCCCAGCCGCCACGAAGACGATCGACCTCGACGGCCAAGCGGGAAACGGGGCCGAGAGCAAGTGTGACCTGAACGTCCTTTCGACCTTCCCGGTGAAGGTCGAGAACATCGTCACGAACAAGGCGGTCGGGAACGCCTTCGATTTCCGCTGGCCCTCGGCGGGCCCCGGCGGGTTCACGTCGAGCGCCGCACCGGGCACGACCGGCGGCGTCGGCGCCAAGTGGACCTGGACGACGAACCAGAGCGTGTTTTCGTTCACCGGCAGCACGTGCGAGAAGGACGTCTGTTTCCTGAAGACCGAAGGTCCCGATCCGATGGCGAGCACGTGCAGCTTCGGCTGCCTCGACGACGGCGTGACCGTGACCGTCGCGAAGGGTCCGGCGGACGGGCAGGTGGCCTTGAACTGGTCCGGGGGGACCGCGAACTACACCGTTTACCGAGCCGCGGGCCCTTCGGCGGTGTCCGACCCCGCCAATGCGTTGACGACGACGAGCGCCCTCACCTTCACCGACCTTCCCCCGAGTGGCGCCGCGTTCTACGTCGTCCGAGGGGCCACCTGCCTCGAGCGGAAGCCGTGCACGACGGACGCGCAGTGCAACCCCGTCACCGAGGGGACCTGCGTCAGCCGCGGTCCCTTCCAGGTCCCCGGCCGGTCGCTGACCTCGACCGACATCACCGTGTCCTCGGCGTCGCTCACGTCGAGCCTGATCACCTTCTTCAGCCCCCCGACGGAAGTGTTCTCCGTCACGAGCACCGCGCAGCCCGGAGCCTTTCGGGAGACGCTGACGAACGGGTCGACGACCCCGGTCACTGTGGTGACCGACGCCTACCCGCCGGGCTGCTGCCCCGCCGACCCGAACGTCCCCGATCAGTTGCGCTGCGGAGAGGAGTGCGTCGATTTCTTGAACGACCCCTTCCACTGCGGCGGCTGCGGAATCGTCTGCGGCGAAGGAACCTGTTGCACGAACGGGAATTGCGTCTCCCTGTGCGCCGAAGGGCAGATCTGGTGCGAAGGCCGCTGCGTCGATCTCCGGAACGACAGCGAAAATTGCGGGGAGTGCGGGAACGTCTGCGCCGACGGGACTTGCTGTTTCGAGGGGACTTGCGCGTCGTTCTGCGAGGAGGGGCAGACTTGGTGCGGGGACGGTCTGTGCGCCGACCTCCAGAACGACAACCAGAACTGCGGCGGCTGCGGAATCGTCTGCGGCGAGGGAACCTGCTGCAGCGAAGGGGTCTGCGAGTCGCTCTGCGCCCCCGGTCAGACGTGGTGCGACGGCCAGTGCGTCGATCTCCGCAACGACAGCACGAGCTGCGGCGGCTGTGGAATCGTCTGCGGCGAAGGAACCTGCTGCAGCGAAGGGGTCTGCGCTTCGGTCTGCGCCCCCGGTCAGACGTGGTGCGACGGCCAGTGTGTCGATCTGCGGAACGACAGCACGAGCTGCGGCGCCTGCGGGAACGTCTGCGGGCCGGGCTCGTGCTGCAACGGCGGAACATGCGTCTCGACCTGCGAGCCGGGACGGACCTTCTGCGACGGCCTCTGCTACGACCTCCAGAACGACCCACTCAATTGCGGCGCGTGCGGGAACGTCTGCGCCGAGGACAGCATCTGCACCGGCGGGGCCTGCGTTCCCTGCAGTGGCCAGGGGGGGCGCAAGGACGCCTGCGACAACCGGTGCGTGAACACGAACACCGACCCGTACAACTGCGGCGGGTGCGGGATCACGTGCAACCTCGGTTGCCCCTCCGGGTTCACGGGTGTCTGCAGCAACGGAGAGTCCTGCCGGTGTGAGGCGGGGACTCCCGCGCCGCCGCCTCCGTCCAACACCCCCCTGCCGACCGAGCCGTTCTGCCCGAATCCCGACCCGTCGTCCCCGGTCGGAGGGGTCTGCCCGAATCCGAACCCCACGTCTCCGGTTCCGGGGGAGTGTTCCAATCCGAGTCCCTCGCCCGGCCCGGTGGCCGGGTTCTGTCCGAATCCCTCCCCGACGTCGCCCGTTCCCGGATGGTGCCCGAGTCCGGGGCCGCCGGCCCCCGACGTCGAGCCGACCCCGAATTGCCTCGTGGAGGCGGGGGAGGAGACCGTCCCTCCGGGGAGCTCGACGACGATCTGCCGTCCGGCCGGGCTTCTCTTCAGGGAGGTCGCCGCTTCGGTCAGTGTCTGCGGCGACGCGATCCCGGGACCCGACGGGGAATGCGCCGACGGGATCTCGAACGTCTCGACCGGGACCTTCATGCGGTTCGTTCCCGACACCGAGACCGAGATCGGGGATGCCTTCATGACCCCGTACTCGGTGCACGTCGCGTCCGACGACAGCCTGGACGGGCTTCTCCAGCCCGGGGAGACGGTCGATCTCTACGTGCACGTCGTCAACGCCGGACCCGTTCACGTGGAAGGAGCGACGGCGACCCTCGTCGCGGCGCCGGTGGACCTGACCGACGACGGTCTCCACAACCCGGTGACCATGGCGATCCTGAGCGGATCTTCGTCGTACGGGACGATCCCGGGGACCGTGCCGTCGGCCGACTGCGCGCCGGTCGTCCTCCAGCCGGTCGCGAACACCGTCGCCTTCCGGGTGGCCATCCCCCCGGACCACCCGGGAGATACGTCGACCCCGTTCTCCCTCCGGTTCCAGGGTACGCTCGCCGGTGCGCCCTTCGAGATGGAGATGCCGTTCGCCCTCGGCGTCGCCGACCGGTGCGTCTACGCCGACGCGACGCGCGATTACGACGGCCTCGACGGCCTCCGCTCCCCGATGGCGAGGCTGGTGCCGGTCGGGGACCCGGTTCCCTTCCCCGACAGGCCGTTCAACGGCGGGCAAACGCGCCCGCTCAAGCTTCGCGCGCTCTGCGGCGGCGTGGATCTCCGCGGGGCCGACATCGACCCTCCGGAAATCGTGGGCCTCTCGGAAGCGATCCGGGGGCCTCTCGACATCGGCGCGCTCCATCTCAACGACGACACGAACTCGAGCGACCCGTTCTTCCGGTGGAACGACAGCACCCAGCAGTGGATCTACAACATGAGGACGTCGGAGATCGGCACCGGGGTCTTCACTCTCACGATCCGCATCGCCGGTCGAAAGGACTACGTCACCGGGTTCGAACTCCGGTAGCACCCGGCCGGCCCCGGGGGCCGGTCGGATCCGGATCC
>CAZVOE010000033.1:0-28468 GCA_964628935.1 uncultured Acidobacteriota bacterium
CGCGGCGTCGAGCAGGCGCTTGAACCGCTCGGGATCGGTTCGTTCGGCCATCCGTAAGCGTGTCTCGTTCCTCATGTAGTCTAGGAGTCGCACCTTCGGAGGACCGGAATCGAGATGGAGAGGGGGCTCTCCCTGGGCCACGCGGCGGGGGTCGAAGCGGTAGAGCGGCCAGAAGCCCGAATCGACCGCGAGCTTTTGCTGCTCCGGCCCCCGGGCCATGTCGTACCCGTGAGCGATGCAGTGGGAGTAGGCCAGGATCAGCGACGGGCCATGCCAACTCTCGGCCTCTTGGAAGGCCTTGACGGTCTGCGCGTCGCGTGCGCCGATCGCGACGCGCGCGACGTAGACGTGTCCGTACCCCATCGCCATGATGCCGAGGTCCTTCGGGGCGATCTCCTTCCCCGCCGACGCGAACTTCGCGGAGGCCCCGAGCGGAGTCGCCTTCGACGCCTGGCCCCCGGTGTTCGAGTAAACCTCGGTGTCGAGCACCAGGATGTTCACGTCTCGGTGGAGCGAGAGGACGTGGTCGAGCCCCCCGAAGCCGATGTCGTAGGCCCACCCGTCCCCGCCGAGAAGCCAGATGCTCCGTCGGACCAGGGCATCGGCGATCGGGAGAAGGCGCTTCGCCTCCGGCCGGTCGATCCGGGCAAGGGCCTTCTTGAGCTCGGCCACGCGGGCCCTCTGCTCGACGATCCCCGCCTCGTCGCGCTGATCGCCGACCGCGTCGAGGATGCCCGAGGCGAGTCCGTCACCGATCTCGGAGGCCAGGGCCCGCACGAGAGCCACCGCGAGGTCGCGTTGGAAATCGACTGCGAGCCGCATTCCGAGGCCGAACTCCGCGTTGTCCTCGAAGAGGGAGTTCGACCACGCCGGCCCGCGCCCTTCCGCGTCCGTCGTGTACGGTGTGGTCGGCAGGTTCCCGCCATAGATGGAGGAGCACCCCGTCGCGTTGGCGATGAGCAAGCGGTCGCCGAACAGCTGCGTGAGCAGTTTCACGTACGGGGTCTCCCCGCATCCGGCGCAGGCCCCCGAATACTCGAAGAGCGGCTCGAGGAACTGCACCCCCTTGGCGTCGATCCGCACGCGGGTGCGGTCGGGATTCGGAAGATCGAGGAAGAAGGCGTAGTTCGTCCGCTCCGTCTCGCGCACCGGAATGAGCGGCTCCATGTGGATCGCCTTCCGCCTCGGGTTCGCCTTGTTCTTCGCCGGGCAAACCTCGACGCAGAGGGTGCAGCCGGTGCAGTCCTCCGGCGCCACCTGGATCGTGTACATCCAACCCGAGTACTCGTGCCCCCGGTAAGGTGTCGAACGGAACTCGGCGGGGGCGTTCGTCGCGCTCTCGGGGGGGTAGACCTTCGCTCGGATCGCCGCGTGCGGACACATCTCGACGCACTTGTTGCACTGGATGCAAACGGATGGGTCCCAGATCGGGACCTCCGCCGCGATCGCTCGCTTCTCCCACTTGCTGGTGCCGGTCGGCCAGGTGCCGTCCGGAGGAAACGCGCTCACGGGCAGGAGGTCGCCCTTGCCCGCGAGCATCACGCCGCTCACCCGCTGCACGAACTCCGGGGCGTCGGCGACGACGATCGGCGGACGCGTCCGGGTCGCGTCCACGGTCGCGGGGACCTTCACCTCGTGGAGATGCTCGAGCGCGGCATCGACCGCCGCCCAGTTCCGCCGGATCACCTCGGCGCCCCGTTTTCCGTACGTCTTCTCGATCGACGCCTTGATCCGAGCGATCGCCTCCTCCCGGGGAAGGACTCCGGCGAGGGCGAAGAAGCAAGCCTGCATGACGACGTTGATCCTCCCCGGAAGCCCCGCGTCCCTGGCGACCCGGCTCGCGTCGATCGTCCAGAAGGCGAGCTTCTTCGAGACGATCCCCTGCTGGACTTCTCGAGGCAGCTTTTCCCACACCTGGTCGGGAGGGTAAGGGGCGTTCAGCAAGAAGGTCCCCCCGTGGGCGGCCGCCTCGAGGACGTCGAGCTTGTCGAGGAGGCCGAACTGGTGGCAGGCGACGAAGCCGGCCCGCTTCACGAGGTACGAGGATCGGATCGGTCCGGGTCCGAAGCGGAGGTGCGAGATCGTCGTCGCTCCCGACTTCTTCGAGTCGTAGACGAAGTACCCCTGCGCGTGGTGCTCGGTCTCCTCGCCGATGATCTTGATCGAGTTCTTGTTCGCGCTGACCGTCCCATCGGCGCCGAGGCCGTAGAAGAGGGCGCGCACGCGTCCTTCCGGCTCCATGTCGATCTCGCGATCCCATGGGAGCGAAAGGTCCGTGACGTCGTCGACGATCCCGACGGTGAAGCGGCGCTTCGGGTTGTGGCTCGCCATCTCGTCGAAGACCGAGCGGACCATCGAAGGGTCGAATTCCTTCGAGCCGAGCCCGTAGCGCCCACCGAGGATGCGCGGGGACGCGAGGAGCGGGGAGGCCCCGCGCTCCTCCGCGTCCCGGATCGCGCCGACGACATCGAGCCAGAGCGGCTCGCCGATCGCCCCCGGCTCCTTCGTCCGGTCGAGCGCGGCGATCGTGTGCACGGTCGGGGGAAGCGCCGCGAGGAAGGCCGCCGCGTCGAACGGGCGGTAGAGTCGCACCTTGAGCACTCCGACCTTCTCGTCGTGGGCGGCCATCCGGTCGGCGCACTCGTGGGCGACCTCCGCGCCGGAGCCCATGAGGACAATGACGCGCTCGGCCTCCGGATGCCCGACGTAGTCGAACAGCCGGTACCGCCGCCCCGTGAGGGCGGCGAACCGCTCCATCGTCTCGGCGACCGTCCGGGGGGTCCGGTCGTAAAAGGGGTTCGCCGCTTCGCGGGCCTGGAAAAAGGCGTCCGGATTCTGCGCCGTCCCCCGGAGCACGGGCCGGTCGGGGGTGAGCGCGCGCTCGCGGTGCTGGCGGATCAGGGCTTCGTCCATGAGTTCCCGGAGGATGTCGTCCTCGAGCGCGACGATCTTGGAAACCTCGTGGGAGGTCCGGAACCCATCGAAGAAGTGGAGGAACGGAACGCGGCACTGGAGCGTCGCCGCGTGGGCGATCGCTGCGAGGTCCTGGGCCTCCTGGACCGATCCCGAGCCGATCAGTGCGAAGCCGGTCTGCCGGCAGGCCATGACGTCGGAGTGATCGCCGAAGATCGAGAGAGCGTGCGTCGCGACCGCCCGCGCCGCGACGTGCATGCAGTACGCGTTGAGTTCGCCCGCGATCTTGTACAGGTTCGGGATCATCAAGAGCAGCCCCTGCGACGCGGTGAAGGTCGTCGCGAGGGCTCCTGCCTGGAGGGCGCCGTGGATGGCGCCGGCGGCACCCCCCTCGGACTGCATCTCGACCACCTGGGGGACCGCTCCCCAGATGTTCGGCTGTCCGTGCGCCGACCACTCGTCCGAAAGCTCTCCCATCGTGGAGGACGGGGTGATCGGGTAGACGGCGATCACCTCGCTCACGCGATAGGCGACCGAAGCGGCGGCTTCGTTTCCATCGATCGTGATCCAACGGACGTCGGACATGCGTGCTCCTCGCCGGTTCTCCGGCTAGACCGGGTCTCTCGAGGCTGCAACGGGTGGGCCAGCTTCCGGGGCCGAGCGATGCGAAAATGCGAACATCCTGCCGCAAGGATTGCGCAATCCCCACGAAATTGGAAGGAATTTGCTGGAGGATGCGCCGCGGAACCCGCGCGCCCCCAATTCGTGCGTCGGGTATCCTACTTGCGGTCCATCGAGGCGCCGATGGAACGGTACGCCCCCAAGATCACTCCCTGGCAGGTGTCGCCGGAGGACTACGACCCGACACGGCCGCCGCGGGAACGGCTCCGGTACCTGGTTCGGTGGGCGGTGCTCGCCCCTTCGAGCCACAACACCCAGCCCTGGCTCTTCCACGTTTCGGACGACGAGATCTGGATCTACGCAGACCGTTCCCGCTGGCTTCCCGTCGCGGATCCGACGGAGCGGGAGCTCCACATCAGTCTCGGCTGCGCCCTCGAAAACCTCCTGATCGCCGCGGAGTACTTCGGGTGGGGCTACGAAGTCCGGATCCCGCCCGAGGAGAAGAAGGACGGACCGGTCGTGGTGGTCCGGTTCGGCGGCGGGCCGAAGCCGTCCGGTTTTCGAAGCCCCGACCTCCTCGACTGCATCCCGCGGCGGCGGACGAACCACTCGATCTACGACGCGCGCGCCGTGCCGGAAGAGGTTCGGTTCGCCCTGCTCGCCTGCAACGTCGACCGCGACCTGCAGCTGCGCCTCTTCGACGACGACGCGGTGAAGCGGCGCGTTCACGACCTCGTGGTCGACGCGGACGCGCGGCAGTTCGCCGATCCGGCGTGGAGGGAGGAACTCGGTCGCTGGATCGGGCAGGGGGCCTTCGGCGCGCCGTGGCTCCTCGCGAAGATGGGGCAGCTCGCCGTCACGTACCTGAATTTGGGGCGCTCGACCGCGCGCCACGACACGCTCGTTCTCATGAGTGCGCCCCTGTTCGGTCTGATCTCGGCGGAGTCGGACACTCCGGGCTCGCGAGTCCGGACCGGCCAGCTCTTCGAGCGAATCTACCTCACCGCGGAGCGTTACGGTCTCGGGCTCCAGCCGATCAGCCAGATCGTCGAGGACGCGACCGCGCGAGCGGGGCTCGCGGATCTCGTCCCCGGCGCGATCCCGATGCAACCGTTCCGGCTCGGGTACGCGGAGCCGGAAAAGGACCACACGCCGCGCCGGCCGATCGAGGACGTCCTGATCTGAGGGCAAAAGACGAGGAGGTCGCCATGATCCAGGTCGCGAACATCCTCTGTCCCACCGATTTCTCCGATTTCTCCGGACGTGCGCTTCGCACCGCCGCTTCCCTCGCCCGTTGGTTCGGGGCGCGCCTCAGCGTCCTCCACGTCGTTCCGATCTTCTCGCCGATCGAGGCGATGCCGGTGGGCGTGGGGCCCGTTCCCGGCGGCCCGATTCGCCGCGAGGCGGTTCACGAGGAGCTCGAGGCGTTCGTCGCCCCCGTGCGTGAGCGGGGACTCTCGGTCGATTACGTCGTCGCCGAGGGGAGCGCCGTCGAGCAGATCCTGACCCACGCGAGCCAGATCCCCGCCGATCTCTTGGTCATGGGGACGCACGGCCGGAGCGGCTTCGAGCGGCTCGTGCTCGGCTCGGTCACCGAGAAGGTTCTGCGGAAGGCGCCGTGTCCGGTCCTGACCGTGCAGGCGGAGACGGCCGAGCCCCAGGCAGAGGGATGTCCCCCGTTTCGGAGGATCGTCTGTGGGGTCGATTTCTCGGAATCGTCGCTGCGAGCGCTCGAGTACGCCCTGTCGCTCGCGCGGGAAGACGACGCGAATCTCACTCTCGTCCACGTCGTCGAAGGGCTTCCCGAGACGGGCCCGCTTCCGCCCGGATTCGACCTCGACGGCTACCGCCGCGACCTGCGTCAAGGCCTCCTCGAGAGGCTGCGCGGGGCGATTCCGGAGAGGGCGGCGGAGTGGTGCAAGCCCGACGCGATGGTCGTCGAGGGGAAGGCGTGGCGCGAACTCCTCCGGGTCGCGGGGGAGAGGAACGCGGATCTCCTGGTCCTCGGGGTCCACGGCCGGGGGGTGCTCGACCGACTCCTCTTCGGGTCCACGACCTCCCAGGTCGTGCGCCGCGCCGCCGTCCCCGTCCTTTCGATCCGGATCCGGGCCTGACGGGATGGGCACCGTTCTCGAAGCGATCCGCCGCCTCCTGGAGGAGAACGGGGTCGAGTACCGCGAGATGCACCACGCCCCGACCCGAACCTCGGCGGAGTCGGCGGCGGCGCGCGGCGAGTCGACCGACATCGGCGGGAAGGCGATCGTCTTCAAGGTGGACGACGCCTTTCACCTCTTCGTCCTGAGCGCCTCGCTCCAGATCCGCTCGCGGGAGATCCGAAAGCACCTCGGGGCGAAGCGGACGCGGTTCGCGACCGGTGAGGAACTGCTCCGGATGACCGGACTCGTCCCCGGGAGTATCCCCCCCTTCGGTCCGCCGATCCTCCCGTTCGACGTCTACGTCGACCCGTCGATCTTCGCGAACGACCGGATCGCCTTCAACGCGGGATCGCTCACCGACTCGATCGTGATGCGGCGCGAGGACTGGGAACGCCTCGTCCGCCCGGCCGGAGTCTTTCGGTTCGCGTTCCCGCCGACCGCCCTGGGCGCTCCCGGAGAACCCCTGTAGAATCCCAGGGCTTCCGAATTCGAAACCCACTGGTATTCCGAGGAGGGATCGCATGCTTCGCTTCCGCCCGATTCTGCTCGCCGCGGGCCTCGCGGTTTCCGTTCCAGCCGCCGCCCAGACCCTCGACGTTCCCGCCCCGAGCCCGCTCGCGAAGGTCGAGCAGCGGGTCGGCATCACCGACTTCTCGATCGAGTACTCGAGCCCCGGCGTCAAGGGGCGTGCGATCTGGGGTGGCCTCGTGCCGTACGACACGCTGTGGCGCACCGGGGCGAACGCGGCGACGAAGCTCACCGCGAGCCGCGACTTCAGCTTCGGCGGCCAGAAGGTCCCGGCCGGCACGTACGCGGTGTTCACGATTCCCGGGAAGGCGTCCTGGACGGTGATCCTGAACAAGAACACGAAGCTCAACGGGACGAACGGGTACGACGCGAAGGAGGACGCGGCCCGTGTCAACGTGACGCCGGAGACGGTTCCGGCGCGGGAGCGGATGACCTTCCTCTTCTCCGACACGACCGACGAGGCGACCCGCCTCGACCTCGAATGGGCGGGTCTCCGCGTGTCGGTTCCGATCACCGTCGACACGAGGGGGCAGGTCCAGGCCGGCATCGACAAAGCGCTCGGCGATGCCTGGCGCCCGCACTACACCGCGGGGCGGTACGTGCTCGAGAGCGGCGGCGACGTCGACACGGCGATCGGCTATTTCGACACCTCGATCGCGGTGAAGCCGACCTGGTGGAGCTACTGGTTCCGTGCGCAGGCGCTCGCGAAGAAGGGGAGCGCCGCCGACGCCGTCGCCTCCGCGCAGAAGGCGCAGGAACTGGGGCGAGGCGACAACATCTTCGAGAACTTCTTCAAGGAGGACGTCCAGAAGGCGGTCGACGGTTGGAAGAAAGGCCGCTCCTGAAGACCGTCGCGGCGGTCCTCGAGACGCAGAACCGAGCCTTCGCCGAAAGCCCGGAGCGGGACGCGCACCTCCGCGCGCTCCGCGCCGGGGCCGAGGCGGTCGTCACTGGCCAGCAGGTCGGTCTCTTCCTCGGGCCGCTCTTCACGCTCTACAAGGCGGCCACGGCAATCCGCGTTGCGAGGGAGCGGCAGGCCGTTCCCGTCTTCTGGCTCCAGAGCGAAGACCACGACCTCGCCGAGATCGCCGCGACCCACGTCGCGCGGCCCCGAGGGGGGGCGCTCCGCCTGAGTCTGGAAGCTTCTCGGGAGCCGGTCTCGGTCGCGCATCGGCGCCTCCCCGCGGCGGTCGACGACCTCCTTCGCCGGCTTGCGGAGATCCTCGGAGGGCTTCCGCACGCGGAGGCTCATCTCGGGCGGCTCGCCCGCCACTACCGAGCCGGCGCGGGTTGGACCGAGGCCTTCGCGGGGCTGCTCGCGGAACTCTTCGCCCACGAAGGACTCGTCCTCCTCGACCCGCGCGATCCGCGGTTCGCGCCGCTCGCGGCCCCCGTCCACCGCCGAGCCCTCGTGGAGTGGCGGGAGATCGTGGAAGCCCTGCGCGCGTCGGGGGCCCCGGAGACGGTGCACGTTCGCGACGACGCGCCACTCTCGTTCTTCCATCCGGAGGGTCCCGCGGGGAGGCGCGTCCGTCTCCGCTGGGACGGCAGCCGCTTCGAGGAGATCGGAGGGACGGAGGGCCACGCGCTCGACGGCCTTCTCGCCATCCTCGAATGCGAACCGCTCCGCTTCAGCACGAGCGCGCTCCTCCGGCCGATCCTGCAGGACACCTGGCTCCGCACGGCCGCGTACGTGGGCGGTCCAGCCGAGGTTCGGTACTTCGCCCAGCTCGGCCCCCTCTACGACCGGTTCGGGCTTCCGCGCCCAACGGTCCTCCCGCGCGCGAGCCTCACGATCCTCGAAGAAGGGGACCGCAGGCGCCTCGCGCGCACCGGCATCGCCCCGGAGACGGCGGCGCGACCGGTCGAGGAGATCCTCGAGCGGGGCGGTGCGGGGGGAGGAGCGGGCGAGCGGGTGGCGGCGCATCTCCTCGCGGCGTTCGACCGGGCCCTCGAGGAAGTCGCCCCCTCCGTTCGCGAGGCCGGCGAGCGCGCCGCGCGCGCGGCCGAAAAGACCCGAGGGACCGTCGCGCGTGCGGTCGGGAAGCTCGGGGAGAACGTCGACGCGGCGCGGCGCCTCCGCGACAGTGCCCTCCTCGAGGACGTCGCTCGCCTCCGGGATCGGCTCTTCCCGGAGGGAATCCCGCAGGAGCGCTTCTTCGGCCCGTCCTACTTCTTCGCTCGCGTGGGCGAGCGGGCCTTCGTCGAGCGGGTGCTCGAAGTGGCCGACCCCGGTCCCGGCACGAGGAGCCTCGATTTATGAGCTACGGAATGGATGCGCTCGCCTTCGGCGCGCACCCCGACGACGTGGAGATCTTCTGCGGGGGGGTGATGGTCCGCCTCGCGCAACTCGGCTACCGAACCGGGGTGGTCGACTTGACCCGAGGGGAACTCGCGACCCGCGGCACCCCCGAGGGGCGCGTGCGGGAGGCGGAGGCGTCCGCCGAGGTCCTCGGCCTCGCGTTCCGGGAGAACCTCGGCCTCCCCGATGGGTTCCTCGACGACTCCCCTGGGTCTAGCCACGTGGCGCCGATCGTGGAGGCGATCCGAAGGCTCCGTCCGGAAATCGTCCTCGCGCCGTGGACGGAGGAGCGCCATCCCGACCACGTCGCGGCGGGGCGCCTCGTGAGGCGCGCGGCCTTCCTCGCCGGCCTCGGGAAGTACGGGACCGCTCCCCCGCGGGAGCGATTCGCCCCGCGCCGCGTCCTCCACTACGAGATGCGGTATCGCATGGCGGCGAGCTTCCTCGTGGACACCACAGAGGCGTGGCCCCGGAAACTCGAGGCGATCCGCCTCCATGCGAGCCAGATCGGTCCGGTCGCGGGCGCAGTACCGACACTGATCGGCTCTCCGCTCGCGCTCGAAGCGATCGAAGCGCGGGACCGCGCCCACGGAAGCCGCATCGGCGTCCGATACGCCGAGGCGCTCCGCTCGGCCGAGGCGCTGGGAGTCGCCGATCCGATCGCTCTGCTCCGCCTCGCCCCCGGCGCCGACGCGCATCTCTTCGAGGAGCTGCGATGAGCGGGTCCCTCTCGATCGGAATCGTGTGCTTTCCGAGCCTCGGCGGGAGTGGGATCGTCGCGACCGATCTCGCGTCGGAGCTCTCTCGCCGGGGCCATCGCGTCCACATCGTCGCGAGCGCTCCTCCGAGCCGGACTCTCCCCGCGTGCGAACGCCTCTTCGTTCACGAAGTCGCCGCCGCGAGTCCGCCGCCGCTCCAGCAAGCGCCGTACGCGATCGCGCTCGCCTCGACCCTCGTCGAGGTGGCGACCGACCACGCGCTCGACCTCATCCACGTTCACTACGCCATCCCGCACGCCGTCAGCGGATACCTCGCGCGGCAGGTGCTCGGCGATGCCGCGCCCCGATTCGTCACCACCCTCCACGGGACCGACGTCACCCACCTCGGGAACGATCCCTCCTACCGCTCGATCACTCGCTTCGTGGTGGAGCGATCCGACGGCGTCTCGACCCCTTCCGCATTCCTGCGCGGGGCGACGTACCGGACGCTCGGGGTCGACGCGGGGGTTCCGATCGAGGTGATCCCGAACTTCGTCGACACCGTGCATTTCGCCCCGCCGGAAGCGCGCGATCGCTCGCGATTCGACGCCCTTTTCGCCTCTTCGGGCGGCGATCCCGACGATCGCGGCGCCCCCGTCCTCTTCCACGTCTCGAGCTTCCGTCCGGTCAAGCGCGTCGTCGACCTCGTCGATGTTCTGGCGCTCGTCCGCAAGCGGACGCGGGCGCGGCTCATGCTCGTGGGGGACGGTCCCGACCGCGGGCGGCTCGTCCAGCGTGCGCGCGAGCTGGGCGTGACGGGAAGCATGTGCCTCGTCGGGGCGCACGCCGAGTTCGCGGACTGGCTCCGCCACGCCGATGTCTTCCTCCTCCCGAGCGAGATCGAGAGCTTCGGCGTCGCCGCGCTCGAGGCCCTCGCCTCGGGGGTGCCCGTGCTCGGATACCGCGTCGGCGGGCTCCCCGAGGTCGTGACCCCCGACGCGGGGGTGCTCGTCGAGCCGTACGACGTCGCGGCGCTCGCCGAGGCGACGGCGGCGCTCCTTTCGGACTCGGGTCAGCGCGATGCTCTCTCCCGCGCGGCGCGCGCTCGGGCGACGGAGTGGTTCGGGCGAGAGGGGGCGATCGACCGGTACGAGGCGTTGTACCGGCAGGTGTTGTCGGGAGCCGAGCGGGGGCACAAATGAGGCGAGGGGTGCTTCCGGCGGCCGCGTTCGCTTGGGTCGCCGTCGCCGCGGAGGGGGTTCCGATGGACGCTGGCTCGCTCGCGCACGCGGTCGACCGGCTCGCGGTCACCGCGCGCGTACTTTACGTCGCGGCCCATCCCGACGACGAGAACACGAGGCTCCTCGCCTACCTCGCGAACGGGCGTCATCTCGGGACCGTGTATCTCTCGATGACGCGAGGCGGGGGCGGTCAGAACCTGATCGGTCCGGAACGGGCGGAGCTTCTCGACGTGATCCGGACCGAGGAACTGCTCGCCGCGCGCTTCCTCGACGGGGCGATGCAGCGTTTCACCCGCGCGCGCGACTTCGGCTACTCGAAGAGCGCCGCGGAGACCTTCGCCATCTGGGGGCGCGAGGAAGCCCTCGCCGACGTCGTCTGGGTGCTGCGCACGTTCCAGCCCGACGTCGTGATCACCCGTTTCGACGAGAAGCCGCCGAACCACGGCCACCACACCGCTTCGGCGATCCTCGCGCGCGAAGCGTTCGAGGCGGCGGCGGACCCCTCGCGTTTTCCCGAGCAGATCGCCGCCGGGGCGAAACCGTGGAGGGCGACTCGCCTCCTCCACAATGTCCCCACGTGGAGGGGCGAGCCCCCTCCGGAGGGGGCCCTCCCGCTCGAGGTCGGCGCCTACGACCCGCGGCTCGGGCTTTCCTACGGCGAACTCGCCGCGCGCTCGCGCAGCCAGCACCAGAGTCAGGGATTCGGCGTCGCCGGCGAGCGCGGAAGCGTCGTCGAGCGGTTCGTGACCGTCCTCGGATCGGCGCCGGAGAAAGACCTGCTCGACGGCGTCCCGCTCGGGTGGGAGCGGTACGGGGAGGCGGGAGCCCCCGTCGCCCGCGCCCTCGACGACGCCCGTCGCCTCCTCGATCGCGACCGACCGGAGCGCGCGGTGCCGGCGCTCGCCGAGGCGCTCGCCGCCATGGAGGCTCTTCCGGACGAGCCGAGGACGCGTGATGCGATCCGCGCGGTCGAGCGCGCGATCGCGGGGGCGTCGGGCCTCTTCGTCCGCGCGACCGCGAAGCAGGCGGCGGTCGTCCCCGGGGGGAAGGTCGAGATCGCGATCGAGGTGATCCAGCGGCTTCCCGCGGGGCTCGAGCTCGTCGACTTTGTCTGGCCCGACGGATCGGAGCAGAAAGCCGGAGGGCCTCTCGGCGTGAACGAGAAGAACGTCGTCCGGCGCGAGATCGCGATCCCGGAGCAGGCGCCGGTCTCCGTCCCGTACTGGTTGCGCGACCAGGTGCCGCAGGAGCTCGTCGGCCGGCCGCGCGGGCCCGCGGCGCTCGAGGCGGGGGTGACGATCGCGGTCGCAGGGCGGACGATCCGGTTCCCGGTCCCCGTGCAATACGCATGGACCGATCCGGTCCGCGGCGAGCGGCTCCGGGAGGTCGTCGTAGCTCCTCCCGCCACCGTCACGCCGATTCGAGAGGCGGTGCTCGCTCCGAACGGAGCCGCGGCCCCGCTCGTCGTGAAGGTCAAGGCGTCCCGAGACGGCGTGCGCGGTGCGGTCGAGGTCCCGGTTCCCGCGGGCTGGCGCGTCGAGCCCCCGAGCGCGGCGGTGAGCCTCGAGAAGGCGGGGGACGAGACGACGGTGCGGTTCTCCGTGACCCCTCCGCCGTCGGCCGCCCCGGTCGAGGTGGCCCCCCGGATCGTGGTGGACGGGCGGTCGTGGAGCTGGCGCGAGGACGTCCTCGACTACCCGCACATCCCGATGCAGGTCGTCTTGCAGCCGTCGCGCGTCCGAGCCGTGCCGCTCGCGCTCGAGGTGCCCGAGGGGCGGATCGGATACGTGATGGGCTCGGGCGACTCGATCGCCGAGGACCTCGCACACGTCGGAGCGCGCGTCGAGATCCTCGACGACGAGACCCTGCGCGCGGGAGACCTCTCTCGCTTCGCCGCGATCGTCACAGGGATCCGCGCGTACAACACACGGGCGGCGCTCCGCTCCGCGCACGACCGCCTCATGGCGTATGTCGAGGCGGGAGGGACCGTCGTCGTTCAATACAACACGCGAAGCTGGTTCGGGCCGCTCGAGAGCCGGATCGGGCCCTTCCCGATCGAGATCGGCCGCGGCCGGGTCACCGACGAGCGCGCCAAGATGGAGCCGCGCGCCCCGGATCACGAGGTCCTCCTCCGGCCGCACCGGATCGACGCTTCCGATTGGGAGGGGTGGGTCCAAGAGCGGGGTCTCTACTTCGCCGAGACGTGGGACCCGGCGTATGTGCCTGTCCTCGCCGCCGCCGACCCTGGGGAAGAGCCGCAAGAAGGGGGGCTCCTCTTCGCGCGGCACGGGAAGGGACGCTACGTGTACACGGGGCTCGCTTTCTTCCGGCAGCTCCCCGCGGGCGTTCCGGGGGCGTACCGGCTATTCCTGAACCTCATCGGGGCGCCTTAGATGATCGGCGATCCCGACGCCCCTCCCCCCTTCCTCTCGCGCTGGAGGAACGTCTACTTCCTGGTTCTCGTCGAACTGGCGGCACTGGTCGCGGCGTTCTGGGTCCTCACGAGGTGGGCGTCGTGAGCGCGCTCGACTGGATCGTCCTCGTCGGAACGATCGGCTTCATCGTCGCCTACGGCGCCTGGAGGACGCGCGGCGCCGCCACGATGGACACGTACTTCCGCGGCGACTACTCCCTCCAGTGGCCGACGATCGGTCTCAGCATCATGGCGACGCAGGCGAGCGCCATCACCTTCCTCTCGACCCCCGGGCAGGCCTTCGAGGACGGGATGCGCTTCGTCCAGTTCTACTTCGGGCTCCCGCTCGCGATGATCGTCATCAGCGCGGTTTTCGTCCCGATCTACTACCGCCTCAAGGTCTACACGGCCTACGAGGTGCTCGAGCACCGCTTCGACGCCCGCGTGCGTTACCTCGGCGCCCTTCTGTTCCTGATCCAGCGCGGACTCGCCGCGGGAATCACGATCTACGCGCCGTCGATCATCCTCAGCACGATCCTCGGCTGGCCGCTCCAGGCGATGAACCTCACGATCGGCCTCACCGTCATCCTCTACACCGTCGTCGGCGGCACGAAGGCCGTCAGCGAGACCCAGAAGCAGCAGATGATCGTCATGCTCGGCGGGCTCGCGCTCGCGGCGATCCTGATCGTCTGGCGGCTCCCCGAGGCGGTGACGCTCCCCGACGCGGTGCGGCTCGCGGGCGCGCTCGATCGCATGAACGTCGTGAGCTTCGACTTCGACGCGAGCAGCCGCTACACGTTCTGGTCCGGGATCACGGGTGGGTTCTTCCTCGCGCTCGCGTACTTCGGGACCGACCAGTCTCAGGTGCAGCGGTACCTCTCCGGGCGGTCGATTGCGGAGAGCCGCCTCGGTCTCCTCTTCAACGGGATGTTCAAGATCCCGATGCAGTTCGTCGTCCTCTTCGTGGGCGTTCTCGTGTTCGTTTTCTACCTCTTCGTGCAGCCTCCGGTCTTCTTCAACACCGCGGTGCTCGCCGAAGTGTCCTCCGGCCCGCACGCGGCGGACCTCGAGACGCTCGAGGCGCGTTACGACGCGGCATTCGAGGCGAGGCGTGCGGCGGCCGAGGCGTTCGCCGGATCGGGGGATTCGGAGAGCCGCGCGGCGCTCCGCGAGGCCCACGCCGAAGTGAAAGCGATCCGCGCCGAGACGAAGAACCTCGTGACCCGCGCGGTTCCGGGGGCCGAGACCGAGGACGCCGACTACGTCTTCCTCTCCTTCGTGCTCGGGTACGTCCCGGCGGGGCTCGTCGGTCTGCTGATCGCCGTGATCCTCTGCGCCGCGATGAGCTCGACCTCGAGCGAACTCGCAGCGCTCGGATCGACCACGACCGTCGACCTCTACAAGCGCCTCTCCCGCAAAGAAACCACCGCAAGGCACGACCTCGTCGCCTCGAAGCTCTTCACGGCGGCCTGGGGGGCGGTCGCCGTCGCGTTCGCGAGCTTCGCGGCGCTCCTCGACAACCTGATCGAGGCGGTCAACATCCTCGGCTCACTCTTCTACGGGACGATACTGGGCCTTTTCGTCGTCGCGTTCTTCGTGAAGTTCGTGACCGCGACCCCGGTCCTGATCGGGGCGTTCGCCGCGCTCGCGACCGTGCTGACGCTCTTCTGGACCACCGACATCGGCTTCCTCTGGTTCAACGCGATCGGATGCGGAGTCGTGGTGGCGCTGTCGGTCGTGCTCGAGATTGTCCGACGAAGACCGTCAATGCGCCCACCCCAGCCGTTCCCGTAGGGCCTCGAACCACGCGGCGGTCGCGGGGTGGATGGTGTCGCCTCCCTCCTTCTCGAAGTAGAAGGGCTTCCGCTCGACGATGTCGGGGGCGACCTGTTTCATGGTCGCGGCCTCATAGAGCCGTCCGTTTACCATCGTGTGGGTGACGAACTCGGAGCGCCTCAGGTCCTCGAGGGGATTTCCCTCGACGACGAAGAGGTCGGCGAGCTTCCCGACCTCGATCGACCCGATGGAACCGTCGAGGCCGAGATAGCGCGCCCCGTCGATCGTCCCGGCGCGGAGCGCCTCCCACGGAGAGAATCCTCCCTGCGCCATCATCCAAAGTTCCCAGTGGGCGGCGAGCCCCTCGCGCTGGCCGTGGGCGCCGACGTGGACGGTGACCCCGAGGTCCCTCAGTTCCTTCGCGAAGCGGGCGACCTCGAAGTGGTTGTAGTGGTCGTCCGGGGCGGTCTGGCGCCGGATCGATTCCGGCTCGATCACGGACCGCGGGCTCCACCGCATGAGCCGCTCGTTCTTCCACACCTCAGTCCGGTCGTACCAAAAGCGCTCCCCCGAAAGGCCGCCGTAAGCGACGACGAAAGTCGGCGTGTATCCGACCGTCGTCTTCGACCAGAGCTGCTTCACGTCGTCGTAGGCGCGCGCGAGCGGGATCGCGTGCTCGATCCCGGTGTGGCCGTCGACGATCTCGGTCATGTTGTGCTCGAACTTCGCTCCACCCTCGGGGACGACCATGATCCCCAACTCGCGGCCGGCCTCGATCACCATCTGGCGCTGGTCGCGCCGGGGGTGCTGGTACGACTTGACCGAGATCGCGCCGGCCTCCTTGAGCCGCCGCACGTGGAACCGCGCGTCGTCGAGCGATTCCACTTTCGCCTTGTAGGCGGGGTGGTTCGCGCCGTAGAGGATCGTCCCGGTCGAAAAGATCCGCGGCGCGATCATCTTCCCCGCGCGCTGCAGCTCGGCCGCCGCGAAGATGCTCTCCGTGTCGTTCGACGGGTCGTGGATCGTCGTCACTCCGAAGGCGACGTTCGAGAACTGCTGCCAGTTCTGCTGCGGCATCAGCCCGTCCATCGCCATCGCCCCGTGGGCGTGTGCGTCGACGAGGCCGGGGAGAACGGTCTTTCCCGAAAGGTCGATCGCCACGGCGGAAGCGGGGACGGGCACCTTTTCCCGAGGCCCCACGGCCTCGATCTTGTTCCCGCGGACGAGCACGACGCCGTCCTCGATCACCTCCTGCGTCTTCTCCGCGTCCCGCATCGTGACGACGCGGCCGCCGACGAGAGCGATCGTCCCGGAGGGAGCGTCGGCCGGGACCTCGAAGGCGAGGTCGAGCCCGGTCTCGACCGGCTCGGGGAGGGTCGCGGGCGACCCCTCGAGAATTGCGAAGGCGTCCTTCAACTCACGGGTGTAGAGGGTCGACGCGTGCGCCCAACGAAGGCTCCTCGAATCGCCCGACCAGTGGAGGTTCGACCCCGATCGCTTCGAGACCTGCCGGACGGGAACCGACTTCGCCGATCCCGCGATCTCGACCGTCCTTCCCGTCGGAGCGAACGGCGCGACGAAGGCGTTCCAGTCCTCGGTGAAGGCGACCCACCGGCCGTCGGGGGACACGCGGTACTCGGTGATCTCGTTCCCCCGGAGGTGGGTGAACGGGTCGTGCCCCCGCAGGTTGACGCTCTTCAGGACGAGCTTCGTTTCCTCGACGACTTCCGAGAAGAAGACGCGGTCGTTCGAGGCGCCGAAGTGGGCGTCGAATCCCTCGCGTGCGATGCGCGTCGGCTCGTACCGGGAGACGGTCGTCACGTAGATCCCCGGTTCGGCCCCGCCGACGGGGGAGAGCAGGTACCCGCCGGCGATCTTTCGGTAGACGATCTTCGAGCCGTCGGGCGAGAAGCGCGGCTCGACGTAGGGTCCCGGCTCCGGGACGACGACACGCGCGTCGCCGGTCACGATGTTCGCCATGCGGATCGAGCCGAGTGCGTCGTCGTTCCAGGTCGCGTAAACGACCCAATTGCCGTCGCGCGAGAACGCCGGGTGCGATTCGATGTGTTCC
Organism: uncultured Acidobacteriota bacterium; assembly: GCA_964628935.1. Taxonomy (GTDB): domain Bacteria; phylum Acidobacteriota; class Polarisedimenticolia; order Polarisedimenticolales; family DASRJG01; genus CAYLHQ01. Next base: position 16,720 of record CAZVOE010000033.1, read on the forward strand.
TCCTGTTGCGTGAGGCGTCGAGGTGCCGCACCTTCCGAGTCCTTCACCCAGAGCCGGCCGAGCGCCTGGAAAACGATGCGCGATCCGACCGGCGCTCGCGTCACCCAGCGCGGCATCCTCACCCGCAGCGCCTCGGGGGCGACGTCGACGGGGAATCGGAGGGTCTCGTTCACCCGGAATTCCCCGTGGATCCGCACGGGGATCACGCGGCTCTCGCGCGTGGCGACGTCGAGGCGGCGGATCTTCCCTCCCGACCAGAAGACGAGTTCCCTCCCCCCGGGCATCCAGGCGAACGACGGGGCGTTGCCGTGGGCCCCGCTCGTCTCCTGGAGGTCGCGGTCGAGTTTCGTGTAAACCGGCCGCTCCTGCCCCGACGCGAGGTCCTTCAGATAGATCGCGCTCGTGAGTCCCGGGATCCGCTTTACGTAGGCGAGCGTCTTTCCGTCCGGCGAGGGCACCGGCCGGATCGCGCCGCCAGGGCCCCCCGCGACCACTTCGGTTTCTCCGGTGATCCGATCGAGCCGCCGGATCACGAAGATCTGGCCCGTAGAGTCCTTGTCGTACTGCCAGACGAGGCCTGGGGTCGCGTCCTGGCTGTAGTAGACGTACCGGCCGTCGGGGGAGAAGGCCGGGTCGGCCATCGTTTTCTGGTCCTTCGGGCCGTGCGGTCGCTCGGTCAGCTGGAGGCCGCCGCCCCCTTCGGCGTGGAACAGCCAGATCTCACCGGCCGGGATGCTGCGGGTCGAGACGAAGTCCTTCTTCGCGACGAGGTAGTCTCCGTCGGGGCTCCACCAAGGGCAGTGGACGATGTGCTCCTTCTCGTCGGTCACCGCGCGCGGATTCGTCCCGTCGGCATTCACGACCCAGAGGTTGTCTCCCCCCTTTCGGTCGCTGATGAAGGCGATCTTCTTCCCGTCCGGGGAAAATCGCGGCTGGAAGTCCCAAGGGATCCCGCTCGTCAGGCGCTTCGCCTCGCCCCCCTCGATCGGGACGGTCCAGAGGTCGCCGAGGGCGTCGAAGACGACCGTCTTCCCGTCGGGGCTCACGTCGACGCTCGACCAGGTGGTCTCGGTGGAGTCGATCGTGATGGACCGCCAGTTTCCCGGTGGGGCCTCGACGTTCCACTCCTTCTTCTCGTCCGTGGGCTTCGGCGCGTCCTTCGGCTTCTTCGAGGCGCCGAGGGAGAGGAGGAGGGCGGCGGCAACGGGGACGAGGAGAAGGCGGGTCGGGCGCATGGGCTGGGTCTCCGGGGTTCAAGCGGACGAGTGGGAGAAGATACCAGCAGTCGCCCGACTCGGGTCGATCGAGAGGCCGGCTCGAGGTCGACAATCCGTGGTAGGTTCCCTTTTGCGGCGTAAAGTGGCCGGTCGATCTTTGATCGCGAGGAAACCGCGCCGGAGTCGAGAGCGCGGGACAGGGGAGATTCCCCACCAAGGACTCGATCCAGGCTTCTCGTTCCGGAGGATCCATCCGATGCGCGCCACCTTCGTCATCACCTGCCGCGAGATCAAGGGAAAGAAGTTCGGCGATGAGCCGGGGCCCACACGCTACCTCCGTGTCCCCGCGGGGGCCGACGAGCTGGAGCCCGCCCACGAAACGACCGCGACGCGATGGCGGCGGGGCGTTATCGCTGCGGCCGACGGAGTCGAGGACGACCTCACGGGTGCGACCGGGGACGTTCTCGCATTCGTCCACGGGTACAACAACACGACGAAATCGGTCCTGTGGCGAACGCGCACGCTCGCGTCGACGCTCCGGAAGGCGGGGTGGAGGGGAACGGTGATCGCCTTCGACTGGCCGAGCGCGAACTCGACCCTCAACTACCTCGAGGATCGGAGCGACGCCGCCCGTACGGCTCTGCGCCTGACGCAGGATGCGCTGGCGCTCATGGTCGAGGCGCAGGATCCGCGGGACGGCTCCCCTCCGTGCGCCCTGAACGTCCACCTGCTCGGCCATTCCACGGGCGCCTACGTGATCATGGAGTCGTTCGCGCAGGCCGAGAAGAGGGGGGACCTCTTCAAGCGGTCCTGGCGAATCGCCCAGGTCGCGTTCATCGGCGGCGACGTCAGCCGCGAGAGCCTGCGAGAGAGTTCCGAGTGGGGTCGTCCGATGTTCTCGCGCATCATGCGTCTGACGAATTACTCGAACGGATTCGATCAGGCGCTCGCGGTGTCGAACGCGAAGCGTCTCGGGGCCGCGCCCCGCGCCGGACGCGTCGGACTCCCCCCCGACGTACCGCGCAAGGCGGTGAACGTCGACTGCTCGCGCTACTTCCTGACGAAAGACCCGAAGGCGTCGACTTACGAGGGGAACTTCACGCACTCGTGGCACATCGGCGACCCCGTGTTCGCCCTCGATCTCGCGATGACCCTCGAAGGGGAGATCGACCGGGAGGTCATCCCGACGCGCGAGCGCGCCGACGGCGCGCTCCACCTGCGCCCGGGGCAACGGCCGAAGTACCAAGAAGACTGGTGACCGAGGCCTCCCTACCCCTCCAGCACCTCGCGAACCTTCCTCTTGAGCGCTGCCGGGGTGAACGGCTTCGCGAGGAACCGGGCGCTTTCGCCGAGGACGCCGTGCCGGAGCACCGCGTCGTCGGTGTAGCCGGACATGAAGAGCACGCGGATTCCCGGCCGCAAGGTCTCGACGCGCGTCGCGAGCTGCGGTCCCCCCATCTCCGGGAGCACGACGTCGGTGAGCAGGAGATCGACGGCCCCTTCGTGTCGCGTGAGGACAGCGAGGGCGTCCCTCGGCGTGCCCGCTTCGAGGACCGTGTACCCCCAGTCCGTCAGGACATCGCGAAGCAAGTCCCGGATCGCGTCTTCGTCCTCGACTACGAGCACCGTCTCTCCATGGGCCGCGAAATCGTCGTCCGCCGCGACCGGCTCCTTGTCCCGAGAGGCCTCGGCCTCGACCCCGGGGAGCACGATCTCGAACCGCGTCCCCGCCCCCGGCGCGCTCTCGACGCGGACGTCGCCGCCGCTTTGCTGGACGATCCCGTAGACGGTCGCGAGGCCGAGCCCCGTCCCCTTCTCCGGTGGCTTCGTCGAGAAAAACGGCTCGAAAATCCTCGCCTGCACTTCGGGAGTCATGCCGACTCCCGTGTCCGACACCTGCAAACGCACGCGCTTGCGCCCTTCGGACATGACCCCGCTCGTCTCGATCGTCAGGCGCCCTCCGTCGGGCATGGCGTCCCGCGCATTGATGCAGAGGTTCATCAGCACCTGTTCGAGCTGGCCGCGGTCGGCGCGAACGGCGGAAAGCGACGGGTCGAGCGAGCGGACGAGTTCGACGTTTTCCCCGATGACCCGGCGGATGAGGTTCATCATCGAATCCACGACGGCATTCAGGTCGAGCACCGAGGGTTGAAGGATCTGCTTCCGGCCGAAGGCGAGCAACTGTTTCGTCAACTCGCCTGCACCGGCCGCCGCTTTCCGAATCTCGGCGAGGTACCGGTCCGCGGAAGAGCCTGGGGCGAGGTGGGGGGCGAGCATCTCGGCATACCCCTGAATCGCGGTGAGAAGGTTGTTGAAGTCGTGGGCGACTCCACCGGCGAGGCGGCCGACCGCCTCCATCTTCTGCGCCTGGAGGAGTTGGCGCTCGGTCTCGCGCTCCTGCGTCACGTCCCGGAAGAGCACGACGACTCCCGCGATCTTTCCGGACCCGTCGTCGAGAGGGGCGGCGTTCACCGACAGGAGGATCCGTCGATCGGCGCGGCGGAGTCCGACCTCCGCATGTTGGACCGTTCGGCCGGTGCGTAAGACCCGCACGAACGGCACTTCTTCGTCAGGGAGAGGCTCTCCGGCCGCGTCGGTGATCTTCCACGGGAATTCGTCGTACCGCCGCCCGGCGAGTTGTTCCCCCTCGAGCCCCAAGATCTCGACCGCCGCCGCGTTCGCGAAGGTCATGCGTCCGTCGGGGTCGAGAAGCGCGATTCCGATCGGACTCGTCTCCGTGATCCGCGCGAGGAGAGCGGTCGAATAACGGCCGCGCTTGCTCTCGGTGACGTCGGTGATGAACCCCTCGAGCCATTCCGTGGGGTCTCCCGGCTCCGAGACCAGGCGTCCTTGCTCCCACACGTCCCGGATCTCTCCCGACTTCTTGACGATCCGATACTCCATCCGGAACGAGGTGCCGTTGCGGACCGCTTCCTGGACGGCGTCGTAGACCGCCTGCCGGTCGTCGGGGTGAATGAGGTCGCCGTAATCGATCCCGCCACCGACGGTGAGCTCCGCAGGGGCATAACCGGTCAGGTCGAAACACCCCTCGCTCACGAAGTGCATCGGCCACTCGGGAGCGTTGACGCAGCGGTAGGCCATTCCGGGGAGGTTGTCCATGAGGGTCTTGAGGCGACGTTCGCTCTCGCGCAGGGCCTCCGCGGCACGGTCCGTCGATTCGTCGCGCCGCTTCCGCTCCCGCATGCGCGTGAGTATCGCCTTCGGGTCGGTCCCCGGCAAGAGGGTACTCCCTTCCCCTCTCGCCGTTCCGCGTGCCACACTCTCCACGTGAGTCACGAACCCATTCGAATCGTCGACACGACGCTCCGCGAAGGGGGACAGGCGTTCGGGGTTCGATGGACCCCCGAGTCCTCGGTTGCGATCGCGCGGGCGCTCGCGGCCCTCGGGGTCGACGCCATCGAATGCGGCCATCCCGCGGTCGGCGAGGCCGAGCGCGCGCGGATCCGCGCCGTCCTCGACGCCTCGCTCGCTCCGTGCCTCCTTTGCCACGCCCGCGCGCTCGAGTCGGACGTGGACGCCGTCGCGGAGGTCGGGGCCCGCTGGGTCGGGCTCTTCCTCGGTCTCAACCACCTCTCTCGGATCGCTCGCGTTCGGAAGGAACTTCCGGACCTCGTGCGGCAGATCGAGCGGGCGGTCGCGCACGCGAAGTCGTGCGGGCTCGGAGTCCGGTTCACACTGGAGGACGCGAGTCGCACCGAGGAGGAGGAGCGGGCCGCGGCGTACGCCGCCGCCGCCGCCGCCGGGGCCGACCGCCTCGGCTACGCCGACACGGCCGGTGTCGCCGAGCCCGCCGAGGTGGCGCGGGGGGTGGACGCGATTCGCCGGGCGCACCCCTCGATTCCGGTCGAGGTCCACCTGCACGACGACCGGGGCCTCGCCCTCGCGTCCGCCCTCGCCTCCGTCGACGCCGGAGCGACTTGGATCTCGGCGTCGATGAACGGCCTTGGCGAGCGCTGCGGAATCGTCGATACCGCGGCGATCCTCGTCAATCTCGCCGTTCGCGGGCAAAGGCCCTGGCCCGACGGCGAGGCGCTCCAGGCCGCCGCCGATCTCGTCGATTCCCTCTCGGGTTCGCCTCGGGACGCCCGGCGGCCGGTGACCGGCGCTCACGCCTTCACTCACGTCGCGAAACTCCACGTTCGCGCCATGGAACGGGATGCGCGGGCCTATGCGTGGATCCCCGCGGAGAAGGTGGGCCGCCGCGTTCGGCTCCACGATTAGGCGTATGCTTGGCCATCCGGACCACTCGAACGCCCGCACCCCAAGGAGGATCGCCATGCGTCGATGCTTCCTCTCCGCGTTCCTGTCGATCGCGGCCGTCCCGGCGGTCGCCGAGGTTTCCGCAGCGCATCACCCCATCGTCGTCGTCCACCAGGCGCCGGAAGGAGCGTCGGCGCGATCGGGTGCGATCACCCTGCTCGACCACGACACCTTCGAGGTGCTGCGCACCGTGAAGTTCCCGATGCAGCCCCGACCGATGGGGTACGACCAAACCGGAAAAGTGCTCGTGGTACTCGGCCAAAGCACCGCGCGCCAGCTGACAGGCGCCTCGACCCGCCCGTGGAAGATCTTCCTCGTCGCGGTCGATACCGGAAAGGTCCGAGACCTCGGTGAGATCGGCCTTCCTCCGATCGGCTTCGCGTACTCCCCCGAAAGGAACCGGGCGTATCTCCTGGGTCAGGGGCGGAAGAAGGTCGAAGGAAGCCTGACCGTCGTCGATCTCGGAGGGGGCATGGTGGTGCGCCGGATCCCGACCCCGCACGGACGACCCCACGCCGTGTTCGGGCCGGGCTCACGGCTCTTGTTCGCGGAGTTCGGATACGGGGAAACGGGACCCAACGATCCCGAGCCGAAGCTGGTCGTTTACGACGCCACGACGCTCGAGAAGATCGCGGAGCAGGTCCTCGATCCGTCTCCCCGCCGCCCGGTGTGGAGCGCGGACGGCGCGCACGTCTACATCGCGTGCGCGGGGCGGACCGGCGCGAAGGAATCGGCGGAGGGAGCGCTCTTCGTCTTCGACGCGGCGACCGGAAGGCTCGCCGCGAAGATCGCGACGGGGCCGGGGACGAAACCGATCACGCAGGACCCCGACCCGTCGCTCGTCTGGGCGGTCGCGACCGGGTCCAAGCCTTCGGACGGGACGGTCCTCGCCGTCCGCGGGACGCGGGTGGAGTCCAGACTCGCCGTTCCCATGGGGTACGGGAACGTCTACCCCGTCCCGGGCGGGAAGTCGATCCTCGTGATGGGTTCACGGGCGGTCGTCGAAATCGGGAGCGATCCGGTCGAGAAGATCCGGACGTGGGCGCTCGATTTCGAGCCGGCCTACGTGACCTTCGACCCGACGCGGAACCGTGCGTGGGTCGCCGCCGGCTACGGCTCCGACTGGGCAGTCCTCGATCTCGGAACGGGGGAAGTTCTGACTCAGGCGACCGCGGGCCGCTCCGAGACAGCGGGCACCTACGCGGCCGAGCCGGGGTCGCTCGTGATGACGATGAGCAAGGACGGGAAGAGGGTGTTCCTCGCGAACACCCGCACCGACGACGTCACGGTCGTCGACGCCGAGACGATCCGGATCGAGGAGGTCGTCGCGACCGGCGGGCGGACCGACTCGGTCCTCGTCGCCCCCGGAGGATCGTGCGTCTACGTCGTCGCGGGGGATACCTTCGTGCGCATCGACCCGGAGACCCACGAAGCGGTCCGGAAGTGCGCGATGGCGGTGCGCTCCGGCCTCGCCGGGGTCGTGAACGTCCACGATGGCGTCGCCGTCGTCCCCCAGGAGTCGGGGGTGGAATTCGTCGCGCTCGACGACGGGCGTACCGTCGCGAAACGGGAATTCGAGAAGCCGGTCGACTACATCTTCGTCGCCTCGCCGGAGCGTTGAGTCCCCCGGCAGGGAGCATCGCATGATCCGCCTTCGATCGTTCGTCACGGCCGCCCTATTCGCGGCCATCGCCTCTGCGGCCCTCGAAGCCAAGGACAAGCCGGCGCCGAAGCCGCGAGCCGACACGCGCATGAAAGCCGAGACGTTCCAGGGGCTCGCCCTTCGGGGCATCGGCCCGGCTCTCATGTCCGGCCGGATCGCCGACCTCGCGATCCACCCGAAAGACAGGGCGACGTGGTACGTCGCGGTCGGGAGCGGAGGGGTCTGGAAGACGGTCAACGCGGGGACGACCTGGACCCCGATCTTCGACGATCAGGGCTCCTACTCGATCGGGTGCATCGCGATCGACCCGAATCGCCCCGACACGATCTGGGTCGGGACCGGAGAGAACGTCGGCGGTCGGCACGTCGGGTATGGGGATGGGATCTACCGGAGTCTCGACGCCGGAAAGACCTGGACCCGGATGGGACTCGAGAAGTCGGAACACATCGGGACGATCCTCGTTCATCCCGGGAACTCGAACATCGTCTACGTCGCGGCGCAGGGGCCGCTCTGGTCGCCGGGGGGGGACCGTGGACTCTTCAAGACCGAGGACGGCGGGAAAACATGGGTGAAGATTCTCGGCGGCGGGGAGTACACCGGGGTCAACGAAGTTCGCATGGACCCACGCAGCCCCGATGTTCTGTGGGCTTCCACCCACGAGCGCTACAGGAACGTCGCGGCCGTGATCGACGGGGGCCCGGAATCGGGAATCCACAAGTCGACGGACGGCGGCAGGACCTGGCGTCGACTCACCAAGGGGCTTCCCGAAGAGGACATGGGGAAGATCGGCCTCGCCGTCTCACCGCAGAACCCCGACGTCGTGTACGCAACGATCGAGCTCGCCCATCGCAAGGGAGGATTCTGGCGCTCGGAGGACGGTGGCGAGAGTTGGGAGAAGCGGAACGACTACCTTTCCGGGGGGACGGGTCCCCATTACTACCAGGAGATCTTCGCGAGTCCCCACGCCTTCGACCGGGTGTACCAGATGGACGTCTGGATGCACGTGACCGAGGACGGGGGAAAGACCTTCCGGAAGGTCGGAGAGGCCGCGAAGCACAGCGACAATCACGCCCTCGCCTTCGTCGCGGACGACCCCAACTATCTGCTTTCGGGGTGCGACGGAGGAATCTACGAATCGTTCGACCTCGGCGCGACGTGGCGATTCGTCGCGAACCTCCCCGTCACCCAGTTCTACAAGGTCGCGGTCGACTACGACGAGCCCTTCTACAACGTGTACGGCGGCACCCAGGACAACAACACCCAAGGAGGACCCAGCCGCACTCGGAACGTCAACGGGATCCGGAATTCGGACTGGTTCATCACCCTCGGCGGCGACGGTCACCAGCCCGCCGTCGACCCGACCAACCCCGACATCGTGTACTCCGAGTGGCAGGAGGGGAACCTCTCCCGCTACGACCGAAGAACGGGGGAGGTGATCTACATCCAGCCGCAGCCGGCCAAAGGGGAAATGAGCGAGCGTTTCAACTGGGATGCCCCGATCCTGATCAGTCCCCACGACCCCGCGCGCCTTTACTACGCGAGCCAGCGAGTGTGGCGGAGCGATGACCGGGGAGATTCCTGGCGGCCGGTGAGCGGCGATCTCTCGAGGGGTCTCGACCGGCTCCTGCAACCGATGATGGGGCGGGTCCGATCGTTCGACGCCGTGTGGGACTTCTGGGCGATGTCGGCGTACGGGACGATCACATCGCTCTCGGAATCGCCGAAGGTCGAGGGGCTCCTCTACGCCGGCACCGACGACGGAATCGTCCAGGTCAGCGAGGACGGCGGGAAGTCGTGGCGGAGAATCGATCGGCTCCCGGGAGTCGCCGACTTCTTCTTCGTGAACGACGTCAAGGCCGACCTGCACGACCCCGACGTGGTGTACGTCGCGGTCGACCGTCACAAGGAGGGCGATTTCGCCCCCTACCTCTTCAAGAGCCGCGATCGCGGGCGGACCTGGTCGCGAATCTCGGGCGACCTCCCCGATCGTCACATCGTCTGGCGCGTCGTGCAGGACCATGTGAACCCAGACCTCCTTTTCGTGGGGACCGAGTTCGGCGTCTTCTTCACCATCGACGGCGGCAATCGGTGGGTGAAGTTGACGGGAGGGGTTCCGAACATCCCCTTCCGGGACCTCGCGATCCAGAGGCGCGAGAACGACCTCGTCGGCGCGACCTTCGGCCGCGGCTTCTACGTCCTCGACGATTACACGCCGCTCCGGGCGATCTCCGAAGAGGTTCTCGATTCCCCGGCCGCCCTGTTCCCCGTGAGACCGGCGCGCTGGTACGTCGAGAGGCGCCCGCTCGGCGACACCGGGAAGGCCTACCAGGGGGACGCCTACTTCGTCGCCCCCAATCCTCCCTTCGGCGCCGTGTTCACCTACTACCTGCGCGACGAGATCAAGAAGAAAAAGCAGATGCGGCTCGAGAAGGAGAAGGAGATCGCGACGAAGGGCGGGGGCACCCCCTACCCGGGCTGGGACTCGATCCTCGCAGAGGAGCGCGAGGAGGACCCGGCGATCGTCCTCACGGTGAGGGACTCCAGCGGGAACGTCGTCCGCCGTCTCCAGGGACCGGTGCAGGCGGGGTTCCATCGCGTCGCCTGGGACCTCCGCGACCCCCATCATGGGCCGTGGAAGCCAGCCCCGGACGAACCGGACTGGATGCCCGCCTTTGTTCCGTACGCCGCGCCGGGGACCTACACGGTCACGCTCGCGAAACGGGTCGACGGGGTCCTGACCGACCTCGGGCTCGAGGAGACGTTCGAGGTCGTGTCGATTCGGGACGCCGCGCTCCCCGGCTCGCCGCCCGCGGAAGCCGTTGCGTTCCAGAGGCGCATCGCATCCCTGGAGCGCTCCGTACAAGGCGCCCAGTCGACGATCACGGAGACAGAGACCCGGCTCCGGGCGATCCGGGAGTCGCTCATGCGCGCGACCGTCAAGGACGCCGCGCTCGACGACGAGGTGAGGGCCCTCGAGGGCCGCCTCGCAGGACTGAAGCTCGACCTCGTCGGCAGCCGCACGCGCGAGTTCATGGGGGACCCCGGCGGGGTTTCGATCAAGCGCCGGGTCGACGTTGCCGCGATGGCGAACCGCTACAGTCTGTACGGCCCCACCCCCACGCACGTCATGAGCGTGGAAATCGCCGAGGATGCGTTCGCGGTCTTGCGATCGGCTCTGGAGCGGCTGGTGGAAATCGATCTGCGTGCGCTGGAGCGGCGCCTCGAGGCGGCAGGGGTTCCCTGGACCCCGGGACGGGGCGTCCCGATGCCGTAGCGGCGCCCCGCAGCCGGCCTTGCCCAGCGGCGATCCGGGACCTACGTTTCGGCCGGGGCACGAGCACGACGGAGTCTCCGCTCGACGGGGTGCGGAGCGCGCATCGACGCCGAGACGAAGTCCGCCCGGTGCCCGCGAGGTGCCGAGATGGCGAAATCGATCCTCGTGGTGGACTACGACCCGAAGCGCATCGAGACCACCACACGGCCGTTCACCGAGGCAGGGTATCGCGTGGAGGTGGCCCGTGACGGGGTCGCCGGCGTCGAGGCCTTCGCGAGGCTCCATCCGGATCTCGTCCTGGTCGAGATGATGCTCCCGAAGCGACATGGCTTCGAGGTCTGCCAGGAGTTCCGAAAGCTCCGCCCCGGCAAGAAGACCCCGGTCCTGATCCTCGGGAGCACGCAGGCCGAGCGCTACCGCATGCAGGCGATCGGGGCGGGGGCGAGCGACTATCTCGTCCGCCCGGTTCCCGAGGAGCGTCTCCTCGAGATCTGCCGGAACCTCATCGAGCATCCGAACCAGGACCTACCGGTGAGGGGGCCGGAAGCGGCCGACCCGACCCGCCTCGAGGACTCGTTCCCCGACTTCTTCAAGGAGCCGGCGCGAGCGACTTCCGTTCCCGCGTCGAACGCCGCCGCCCCGCTGGTCGATCTCGGGGGTATTTCCGACGACGAGATCTCCGCGCGGCTCGATGCCCTGCTTCCGACGGAGGCTCCCGGTAAGCCGAAGAAGCCGGATCCCGTCGCTCTCGCCTCGGTTCCCGCTGCGCCTCCCACCGCGCCGCCGATTCCATCCTCGCCGAAAACGCGGGTGGAGGCTCCCCCGGTGGCTGCCCCGCCACCGACTCCTCCGATCGGGGCGCACGCCGAGCGTCCGGCGCCGCGTGCGAAGCTCCCGCAGGCCGAGCCGATCGTCGAGCCGCCGCTCGTCTTGAACGCGCCGCGTCGCGCCGGGGTCGCCTGGCCGGTCGTGGCCGTCGTCGGACTGATCGCCGCGTTCGGCGGATGGTACGGCTGGCGGGCGGTGTCCCCCGACCACGCGGCGTCCGACGGTGCAGCGCTCGATGCCACCGATTTCGCTCCGGTTCCAGCCGGCACGGATGTGGCCGCTCTCTCTCCTCCTCCGGAGGAACCGTCGAGCGAGGAGGCGTTCACGGAGGCCGAAGCGCAGCCGGCGAGGCTCGTGCCCTCCGCGCCGGTCCCTGTTCCCGCGCCTCCCCCCGCGCGGAAGGAGGCGGCCGCGCCGCCCCCGCAGCGCCTCGAACCGGTCGAGCGTCCCGCGCCGACCGGGCCGGACCCGGTCGCCGCGCCTCCG
>CAZVOE010000034.1:0-27846 GCA_964628935.1 uncultured Acidobacteriota bacterium
CCGCCGCGGCGGTTCTCGGTGTCGCGCTCGCGCTTTTCGGGATGCGTTCGTGGCGGGCCGCCCTCGACTGGCGAACGGAGGCGGGCCTTTGGGCGGCGACCGAGCGGGCGGTTCCCGCGAACCCGACCCCGCATTTCCTGCTGGGGAGGGCCGCGGCGAGGGCGGGGAGGCTCGACGAGGCCGAGCGCCGGTTCGACCAGGTCCTGCGGCTCTGGCCCGAGAATTCGGCGGCACTCCACGAGAAAGGGGTGTTGCGCGCGCGGAGGGGCGACCTCGAAGGGGCCCTCGCCCTCTTTCGCGATGCCGTCCACTTGAACCCTTGGGATGGCCAAATCCAGGCCGATCTCGGGATCGCGCTGCACCGAACCGGACGGATCGAGGAAGCCGAGCGGCGGCTCACCCACGCGATGAGGACCTTTCCGGGGATCGAGAAACCCGTCTCCGAGCTCGCCGAGATCCGGTTCGGGCAGGGTCGCTACGCCGAGGCCGCCGTACTTTACGAACGGGCCGTGCGCCTCGGCCGTCGCGATCTCGAGCCGAGGCTCGATGAGGCGCGACGGCTCGCGGCAGGGCGCTAGAATGCGCCGTTCCAGTTTCCGGAGGGCCCGATGGGGAACGCGTACGACCACCGCGAGATCGAGGCGCGCTGGCAGGCGGCCTGGCTCGAACGGAAGACCTTCCGCGCGCCGAACCCCGGCGAGCCAGGGTTCGATCCGACGCGTCCCAAGTACTACGTCCTCGACATGTTCCCGTACCCGTCGGGATCGGGCCTCCACGTCGGTCACCCCGTCGGCTACATCGGCACCGACATCGTCGCCCGCCGGAAACGGATGGAAGGGTACAACGTGCTCCACCCGATGGGGTGGGATGCCTTCGGACTTCCGGCGGAGCAGTACGCGATCCAGACCGGGAAGCACCCCGCCGAGACGACCCGGGAGAACATCGACAACTTCCGGCGTCAGCTCCGGCTGATCGGGCTCTCGTACGACTGGGACCGCGAGATCTCTACGGCAGACCCCGCCTACTACCGATGGACCCAGTGGATCTTCGCGAAGCTCTTCGATCTCGGTCTCGCTTACCAATCGGAAGTCTCCGTGTGGTGGTGCGAGGAGCTGAAGACCGTCCTCGCGAACGAGGAGGTGATCAACGGCCGCTCTGAGCGGGGAAACTTCCCCTGCGTACGGCGCCCACTGCGTCAGTGGATGCTCGCGATCACGACCTACGCCGAACGTCTTCTCGTCGACTTGGAGGATCTCGACTGGCCCGAGTCGATCAAGGCGATGCAGCGGGAGTGGATCGGCCGTTCCGAGGGGGCCGAGATCCGTTTCGCGGTGGATGGGAGGCCGGAGCTGTCGTTCGAGGTCTTCACGACCCGTCCGGACACGCTCTTCGGCGCGACCTTCTGCGTCCTCGCTCCCGAGCACCCGCTCGTCTCCTCGATCACGAACGAGGAGCGCCGTGCGGAGGTCGAGGCCTACGTGTCGGCGGCGGCGGTGAAATCGGACCTCGAGAGAACCGATCTCGCGAAGGAGAAGACCGGCGTGTTCACGGGGGCTTACGCCCTCAACCCGCTCCTCCCGGCGGGCGATCCCGCGGCGCGGGTCCCGATCTGGATCGCCGATTACGTCCTGATCTCCTACGGGACGGGAGCGATCATGGCGGTTCCCGGCCACGACGACCGCGATTTCGAGTTCGCGAAGAAGTTCGGTCTCCCGATCGTCGAAGTCGTTCGTCCCCCGGAGGGCATCGACGGGCTCGCGCAGGGTGTCTGTTTCACCGGTGAAGGGATCGCGGTGAACTCCCCGCCGATCGAGGGTCTTCCGACGTCCGAGGCGAAGGCGCGCACGATCGCGCTCCTCGAGGCGAAGGGAGCGGGGCGGGGGGTTGTCCGCTACCGTCTCCGCGACTGGCTCTTCAGTCGGCAACGGTACTGGGGAGAGCCGTTCCCCCTCCTCCACCTCGAGGACGGGACGGTCGTGCGGGTTCCCGACGACCGGCTGCCGGTCCTCCTCCCGGAGATGGAAGATTTCACGCCCTCCGCGGACGGCTCGGCTCCCCTCGCGCGCGCGACCGACTGGCTCCACACGGTGGATCCGGTCTCCGGGAAGCCCGCGCGGCGCGACACCGACACGATGCCGGGATGGGCGGGCTCTTGCTGGTACTGGCTCCGGTTCATGGATCCGCGGAACGAGCGGGAGGCGTTCTCGAGGGAGGCGGAGCGGTATTGGGGTCCCGTCGATCTCTACGTCGGGGGGGCGACGCACGCGGTCCTGCACCTCCTCTACGCGCGCTTTTGGCACAAGGTCCTCTACGACGTCGGGCTCGTCCACACGAAGGAGCCATTCCAAAAGCTCTTCAACCAAGGACTGCTCGGCGCCGCCGCGTACCAAGACGCGAGTGGGCGTTGGGTCCACGTCTCGGAGGTCGAGGAACGCGACGGCGCCTTCGTGCGCGCGACGACCGGCGAGCCGCTCACCCAAATCATGACGGCGATGTCGAAGTCGAAGGGAAACGTCGTCAATCCAGACGACGTGATCGCGGAGCACGGCGCCGACGCCTTCCGCCTCTACGAGATGTTCATGTCGCCGCTCGGCGACGCACGCACGTGGGATCCGAAGGGCATCGCGGGGTGCCGGAGGTTCGTCGAGCGGACATGGCGCCTTTTCGTCGATCCCGACTCCGACGGGCCGGTTCGTACGGAGTTCCTGGCCGGCCGCCCCGAGCCGCCGCTCGAGGGAGCGACCCTCGAGGTCGAGCGCGCCCTGAACCGTTGCCTCAAGCGCGTGGACGACTCCTTCGGTTCCTTCTCGTTCAACACCGCCGTGTCCGGGTTCATGACCTTCCTGAACGACGCGTCGAGGCACCCTGGGGCGATGACGCGCTCGCAAGCCGAGCGGTTCGTCCGCGCCCTCGCTCCCTTCGCGCCGCACCTCGCGGAAGAGTTGTGGAGCCGTCTGGGTCACGAGGAGTCGATCGTCCGTGCGCCCTGGCCGGGGTGGGAGGCGAGGTATCTCGAAGAGGAGACCTTCGAGCTGGTCGTGCAGGTCCTCGGGAAGGTCCGGGCGCGGGTCGACGCCCCCAGGGGCGCGAGCCGGGAGACGCTCGAAACGCTCGCCCGCGAGGCGGCGGCCTCGCACCTCGCGGGGAAAACGATCGTCAGGGCGGTCGTGGTGCCGGATCGACTCGTGAACTTCGTGGTGCGGTGACCCTCGACCGCTCGCTCGCCCTGATCGCCGCCTCGGACCGAGGGCTCCTGGTCGTCTGCGGCGGCGCGCCGTCGAGGGCGTCGCTCGATGCGCTCCGCAGGGCGGCGATTCCAGGCGTCGTCGATCTGGTTCCCGGAGACGAGACGATCCTCGTGGTCACCGACCCCGGCGTCGATCTCGCGGGCGTCGAACGCGAGGTCCGGCGTGCGGTCGGACAAGCTCGCGCACAGGTCCCGTCGCGGGACGGGGCGCTCGTCGAGATCCCGGTCTGCTACGAAGGCGAGGAGTTCGCTCCGGACCTCGCCGGTCTCGCGAGGCGGAGCGGCCTCACGGTCGAGCAGGCGATCCGCCGCCTGTCGAACCCGCTCTACCGCGTGCGCTTTCTCGGCTTCATGCCCGGTTTCCCGTATCTCGACGGCCTCGACCCCGCGCTTGCGGCCCCACGGCTCGACACGCCGCGCACGCGCGTCCCCGCGGGGAGCGTCGCGGTCGGGGGCATTCACGCCGGGATCTACCCCTTCGCGACGCCGGGGGGCTGGCGTATCGTGGGGCGCACGCCGCTTCGTCTCTACGAGCCTCAGCGGGATCCGCGCGCTCTGCTCGGGATCGGGGACCGCGTCCGGTTCGTGCCGATCTCCTCCGGGGAGTTCCACGCGAGGGAGGGTCGGTGAACGTCCTCGAAGTCGTCGACTCCGGCCTGCTCACCACGGTCCAAGACCTCGGGCGGCCCGGGTTCGGCGCCGAAGGGGTGGCCGCCTCGGGAGCCGCGGACGCGGTATCGCTCGCGGTCGCGAACGGGCTCGCGGGGAACGCGCCCGGAGCGCCGGCGCTCGAGATGACGCTCCTCGGGGGGACGTTCCGGTTCGACGCCGGCGGGTTCGTCGGGATCGCCGGCTCCGATTTCGGCGCGACGATCGACGGGCGGCCGGCACCCCCGTGGAGGGCCTACGAGGTCGCACCCGGTGGCATCGTACGCTTCGGGGCGACGCGGGAAGGGGCCCGCGGCTACCTCGGGATCCACGGCGGGATCGCGGTGCCTCCCTTCCTCGGGAGCGCTTCGACGCACCTCCCGAGCGGACTCGGGGGGTTCGGGGGAAGGGCCCTCCGGCGGGGGGATCGGCTCGAGATCGGCGGCTCGCCCGCAGGTGGAATCGAAACCGATCCCGTCCGCATCCGCCGGATCGTCTTTCGGAGCACGCTTCGCGTCGTGGGCGGTCCCCAGGAAGGATGGTTCACAGCCGCAGCGCGCCGCGCGTTTTTCGAGGGGGAGTTCGTCGTCGGAGAATCGTCGGATCGGACGGGGGTGCGGCTCGTGGGCCCGAGCCTCGCGATCGAGCCGGCCCGATCGCTCGCGACCGAGGGGGTCCTGCCGGGGCAGGTGCAGGTCACTCCTGACGGCCGGGCGATCATCCTCGGCGTCGACGGGCCGACGACGGGCGGGTATCCGAAGATCGCCGCCGTGATCGCCGCCGACCTCCCGGCCCTGGGGCAGCTGCGTCCGCGGGACCGGGTGCGGTTCGAGCGCGTGGACGCGACGTTCGCCCGTGCGGAGTGGGAGCGTCTGCGTGGGATCTTGGCCCCGGCCGGAAGACGGGGCTAGCATCGATGCGGGAGGGAGGCTCCGTGGCGCCCTGGATCGACCTCAACGCCGACATTGGGGAGGATCCCGAGGCGGCGCGCGACGGAAGGGACGACGCGCTACTGTCGACGGTGACGTCTGCCAATATCGCGTGCGGCGCCCACGCCGGCGACGAGATGACGATGGAGGCGACCGTCGCCGCGGCGATGCGCCACGGGGTTGCGCTCGGCGCGCATCCCTCCTATCCGGACCGGGCGCGGTTCGGAAGGGCCGTCCTCCCGATGACCCCCCAGGAGATCGAGGACGTCGTCTTCTCGCAAATTTTCGATCTCGGAGAGATCGTCGGACGCCTCGGGGGAACTCTCGTCCACGTGAAACCGCACGGCGCGCTCTACCAAGCCTGCGCGAGGGATCCCGAGATCGCCCGCGCGTTCGCCCGGGGTGTCGCGCGGTGGTGCACGAGCCTCCGGATCGTGGGGCAGGCGGGGTCGCCGGCCTTGCGGGTGTGGGAGGATGCCGGTTTCGCAACGACGGGAGAGGGATTCGCCGACCGGCGCTACGAGCGCGACGGATCGCTCCGCGACCGCTCGTTCTCCGACGCCCTGATCACCGATCCGGAGGAGGCGGCCGCGCAGGCTCTCGCGATCGCCGATGGCCGGGGCGCGCTTGCCGTCGACGGTTCGCGCGTCGCGGTCCCCGCCCGGTCGATCTGCGTCCATGCGGACACGCCGGGAGCCGTGGCGATCGCGCGGGCGGTGCACTTTCGGCTCACCGACGCGGGGTTCCTCGTGCGGCCCGCCGGAGCCGCCGCAGTTCCCGGCTAGCGCGTGCCGGCCGAGTCGAGCACGCGGGCGGCTTCCTCGAAGCGCTCTTTCTGCTTCGCGTAGTACTCGTTTCCGGGGTCCGCCGCGAGCGCCTGCTCCATCCATTTCGCGGCCCCCCGCGGGTCGCCTCGAGCGTTCCGGATCTCGGCGACCGTATCGAGAATCATCGCGCGCGTGTCCCCGTCGGTCGCGAGTTCGGCCCCCCGGCGGGCGAGGGACTCCGCCTCCCCCAGGTTGACGCCGTTCTCGAAGCACCACCACGCGAAGGCGTTCAACTCCTCGGCGTCGTCCTGCCAGCCTTCCGCGAGAGTCTCACGCTTCAGCGCGAGACCTCTTTCCTTGTCGCCCGCGACGTACATTGCCTCGAGCACCGCGAGTTCCTTTCGGGCTTCGGCGACCCAACCGGAGGTCCCTTCGGCGGCCGCGATCGCGGGGGCTAGGTACGGAGCTGCGAGCGACCAATCGCCCTCGTCCTGCGCGATGCCGGCCATCCGGTAGGCGATCGAGACGAGCCCCGACGCCGGGGCGTCCGGAAGAGCGAAGAACGCGTCGGCCGTCGCACGGACCTCGTCGAGCGTGCAATCTCCGGAATCGAGCGCGCGGGCCTGGTTGAAGAAGAGCTCCGCGCTCAAGGAGCGCGCGAGCCCGGGATCGAGGCCGATCGCCTCGCGATAGTAGCGGACCGCGTCGACCGACTTCCCTTCGCTGGCGCGGATGCGGCCGAGCACGGCGGCGTCGCGGGCGTTCGGCGCCGACTCGAAACGCGCGAGTTTCTCTTCGAGGGTCGTGTCGTCCGCGAGCGATGCCTCGAAGATGGCGAGCCAGGAGGGTACGTCGTCGTACCCGACCCAGCGGTCGCGTACGGCCCCGTCCGGGCGAAGGAGGAAAAAGTGGGGAATCCCCTGGAATCCGAACGACTCGACGACGGGCTCGTTCGCTTCGTCCGAACGGTCGATCGTCACGAGGACGACGGATTCGAGGGCCTTCGCGAGCACCGGGTCTTCCCTCGCCGCACGGGCGAAGCGGAGGCATGCCGCTCAGGTGGAGGCCCAAAAGTCGACGAGGATGGGCTTCCCGCGCTTCGCGGCGAGCCTTTTCCCTTCCTCGAGGGTCGCCGTGGTGTGCTCCGACGCGGAGTCGCTGGAGTGCGGTTCGTTCCCGTGCGGAGAGCATCCCGCGAGCAGGGCCGCGACCACGAAGGGGACGGCGACGAGCGCTTCGGCAACCGCTCGACCGAGCTTCATCGACGGCCTCCTACTTGATGAACATCATTTCCCGATACGTTGGGAGCGGCCACGAATCGCTCGGAAGAAGTAGCTCGAGGGCGTCGGCCGTCTCCCGGACCGCGTTCATCGCGGGGATCACCTCGTCGCGGAAGTGTCTCGCGTGGGCCTCGGGTGTTCCCGCTTCGTCTCCGAGAGCCGCTTCGAGCGCCTTTGTCCTCCTTCGCAGTTCGCACGCGAGTTCGCAGACGTCCTCGAGGAGCGGCTTCATCTCCCTGCACTTCACCCCCGCCGCGGCGGTCGCGTTCAGGGTCTCGGCCAACTCCCGCTGGAAGCCCAGGGCGGCGGGAAGCACGTAACGGTTCGCGATCAGGACCAGGGTTTGCGCTTCGACGTTGATCGTCTTGTTGTACGCCTCGAGAAAAATCCCGTAACGCGCGCGGACTTCCCGCTCGCTCAGGATGCGGTACTTCTCGAAGGCGCGAATCGCGTCGGGGGAGACGAGTTCCGGAAGCGCGTCGGGGGTGTTCCGGTGGTTGAGGAGGCCGCGCTTCGCCGCCTCCTTCTGCCAAGCCGCCGAGTAGCCGTCCCCGTTGAAGATGATCCGCTTGTGCTCCTTCACGATCTTCTTGAGGAGTTCGGCGACGACCTTCTCGAGCTTCTTCCCCCCCTTCACCCCCTTCTCGAGTTCGGTCGCGATGTAGTCGAGCGACTCGGTGACGGCGAGATTGAGGCAGATGTTCGGGAAGGCGATGCTCTGGTTCGAGGACACGGCGCGGAATTCGAACTTGTTCCCGGTGAAGGCGAAGGGACTCGTCCGATTGCGATCCCCGGCGTCGCGGGAGAGAGTCGGAAGCACGGGAACGCCGGTCTCGAGGAGACCGCCCGACTTCGTGGTCTTGGCGCCCCCCTTCTCGATCTGCTCGAAGATGTCGGTGAGCATCTCGCCGAGGAAGACGGAGAGGATCGCCGGCGGGGCCTCGTTCGCGCCCAGACGGTGGTCGTTTCCCGCGCTCGCGATCGACGCCCGGAGCACCCCCTGGAAGCGGTCGATGGCCCGGACGACTGCGGCGCAGAAGACGAGGAATTGAACGTTGTCGTGAGGAGTTTCGCCGGGGTTGAGGAGATTGTTTCCCAGATCGTCGGCCATCGACCAGTTGAGATGCTTGCCCGAGCCGTTCACCCCCGCGAACGGCTTCTCGTGGAGGAGCGCCGCCAGGCCGTGCTTCGGCGCGATCCGCTTGATCGCCTCCATCGTCATCATCTGGTGATCGGTGGCGACGTTGGCGTTCTCGAAGATCGGCGCGATCTCGTACTGGCTCGGCGCGACCTCGTTGTGACGGGTTTTCACGGGGACGCCGCAACGGAACAACTCCGCTTCGACCTCGTGCATGCACGCGAGGACGCGCTCGGGGATGTGCCCGAAGTATTGATCCTCCATCTCCTGGCCCTTCGGGGGCTTGGCCCCGAGGAGCGTGCGCCCCGCGGCGACGAGGTCGGGCCGGTTGTAGAAGAAGTGACGATCGACGAGAAAATACTCCTGCTCCGGCCCGCAGGTGGTGTAGACGCGCTTCGCTTCCGAACCGAAAAGCTTCAGGATGCGGAGCGCCTGTTTCGAGAGGGCCTCCATCGAGCGGAGAAGCGGAGTCTTCTTGTCGAGCGCCTCGCCCGTCCAGGAGACGAAGGCGGTCGGGATGACGAGCGTCGTGCCGTTCGGACTCTTGAGGAGCCAGGGGGGGCTCGTCGGATCCCACGCGGTGTACCCGCGAGCCTCGAAGGTCGAGCGCATTCCGCCCGAGGGGAACGACGACGCGTCGGGCTCGCCCTTGATCAGTTCTTTCCCGCTGAACTCGGTGATCGCCCGCCCATCGGCGGTGGGGGTCAAGAAGGAGTCGTGCTTCTCCGCCGTGATGCCGGTCAACGGCTGGAACCAATGGGTGTAGTGCGTCGCACCGTGCTCCACCGCCCAGTTCTTCATCGCCGTGGCGATCGCGTCGGCGTCCGAGATGTCGAGGGGTTCTCCCATCGTGATCGTGCGCCGGAGCGACTGGTAGACGGGCTTCGCGAGTCGCGCTTGCTGGACTCGATCGTTGAAGCACAGCGATCCGAACTCCTCCGGCTTGAACGAAACGGTCGTGATGGGACCGCGTCCTTCGCCGACCGCCCAGTCGCGGACGGCCTTGATCGCGTCCTTCGATGCGGCAGAGCCCATCGTTTTAACTCCTTTGTTTTCTGTGTTTACACCCGAACGCTGAACCAACGCTCGAGAGAGACGGCGCACATTATGGTCCCCACGAGGGCAGGGAACAAGTCGGCGAGGCCGAGATCAGCGGCACTCGAGCTGGCCGTCGGTGCACGGCCGGGCCCACAGGTTCGCGAGAATCGCGAGGTCGTCGCCGGAAACGCACCCGTCGCCGCTGAAGTCGACGGGCGTCCACCACGGCGATTCCGTTCCCGCTCGGCACGAGCCGAACGCCCGACCGATCCACGCGAGCTCCGCTCCGTCGACACGGTCGTTTCCGTCCACGTCGAAGGTCCCGCAGGAGGGATTGTCGGAAACCTCGTCGCAGTCGTTGTCGGAACCGTCACAGACCTCGGGACCGCCCGGCCGCGCGTCGGGATCCGTGTCGTCGCAGTCGCCGACGCGCTCGACGCGGCCCTCGGGCGGGGTTGCTTCGCAGGTCGCGGTCGAATCCGAGGCGTCGCCCCAGCCATCCCCGTCGGCGTCGCGGTACCAGGTGGTGACGGGGAGGTCTTCGTCGATCGAGGCGTCGCAGTCGTCGTCGCTCTGGTTGCAGGTTTCCTCGGCGCCGGGGTGACTTGAGGCGAGGGTGTCGTCGCAGTCGCCGACGCGCTCGACGCGGCCCTCGGGCGGGGTTGCTTCGCAGGTCGCGGTCGAATCCGAGGCGTCGCCCCAGCCATCCCCGTCGGCGTCGCGGTACCAGGTGGTGACGGGGAGGTCTTCGTCGATCGAGGCGTCGCAGTCGTCGTCGCTCTGGTTGCAGGTTTCCTCGGCTCCGGGGTGGCGGGAGGGGAGGGTGTCGTCGCAGTCGCCGCAAGGGCTTCCCTGATGCGGCTCGCATCCCTCCGCGCATTCCGCCCAGCCGTCGCCGTCCGCATCGGCACAGACGCTCGAGGGTGCGTACATGGTGAGGGCGACCGTGACCGGCTGGGAGACCTCCGCGTAGAGCGCGGGCCCCGCCGATTCGGGCGCGTCCGGTCCCAGGTAGCGGATCGTGCGGGTCATCACGAAGTGGTAAACGTCACCGATGACCGCGGGATCGGTGTTGAGCACGCGACTCGTGCGCCAGATCCCGCTCGAGCCGAAAGCGACATCGTCGTCGCCCTGCCCGCCGCAAGGGTTCGCGTCGGCCGGAATCGAGTCCGAGTACCAGGAGGTCCAGGAGAAGCCAGGGATGTCGGTCTCGATCACGGGCACCATCGCCAGCGACCCCTGCGGCCCGGAGAGCGACTCCCAGCCGAAGGGTCCAGCTTCCACGGTATCGGGACGCCCGTCGACGGGAACGCCGGAAGGGTTTCGCTCGTTGCGCCACGTCATGCCCGACGCCGCGGAGTCCCAGTCGAAGAAGTCCATGATCCCTGGGATTTCGTGGACCCGAAGGACGGTCTCAATCGTCTCGGTCGATTCGTAGAACGCGTGAATCCGAAACGTCGTCATTCCGCTGTTCGCGCCGACGTAACTCCGCAGGGCGCGAACGGGACCGTTCTTGTTCACGATGAATGCGCCGGGACCCGTGCTGAAGGTCCACTCCGTGCGCGTGCAGTTGTCGGGAGCGAAACGGTTGCGGTGGCGTTCGAGGAGGTCGGTACCCGCAGCACCGTCCCGGAGGATCCCCGTATCGACGCGGAGCCACCGATCCGAGAAGCCCACTCGGTACGCTGGAGTGGAAACGACCGAGACCTCCGGGTTGCCGCGGCTCGCCCCGCTTGTGTCATAGGTTTCGCGGTAATCGCCCGAGAGGAGCACGAAGTCGTAAACGACGTCGGCCGACGGCGGGAGCGGCGGGAGCGAACCGTCGCTTCGGAAGAGGTAGAACCACCCCGTGCTTCCCGTGGCGGGGTTCGCGATGGCGAGCTCGAGTCCGCTCCCCGCGAGAACGCCCGGGGGCTCCCCCGCGCCGTCCGTGGCCCGCGAAGCCGCGTCGCGGACGCGGAGCACGATTTCATCGTCGGCGTCGAGCAACGGATCCGGATCCGGGCCGGTGAAGGTGCCCGGGTCCGTGTAGGTCAGCACGGTGAACCCGCTCGGCTCCGGGTCGCCGTAGATCGTCGCGAAATCGACCAACGCCCGCTCGTCGACCTGAACCGGGATCCGCGTCCAGCCCGGGCTCCAGCGGAACGCGACCAAGTGATCGGGGGGCATTCCGAGGAGCGAAGGATCGGCACTTCCGGTCAGGACCACCGCTTCGTCGTCCCGGCCGAGCCCGTTCGCCGCCTCGGTAAGAAGGGGGGGATCGAGCGTCGAAATGACGAGCGCGCAAAACGCGGCGCCCACCGTGTGGAACCTACCGGATCGGAATTCCCAATTCGTCATGCCGAAGCCCCCTAACCGGGGATTTCCGCAGCGTGCGCGACAATCCCGGGGCGTCTCCAGGCAACGCCCGTGCCGAACTCTCCCTCTTGCGAAATCAGCAAGAGCGGCGACCGGATCCTTGGGGCGAGAAGAATCGGAGTCGGGTTCCTCGTGCCACGCAATCGATCCCCGGTCGAGGCATCGGGAACTCGTTCCCGCCTTCCCCTATACCCCGAAGAACTCCGAGTCCCAGCGAAGGCCGAGTTCGGACGGCGGAGCCATGTAGCCCGCGAGCGCAGAGGCGGCCACGACCGTCGGCGACGCGAGGTAGCCTTCGCCGCCCACCCCCATCCGGTTCTGCCAGTTCCGGTTGAACGACGTGATCGCACGCTCGCCGGGCGCGAGCGCGTCGGGACCTTGCCCGAAACACGGCCCGCACCAGGACTCGCGAATCGTCGCGCCAGCCGAGCGCAACACCCCGGCGATCGATTCTCCGCCGAGGCGCGGCTCCGGATTCTCGATGAGACGTTTCACGCCGCCGGACCCGGGAAAGACGACGAAATCGGTCGAGGCCCGCGTCAGGCCCGCCTTCCGCGCCGCGAGGATCACGAGCGCCGCGGAGAGAAGGTCGTCGTACGAGCCGTTCGTGCAGGAACCGATGTACGCCTTGTCGAAGCGAATCCGTTCCTTCGCGACCTCTTCCGCCGGAAACGCGTTCCCCGGGCTGAACGGCTTCGCGATCATGGGGACGACCGAAGTCAGATCGAGTTCCTCGTCGATCTCGTAGCGCGCATCGACCCCCGGGGAGATCGGCGGGTACGGGAGGTCGCTCATCCCCTTCGACCGGAACCAGGCGTAAGTGATTTCGTCGGGGGCGAAGATCCCGTTCTGCGCTTCCGCCTCCGCCATCATGTTCGCGATCGTGTTGCGGTAGGGGATCGGAAGTTGCTTGCCCGCGTCCACGAGCTCCACGGACATTCCCTGGGACTGCTTCGCACCCCAACGTTCGAGGAGCTTGAGAACGACGTCTTTCCCCGAGACCCAAGGCTGGAGCTTCCCGACGAAGACGACACGCCGAGCCTTCGCGAGCGTCATGTAGACGTAACCGGTCGACCAGCCGAAGCCGAGCGTCGTCGAACCTACGCCCAGCCCCACCGCGCCGTACGCGCCGTAGGCACGGGAATGCGAATCCGCCCCAGGGATCAACTGTCCGGGGTAAACGAGCCCTTGTTCGGGGAAGTAGAAGTGGAAGATCCCGTCCCCCGGAGTCGCGTAGTAGGGCTTCTCCATCCCCTGGAGCGCCGCGAACGCTCGTCCGATCGAGGTCTGGCGGCCGTCGGCTTCGATTCCCGTGAAGACGAAGTGGTCGTTGGCGATCGCGGCTTGGCGCGGGAAGATGGCGCCACCGCCGGTGATCTGGTGGAAGGTGTGGATGGCGAACGGAGCGGTGCCGTCCGACGCGGGGAGGAGGTCGGCGTACACGCGCAGGGTCGCACCCGATTCCACCCGAGCGCTCTTGTCGACACGGTGAGCCCACACGATCTGTTCGGTCGAAGTGAGACGTCGCGCCGTCTCCGGGTCCGGCCATTCGATGCGGGGGGGGGTCGCTACCGAATCGCGGAACTCGCGGCGGCCGATCGCGAAGATCCCGCCCGACCTCCGGATCTCGTCTTCTTTCGCGGTGAGCGGGACGGGCGCGTAGGACTTCCCCTGCGTCTCGTTACGGAGCGCGCGCGAGGCAGTGTCGAACGAAAAGGTGTCGCCGTCCCTCGCGTCCGCGACCGCTTCGGGGCACTGCACGACTTGGAGTCCGAGATTGAAGGCGTTGCGACGGAAGATGTCCCCCATGTTGTGAGAACAGACGATCACCAGTTCGAGGCCAGCCTCCTCCGCGACCCCCTTCAGTCCGGCGGGGCTCATTTCTCGGGAGGACCCGATCGCAAAGCGCTCGCCGGCGATCACGAAGGTCTCCCCCGAATGGACCCGCTTGCGGAATTCCGGCATCAGGTGGCGGAACGAGCCCGCCTTCCAGCGTTCGTCGAGGGTTTCGAGGGATTCCGAGACGCAGTCGGCTGCGGGGGTGATCTGGTCGGTGTCGATCGCGTCGAGTTTTCTCCCCGGATTTCTGGGATCCCAGAAGATCAGCGCCTTTCCCCGGATCGTCCGTCCGATCCCTCCGGCACCGTCCTCGGGGCGGGGACCGGGGAGGGAGTCGAGGGTGACGCCCGGTTTCAGTCGGGCGGGCTGGATGCGGTGATCGGGCTTCGGCATGAACGGGCTCTCCCTGCGATTCGCTTTCTCCAAGGTACAGTACTCAGGCCATTTCCATTTCGGCAAGAGGGGTGTGCCCTGCGTTCGGTCGCGACGGCGTCGATCCTCGTCCTCGTGGCGGCCGGCCCGCTCGCCGCCCGAGGACCGGACGCGGGTCGCGGCGAAGAAAGAGGGAAACGTTCCACGAGAACGCCGCAGGGGCGCTTCGACACCCGAGAGGACTCGAAGGCGGGAAGAGGGAGGTGGTGCGTACGTCGTTCCGTCCGGCCTACCGCCGCTTGACCCGCGGCGAGCTTCGAGATCGCGTCCTGCGCGCCCTGGAGGCCCTGCGCGAGTGCCGCCTCTGCCCGAGAGACTGCGGGGTCGACCGCCTCTCGGGGCGGTGGTCGGCCTGCAAGACCGGCCGGCGTGCGGTGGTCTCGAGCGCCTTCCCGCACCACGGCGAGGAGGAATGCCTCCGCGGCACGCACGGTTCGGGGACGATCTTCTTCGCGCACTGCAATCTGCGCTGCGTCTTCTGCCAGAACTTCGAGATCAGCCAAGCGATCCCTGCGACGGGCGCGGAGGGGCTCGCGGCCGGAGAGATTGCCGAGCTGATGCTCCGCCTCCAGGGCGCCGGCTGTTCCAACGTCAATTTCGTCACCCCCGAGCATGTGGTCCCGCAAGTTCTCGAAGCGATCGAGATCGCGGTCGAGAGGGGACTGAACCTCCCGATCGTCTACAACACGAGCGCGTACGATTCTCGAGAGAGCCTCGCCCTGCTGGACGGAGTGGTCGACATCTACATGCCCGACTTCAAGGTCTGGTCGCCCGAGCGGGCAAGGCGCTGGCTCAAGGCCGGGGACTATCCGGAGGCGGCGCGCGAGGCGATCCTCGAGATGCACCGGCAGGTCGGTCCGCTCGTTCTCGACGAAAGGGGCCTCGCCCGGCGCGGCGTCCTGATCCGCCACCTCGTGATGCCCGGCGCGCTCGACGACACGCGGTCGATTCTCGAGTGGATCGCCGCCCATCTCGGCGCCGGAGCCTACGTGAACGTGATGGACCAGTACCGGCCGGCGGGGAAGGTCCTCGAACCGGGGAGGTTTCCCGAGCTCGGGCGTCGGCTCTCCTCTTCGGAGCACGCCGAGGCGGTTCGCATCGCGCTCGACCTGGGGCTGCGCGTCGACGGCGTCGTGGTGTAGCCCGGCCGGGAACCGGATTCCCGACCGGGCGTACACTGCAGACGTGGAAACGTTCCTCAGCGTCTGCCTGGGCATCGCGCTCGCGGCCGCGTGCGGGTTTCGTGTCTTCGTGCCCCTCCTCGTCCTTTCGGCCGTCTCGAAGGCGGGGTGGCTCACCCTCGCCGAACCGTTCGCGTGGATCGGGACGACACCTGCTCTCGTCACGTTCGCAGCGGCGACCCTGTGCGAAGTCGGCGCGTACTACGTCCCGTGGCTCGACAACCTGCTCGACTCGGCCGCGGGCCCCCTCGCCGTCGTTGCGGGGGTCGTCGTCTCGGCAGCGGTGCTGACCGATCTCGACCCGCTCGTCCAGTGGACGCTCGCGATCGTGGCGGGGGGCGGCGCCGCGGGGGCGGTCCAGGCGGCGACCACAGGGGTACGCGCGCTCGCTTCCACCACGACGCTCGGAGCCGCGAATCCGATCGTCGCGACGGGAGAGCTGGGCGGGTCGATCGCGCTCTCGCTCCTGTCGATCCTGTTTCCCGTTCTCGCCGCGATGGCCGTGATCGTGTTCCTGGGGTTTTTTGCCTTCCGCCTCACCAGAGGGCGTCGCGGCGCGTGACCCGGGGGCGCACGTGGCAGAATGCCTCCACGCGCCAACGGCGCGGGAGGAAGCGATGTCGTACCAGGCCTACAAGCTGCTCCACCTGCTCGGGATCTTCGTCCTCTTTGGCGCGCTGGGTGGCCTCGCAGCGCTCAGGATGGGAAACAACGTCTCGAAGGCCGAGGGGGCGAAGGTATTCAACGTGCTTCACGGCCTCGCCCTCGCGATCGTCTTCGTGGCCGGGTTCGGGATGCTCGCAAAGCTCGGCATGGGGGCACCGGGAAGCTGGGGGGTCTGGGTCTGGATCAAGCTCGCGATCTGGTTGCTCCTCGGCGCCGGCCTCGTCGCCCTCAAGAAAGCGGAGAGGAGCGCGCACCTCGTCCTCGTTCTCCTGACTCTCCTCGGCGCGGCGTCGGCCTGGGCGGCCCTCTTCAAGCCTTGAGGCACGGGAAAGGTGACTTCGTCCCCGGACGTTCCGAGGTGTTCTCGAGAACGGGAATCGCCTCGGCGGGGAGGCGATGGTGCACATCGGAGAGCGATTCGATCCGGTAGGGGGGATCCGCGGCGATTTGCGCGCGTTCCCGTCGATCGGGCTCACAACGGCGCCCCCTCCCCCGTCGAGACGAGAGAGCGGGCCTTCCGCGAGCGGCGCGTATCATGTCGCGCATGAGCACTTCCCGTCCGCTTCTGATGATCCCGGGACCGATCGAGATCTCTCCGGGGGTACAGTCCGCTTTCTCGGTCCCGCCTCCCGGCCACCTCGCGCCGCGCCTGATCGAGGCGTTCGGCCGCTCGCTCGGACTCATGAGGAACGTGTGGCTCGCGGGAACGGACGCGCAGCCGTTCGTCGTCCCGGGCTCCGGGACGACCGCGATGGACATGGCGGCGTGGAACCTCGTCGAGCCCGGGGATTCGGTTCTCGTGGTCAAGACCGGTTATTTCTCCGACCGGATGGAGGAGATGCTTCGTCGGGTCGGCGCGCGCGTCGCCTCGGTCGGCGCGGAGCCGGGACAGGCTCCCGCGCTCGAGGAGGTGGGTTCGGCGGTCGAGACGGAGAAGCCGAAGGTGCTCTTCGCCACCCACGTCGACACCTCGACCGGGGTCCGGATCGATCCCGAACCGCTCGCGCGCCTCGCCCGAGAACGTGGCGTCCTCTCCGTGTTCGACGGCGTCTGCGCGACGGCGGGGGAGCGGTTCGAGATGGAGCGCTGGGGGGCCGACGTCTACTTCACCGCCTCGCAAAAGGCGATCGGTCTTCCGCCCGGCCTCGGACTCCTGGTCGTGACCCCGTGTGCCCTCGAGGCGCGCGAGCGTCGCCGAGGATCCCCACCGCCGCTGGCCCTCGACTTCGCGCAATGGCTCCCCATCATGAGGGCCTACGAGGCCGGAAAGCCAGCCTACTTCGCCACGCCCGCGACGAACCTGGTCCTCGCCCTCGAAATGGGGCTCACGGAAATCCTGCGGGACGGGATCGAAGCCCGCATCGCGCTCCACGGGAGGGCGGCCTCGGCGATGCGTCAGGCCTGGGGCGCCCTCGGGCTCCGAGAGGTTCCGGCGACGGCCGACGCGCGCGCGAACACGCTCAGCGCGCTCTGGTACCCGAAGGGGGTGGGGGCGGATCTTCTCCCCAGAATCGCGGCGCGCGGAGTCGTGGTCGCCGGAGGACTCCATCCGGAAATCCGGGACCGGTACTTCCGGGTGGGACACATGGGGTACGCCGCGAGCGTTCCGGAGTTCCTCCGGCGGACGGCGGAAGCGGTCGCCGGCGCGCTCCTCGAGGTCGGACACGCGGGCACGACGCCGTCCCCGGAGATTTGGACCCGTCTGCTAGCATGATCCGTTCGACCGCCCCGATTCGTGGGGGACGGACGAACCCTCGAGAGGTTCACCGTGATCAGCGATTTGAAACGAGTCCGTAACATCGGCATCAGTGCGCACATCGACTCGGGGAAGACGACCCTCACCGAGCGGATTCTCTTCTACACGCAGCGCATCCGGGTCATCCACGACGTCAAGGGGAAGGACGGCGTGGGCGCCAAGATGGACTCGATGGAGCTCGAGCGGGAGCGGGGGATCACGATCCAGTCGGCTGCGACCCACGTCGGGTGGCGCGACCACCACATCAACATCATCGACACCCCCGGCCACGTCGACTTCACGATCGAGGTCGAACGTTCCCTCCGCGTGCTCGACGGCGCGATTCTGGTCCTCTGCGGGGTCGCAGGCGTTCAGTCGCAGTCGATGACGGTCGACCGACAGATGCGGCGCTACCGTGTCCCGCGGCTCGCTTTCATCAACAAGCTCGACCGGACAGGAGCGAACCCGTTCCGGGTCACCGAGCAGCTTCGCGAGAAACTCAAGCACAACGCGGTGATGTTGCAGATCCCCATCGGTCTCGAGGCCGACCTCGAGGGGGTCGTCGACTTGATCGAGATGAAGGCGATCTGGTTCGACGGCGACAACGGTGAGAAGGTCCGGATCGGGGAGATCCCGGAATTTCTCAAAGCCGAGGCGGAGGAAAAGCGCGAGGAAATGCTCGACGCCGTCTCCCTCTATTCCGATGCTCTGATGGAAGCGATCCTCGAGGACAAGGTCACGCCCGAGCTGATCCGCGACGCGGTGCGCAGGGGGACCCTGTCTCTCGAACTGACCCCCGTCTTCTGTGGGTCGGCCTACAAGAACAAGGGAGTCCAACCCTTGCTCGACGCCGTGACCCACTACCTCCCGGATCCGACGGAGATCCCGCAGTTTGCGCTCGACCTCGACAAGGGTGAGGCGAAAGTGCCGCTGACGGCCGATCTGGACAAGCCGCTCGTCGCCCTCGCCTTCAAGCTCGACGAGGGACGCTTCGGGCAACTCACCTACATCCGGATCTACCAAGGGACTCTCAAGAAGGGGGACACGATCGTCAATGCGCGGACCGGCAGGGACGTTCGCGTGGGACGCCTCGTCCGAATGCACGCCGACGAGATGGAGGACATCCAGGACGCCTCCGCAGGGGATATCGTCGCCCTCTTCGGAATCGACTGCGCGTCCGGGGACACCTTCACCTCGGGCGACGTGAGACTCGCGATGACCTCGATGTTCGTCCCCGCTCCGGTCATCCACCTCACGATCAAGGCCAAGGACAAGAAGAACCAGGCGAACGTCGCCAAGGCCCTCGGCCGCTTCATCAAGGAGGATCCGACCTTTCACAGCCGCGTCGACGAAGAGTCGGGAGAGACGATCATCTCGGGGATGGGCGAGCTGCACCTCGACGTCTACGTGGAGCGGATGCGGCGCGAGTACAACGCCGAAGTCGAGACCGGCGCCCCGCAGGTCGCCTACCGCGAGGCGATCACGACGCGAGCCGAGTTCAACTACACGCACAAGAAGCAAACCGGCGGTTCGGGACAGTACGGCCGTGTGGCCGGCTACATCGAGCCCTGGCCGGATGGAGACTTCGAGTTCGTGGACGAAATCTACGGAGGAGCGATTCCGTCGGAATTCGTTCCATCCGTCGAGAAGGGCTTCCGGTCGATGCTCAGAAAGGGGAGACTCATCGGCTTTCCCGTGACGAACCTCCGCGTGGTCATCAACGACGGCGCCGCCCACTCGGTCGACTCGTCCGACAACGCGTTCCAGGCAGCGGCGCGCGGCGCTTTCCGCGAGGTCTACTTCCGCGCGAAGCCCGCCATTCTCGAGCCGATCATGAAGGTGGCGGTCGAGGGTCCAACGGAGTTTCAGGGCGCCTTCGTACGCACGATCATGCAGCGCCGCGGAATCATCGTCGGCACGAGCGAGCAAGAAGGGTTCGTGCGCATCGAGGCCGACGTTCCGCTCGCCGAGATGTTCGGCTACTCGACCGATCTGCGTTCCGCGAGTCAGGGGAAGGCCGAGTACACGATGGAGTTCGCCCGGTACGCTCCGGTTCCGGCCGAGGTGTCGGAACAACTCATCAAGAAGTACGGGACGAGCGCGGCCAAGGACGAGGAGTAGGATAGGAGGCCCGGACGATGCACTTGAAGGAACTCAACGAGCGAAGCCCCCTCCGCCTCTTGGAGGAGTCGATCCATGGAGGTCTCGGCCCCGGGAACTTGGGCGTCGTCGTGGCACGCCACGGGGTCGGCAAGACCGCGTTTCTCGTCGGTGTCGCCCTCGATGACCTCTTCCGCGGAAGGAAAGTTCTCCACGTGTCGATCGGACGGACGATCGAGCACATCCGCGAGTACTACGACGAGGTTTTCTTCGACCTCGCCACGAAGGCCAAGCTCGAAGGGGCCGCGGAGATCCGCCGGGACATGGAGCGCCGGCGCCACATCAAAGCGTTCCTCAAGGGGACGTTCTCGACGGCGAAACTCAAGGAGCACATCGCGATACTCCGAGACGTGCTCGACTTCACCCCCGCCGCGGTCATGATGGACGGATACGACTTCGACGCGGCGACGCCGGAGGGACTGGAAGAGCTGCGGGGCATCGCGAAGGACCTGAAGGCGGAGTTCTGGATGTCGGCGCACACGCATCGCGAGTCAAAACGCGACGCGGAGGGGATTCCGGAGCCGGTGGCCTCCGTCAAGCACGTGATCGACGTGATCCTCGGCATGGCTCACGACGGGAAAGCAGTGCACCTCCGGCTCCTCAAGGACCACGATAACCCCGAGGTGTCCGATCTTTCCCTCGCGCTCGACCCGACGACGATGCTGTTGGTCAAGGAGTAGAGATCGGAGTATAAGAAACCGATGCGTCCCGGACAGGGGGTCCGTGGGCGTTTCCGGTAAGAGACAGGAGGGCAGCATGAGCCGAGTGACATGGCGGAGAATCGGGTTGGTGGCCGTTCTCGCGGTCGCGCTCATCGCCGGCGCCACGGCATATGCCAAGAGGCCTGGCGGTGGGGGCGGAAGCGGCTGTCCAAAGAACCTCGCGTGCCCGGACATCTGGGATCCGGTCCAGTGTGCGGACGGGGTGATCTACAGCAACCAGTGCTACGCCGACGTCGCGTGCGCGCCGAAGCCGTGCCAGTCGGTGGGAGGACCGGTCGAGCTCTGATCCGACCGTCCAGCGAAACGAGGACGGGCCGGCCCGAGAGCCGGCCCGTTCGGTTTTTTGGGGCTCGCTCCGTTACTTCGTCATGACGTCGAGAAGCTCGACCTCGAAAACGAGCGTCGCTCCCGGTGGGATGGTCGGCCGTCCGTGGTCGCCGTACGCGATGTCGGAAGGGCACACGAGCTTCGCCTTGCCGCCGACTTTCATCAACTGGAGTCCCTCGGTCCAGCAGGGGATGACCTGGTTCAACGGGAACTGCGCCGGCTCGCCCCGCTTGATCGAGCTGTCGAACTCCGTCCCGTCGATCAGGGTTCCGCGGTAGTGGACCTTCACGGTGTCGACCGCCTTGGGGCTGCTGCCGGTCCCTTCCTGAAGGACCTGGTAAACGAGGCCGGACGCGGTCCGGTTCGCGCCCGCTTCCTTCGCGATCTTGTCGGCAAAGGCCTTCCCGGCGGACTTGTGCTCGCCGGCCGCGGCGAGCGCCCGGGACTGCGCGAGAGGGCCGATTTTCGGACCGTACGTTTCGAGCGGGACCTTGGGCGCGGTTCCGAGGATCCCATCCTTGAGGCCTGCCTGCACCATGGCGACCTCGGACTCGGACATGCGGAACGTCTTGAGCTGGGAGGCGATCTGGAGCCCGAGGGCGTAGAGGGTCTTCTCCTCTTCGGTCTTGGGCTCCGCGGCGATGGTCGACTCGGCGCAGGCGGTGGCACCCGCGAGGAGGGCAAGCGCGGCGAGCGCGAACAGGCGTTTCATGGAACCTCCTGGAGCTTGCGGCCCCGCTCGAAACCGGCGACCTGCCGGCATTCGCGTGCCGATGCTAGCGGACCCGCGACGGCGGCGCGAGTCCGTTCAACGTGGCCGCGAGGTTGTGGGGTCGGGATCGTCCGCCGACGGACGAACCGTCCGGCCACTCGGTCCGCCTGTGGACGCGCGGTCGACCTCGAACCGGCGATTCCGGCAGAATCTCCATCCCTTCCCGCCTGGAATCGGTCTCGGTCTTTCGGGGGCCATGGACCGGCCAAACACCCCGATCGAGTCCCAGGTCGATTTCGTGCCCCCCTTCTGCCCACGACGCTCCTGCCCCGAGCACCAGCGCTCCACGCCCGGGTACCGGTTCCACCGCTCGGGTTCCTGCTCCACCCGCCAACAACGGGACATGGCGGTCCGAGCGGACGACGAGACGGGAGACCCCCCGTCCTCGACTCGAACGGCGTCCACGACGCCGTCTCCGCGTTCTGAGTCCTCGGATCCGAAGGGAAAAACCGGGAAGGACGAGGGCCGAGTGACGCTCGATCCCCCGACAATCTCGCGGCCACGGTGGCAGTCAATTCACCCCGTACGGCTCGCTCAGCGCAAAAGGCGCGATCTCGACGTCGAAATGTTCACCCGACGGGGTCACCATCTGGTAGGTCCCCTGCATCACGCCGAACGAGGTCTTCAACGGGCACGCGGACGTGTACTCGAACGACTGTCCGGGACCGAGGACCGGTTGACGGCCGACCACCCCCGGCCCGCGCACCTCCTCGACCCGTCCGTTCGCGTCCGTGATGATCCAGTGGCGGCTCAGAAGCTGCGCGGTATCCGATCCTTCGTTCGTGATCCGGATGGTGTAGGCGAAAAACCACTCGCTCTCCGACGGGTTCGACCGCTCGGCGACGTAGGACGCCTCGACCGCGACGCGAATACCCCGCGTCACGGCCTCCGAGCGATTCGAGGCGTTCTCGACCATGCCGCCATGATACAAAACGGTCTCGTGGCGAAGCGCGCGGAGCGGGTGTCGAACCACGACGAAACGAGCTTCCGACGCGCCCTCTGGGTGGTCGTCGGAGCGGCGGGGGTGTTGCGGCTCGCCCACGCAGTCTCAGTCTCCTCAAGCCCGATCGGCGGGATTCTCGTCGGCGACGCCAAGTCCTACGACGCATGGGCGCGCACCCTCTCGGGCGGCGACTGGCTCGGGACGGAGGTCTTCTACCAGGCGCCGCTGTACCCCTACTTTTTGGGAGTCCTTTACGCCCTCTTCGAGCCTTCGCCCGCCACTGCGCGGCTCGCGCAGGCATTGCTCGGGAGCGCCGGATGCGGACTCCTCGCCCTCGCGGGGCGGGCTTGGTTCGGCCCCCGTGCCGGGATCGCGGCGGGGGCGCTCGCCGCCGCTTACGCCCCGTCGATCTTCTTTGACGGGTTGATCCAGAAGTCCGCCCTCGACTTCGTCCTCGCCGCTCTGCTCCTGTGGACGCTCGGAAGAGCCAGGAGCGGGACAGGTCTCGGGTGGCCTGCGGCGTCGGGGGCGGTCCTGGGAGCGTTCTCCCTGACGCGGGAGAACGCCCTCCTCCTCGCACCCTGGATCGCGTTCTGGTTCTTCCTGCCGAAGGGTTTCACCAAGCGCGGGATGTCGTACGCACGGCCTGCCGTCTTCGGTGCGGCCTTCGTCGCGACTCTCCTCCCGGTCGGCATCCGGAACGCTACGGTCGGGGGAGAGTTCCTCCTCACGACGATGCAATCGGGGACGAACCTCTGGTTCGGCAACAACCCCGCCGCGACCGGTCGCCACGAGCCGCTTCGGGAGGGACGCGAGATGCCGGAGTACGAGCGGGCCGACGCGACCGCGATCGCGGAGGCCGCCGTCGGAAGAGAGCTCAACGCACGCGAGGTCTCGGCGTGGTGGCGTGACCGGGCCCTGGCCTGGATCCGGGAGAATCCCGGGGACTGGGCCCGGCTGACCCTTCGGAAACTCCTCCTGATCTGGAACCGTGTGGAACTACCGGACACCGAGTCGCTCCAACTGCACGCGGATCACTCCTTTGTCCTGCGTGCGCTTGCGACCGTTCCCGCGTTCGGCCTCGTGGCCCCGCTCGCGGCGGCGGGAGCCGTGTTCACGCGCAGGCGATGGCGCGAATTGTGGCCGCTCTACGGGACCGTCTTCGTCTTCACCGGGGCGGTCGCGCTCTTCTACGTGTTTGCCCGCTACCGCTATCCGTTGGTGCCGCCGCTCCTACTCTTCGCCGGAGCCTCGTTGGCCGAGGGGTTCGCGGCGCTACGGTCAGGGAACCGCCGGGACGCCTTCGTTGCGGCCGCCGCCGCGGCCGCGTTCGCACTGCTCGTGTGGGCCCCCGTGGCGCCCACCACCGATCCCCGTCCGCTCGACTGGGCGAATCTTGCCTCGGCGGAGGCCGATGCGGGAAGGTGGGACGAGGCCCTCTCGTGGTACCGCCGATCCGCGTTGGCCGCTCCCCGGGAGCCGAGGGTTCGCTACGGCCTCGGCCGTGCTCTCGAGGCGAAAGGAGATACCGAGGCGGCGGAGGCGGAGTATCGCGCCGTCCTGGGGCTCGACCCGTCCCACGTCGGCGCAAGGACCGCCCTCGGGATCCTGCTCGCGGGGAAGGGGGAGTACACGCTCGCCCGCGAGCAGCTCGAGGCGGCCCTCAGGACCGATCCGGAATCGCCGCTTGCCTGGAACAATCTCGCGAACCTCGACCTGCTCGAGGGGCGACCGTCCAGGGCCGTGGTCGGGTACCGGAAAGCGCTCGCGCGCGACCCCGGCTGGCTGGACGCGAGGGTGAACCTGGCGAGAGCTCTCCTCGAGTCCGGCTCCCGCGAGGAGGCGCTCGCGGAGCTGCGCACGGTTCTATCCAGCGACCCTACCCACGAAGGCGCGCGCCGCCTCCTGGCTGAGGCAGAATGAATTCCATGGCGAACCCGGCGCGCATCGCGGTCCTGATCCCGTGCTACCGCGAGGCGCGCACCGTCGGCGCGGTCGTCCGGTCGTTTCGCGAGGCGCTTCCGGAGGCGGAAGTGTGGGTCTTCGACAACGCGAGCGACGACGGGACCGCCGCGGAGGCTCGCGCCGCGGGGGCGCAGGTCCGGACGGAGCCGCGTCGCGGGAAGGGAAACGTCATTCAGGCGATGCTCCGCGAGGTCGACGCGGATCTCTACGTCGTCGTCGACGGCGACTGCACCTACCCGGCCGACCGGGTACGGGACCTCCTCGCACCGATTCTCGACGGGCGCGCGGACCAAGTGGTCGGGGCCCGCCGCGCGGTGGCGGCGGAGAACGCCTATCCGCGACTCCACCCGCTCGGAAACCGGATCGTGACCTTCCTCGTGAATCGGATTTTCGGTACACGGCTCGAGGACGTGATGTCGGGCTACCGCGCGTTCCACCGCGAAGTCGCCCGCCACGTGCCGCTGACTGCAACGGGCTTCGACGTCGAGACCGAATGGACCTTGCAGAGCCTCGAGAAGGGGTTCGTGATCGAGGAGATCCCCGTCGCCTACCGAGGGCGCCCCGAGGGGTCCCACTCGAAGCTCTCGACGTTCCGAGACGGGGCGCGCGTTCTCTGGAGAATCGTGAGGATCCTCAAGGACTTCCGCCCTCTCGCCTTCTTCGGTGCGCTCGCGCTCGTCTCCGCCATCCTCTCGGTCCTGTGCGGTGTGCTTCCCGTGATGGAGTATGCGCGCGAGCGGTACGTGCACCGAGTCCCTCTCGCCGTGCTCGCCGGATTCCTCGGGACGATCTCGCTCGGGCTCCTGCAGACCGGGGTCGTCCTCTCGAGCCTCAACAACCGTTTCCTCGAGATCCACCGGCTCAGGAGGCGACGCGCGCACCGCGCGGCCGGCGAGTGACACGGAGGGTCATGTTCCCTCGACGAGCGGTCGCAGAGCGGCGGCGACGTTTCCGGCGATTTTCCTGTGCCCCTCCGCGTTCGGGTGGATTCCGTCCGGGAGGTTGAGCGCCGGGACCCCGCCGACCCCGTCGAGAAGAAACGGCACGAGCGGAACGTCGAGGTCCTCCGCGATTCTCGGGTAGAGATCCCGGAATCCCTTCGCATAGTCCGGCCCGTAGTTCGGCGGAATCCGCATCCCGAGGAGAAGCACGGCGGCTCCCGCGCTGCGCGCGCTCGCCACGATTCGCCGGAGGTTCGCCTCGGTTTCCTGGAGGGACTGTCCCCGAAGTGCATCGTTTGCGCCGAGGCCGACAACCACGACCGCGGGTTCCTGGCGGAGAACCCACCCGATCCGCCGGAGTCCTCCCGCCGTTGTGTCCCCGCTGACACCGGCGTTGACGACGCGGATCGGGGCCCCTTCTTCGCGGAGGAGCCGCCCGACCACGGCGGGAAAGGCTTCGTCCTCGGAAAGCCCGAATCCGGCCGTCAGGCTGTCCCCGAGAAAGACGACGAGCGGTCCTTCGTCGGGCGGAGGCGCGGGGACCGTGCGGGCGGCCTCGGAAGACTCCGGCCGACTCGGGGCGGAGCCGCAGCCCACCGAGACCGAGGCGAGGAGGGCGGTGGCGACCGCCCGGAGCATGGGATACATCTGCGTCATGGAACGGGTCCCTCGAATCGAACTGCGAAACCTCACCCGTCGCCTTCCCTCGGGCGGACGGATGCTCACCATCGTGGACCGGGTCGATCTCCGCGTCGAGGCCGGCGAGTTCGTCGCGGTGCTCGGCCCTTCGGGGAGCGGGAAGTCGACACTGCTCGCGCTGATGGCGGGCCTCGACCGTCCGACCGAGGGGGAGGTGCGCATCGACGGAGAGCCGGTGCACGACCGCAGCGAGGACGAGCTGGCGCTGCTGCGCCGGCACAAGATCGGGTTCGTATTCCAGTCGTTCCAGCTGCTCACGAATCTCACCGCCTGGGAGAACGTCCTCCTCCCGCTCGAACTCCTCGGCGTCGCCGACGCCGAGCGGCGCGCCCACGAGTCGCTCGCTGCGGTGGGGCTCGAGGAACGCGGACACCATTACCCCTCGCAACTCTCCGGCGGCGAGCAGCAACGCGTCGCCCTCGCCCGAGCGTTCGCGCCGCGGCCCGCGATCTTGCTCGCCGACGAACCCACCGGCAACCTCGACGGTGCCACGGGACGGGTCGTCCTCGACCTCCTGGCGAGGCTCCGGCGGGAAGCGGCGGCGACGCTCGTCCTCGTGACGCACGACGTCGCGATCGCCGCCCTCGCCGACCGCCGGGTCCATCTCGAGGACGGTCGGATCGCGCGCGAGGAAGCGGGAGCACCCCCGCGGTCCACGGCGTGAGAGCGTCGCTCCAACTGAGACTCGTTCGAAGAGAGTCGCGGGGGGCGTCGGGCCGCGTTCTCTTCTTCGTGTTGTCTCTCGCGGTCGGGGTGTCCGCGGTCGTGGCCGTCGCGGGGCTCGCGAACGCACTCGACGCCGCCGTCCGCCGGGAGGCGCGTCCCCTTCTCGGCGCCGATGTGGCGATCGAGGGGAGCCGGCCGGTCCCGCACGACGTGGAAGAGGCGGTCGCCCGCCTCCGCGGCGTCGAGCGGGCCGACGTCAAGGAGATGGCGACCGTCGTGTCCGTACCCGGCGCCGAGGGCCGACCGGGAAGGAGCCGGATCGTCGAGCTCGAGGCCGTGCGCGGGGGGTTCCCGTTCTACGGGCGTCTCGTTCTCGAGCCCGAACTCCCGCTCGTGTCCCTCCTCGGCGCCGATGGAGTCGTCGCAGCGCCCGAACTGTTGGACAGCCTCGAGATCGACGTGGGCGACGCGCTTCGCGTCGGCGAGGCGAACTTCCGGGTCCGCGGCGAGATCCGCGAGGAGCCGGCGCGGCGGGCCTTCGGCCTCGGGTTGGGCCCGCGCTTGCTGATTTCCTTCGAGGGTCTCGAGCGCGCGGGGCTCGAGCGGTTCGGGAGCCGCATCGAGTACCGACTCCTCCTGCGCCTTCCGGGGGACGCTTCCGCGTCCGAGGCCCGTCTCGTGAAGGGAGACCTCGAACGGGTGCTCCCGAACGGGGGCTGGTTCGAGGTCGAGACTTTCGCGGACGCGCAACCGGGACTTCGCGAGGGGCTCGCGCGCGCCGAGCGGTTCCTCGGCCTCGTGGCGCTCCTCTCGCTCCTCGTCGGCGGGATCGGAGTCGCTCAGACGGTGCGGGCCTGGATCGCGGGACGGCTCGACGCGATCGCGGTCCTCCGCTGCCTCGGCCTGAGGCCATCCGAGACCGTCGTGCTTTACGCCGTGCAGACGGCCGGACTGGGGCTCGTCGGGAGCCTTGCGGGGGCGCTAGCGGGGACCGTGGTGATCGGCCTCGTTCCCGTCTTCCTGCCGCCTGGATTCCGCGGGCAGGGATTGGACACCTTCCAGCCGGGCGCGATCGCGCGTGGCCTCGGCCTCGGTCTTTCCGTGGCGTTGCTCTTCAGCCTTCCGCCGCTCGCGGCCGTTCGCCGCGTACCGCCGCTCCGCGTCTTCCGGAGGGATGCCGATCCGATCCCGTGGGGCCTTGGATCCCGGCTCGCGGCGATCGGAATCTCGCTCGCTGGGGTCTTCGCAACCGCTTGGGTTCAGTCGGGCTCCGTGCGTCTGGGCGCTGGGTTCGCGTTGGGACTCGTGACGGCGACCGCCGCCCTGGCCGCCGCCGCGTGGGCCGTGACCCGGGCGGTCGCGCGCTGGCCGCGCCGCTCGGCGCGAGTGTGGG
>CAZVOE010000035.1:0-27361 GCA_964628935.1 uncultured Acidobacteriota bacterium
GGGCCGGAATTCGTTCCGGGTGAAGTCCTCTTGAAGTTCGTGCCGGGTGCCTCCGCCCTCGACATCGAGGGAATCCGGGCCCGCATCGGCGCGACGCGCAAGTGGACCTTCGCCTCGGGCGCCTTCCACTGGAAACTCCCGGAAGGGATGACGGTGGAGCGGGCGATCGATCTCCTCAGCCGGGAAGACGTCATTCAGTACGTGGAACCGAACTACGTGCTGAAGCTGAACGTGGTTCCCAACGATCCGCGCTACGGCGAGCTGTACGGTCTGACGAACACCGGACAAACGGGCGGAACTCCCGACGCAGACATCGACGCCGACATCGCCTGGGGCGTCTCGACCGGAAGTTCGGACGTGCTCGTCGCCGTGATCGACACCGGAATCGACTACAACCACCCGGACCTCGCCGCGAACATCTGGACGAACCCGGGCGAGATCCCCGCGAACGGGATCGACGACGACCTCAACGGGTTCGTCGACGACGTCCATGGATACGACTTCATCAACAACGACGGCGACCCGTTCGACGACAACGGCCACGGGACGCACTGCTCCGGGACGATCGGCGCCGTCGGGAACAACGGCATCGGCGTCGTCGGCGTGAACTGGAACGTCAAGATCATGGGCGCCAAGTTCCTGAGCGCCGGCGGTTCCGGGACGACCGCGAACGCCGTCCGGGCGGTGGACTACACGACCATGATGGGGGTCGACCTCACGAGCAACTCGTGGGGCGGCGGTTCCTTCTCGCAGGCCCTTTACGACGCGATCGCGAACGCCGGCGCGAACAACATCCTGTTCGTCGCCGCCGCGGGGAACAACGGCGCGAACAGCGACACGAGCCCCGCCTATCCGGCCGCGTACAATCTCCCGAACATCATCTCGGTCGCCGCGACCGATCACAACGACCAGCTCGCCTCCTTCTCGAATTACGGCCTCGTGTCGGTCGACCTCGGCGCCCCGGGCGTGAACATCCTGAGCACCCTCCCCGGCAACTCGTACGGACAGCTTTCGGGGACGTCGATGGCGACCCCCCACACGGCGGGCGTCTGCGCGCTCATCAAGGCGGTCAACCCGAACATCCCGTACGCTCAGTTGAAGCAGGTCCTCCTCGACGCGACCGATCCGATCCCCGCGCTCGCGGGGCGCTGCGTGAGCGGTGGGCGCCTCAACGCCTTCTTCGCGATCGCGGAGCCCGACGTCGACCCGCCCGGAATGATCGACGACCTCGCGACGATCGACCCCGGCTCCAACACGATGGGTCTCACCTGGACGTCCACGGGTGACGACGCCGGCGTCGGAACCGCCACGTACTACGAGGTGCGGTACTCGACCTCTCCGATCGACGAGACCAACTGGTCGTCGGCGACCCGTGCCGGAAACGAGCCGGAGCCCCTTCCCGCCGGTTCGCCTCAGAGCATGGAAGTCCGCAACCTGATCTTCAGCACCACCTACTACTTCGCCATCAAGGCGTTCGACGAATGGGGGAACGCCGGCCCGATCTCGAACCTCGCGACCGGGACGACCCTTCCCTATCCGACCGGCCAGGTCGACCCAACCTCGGTCTTCGCCGAGCTCTACACCGGGCAGCAGACGACGCGCACGGTCGTCCTGAGCAACGTGGGCGAGGGAACGCTCGACTTCACGATCCCGGTGCCGACCCTGGGCGAGCCGATGGCCCCGAACCCCTTCCTCGACCTGGGGAAGGACGACACCGACCCGCGCTCCGGGGATCCCGTCACCGCCGGTTCCGGCGGCCCCGACGGCTTCGGTTATCGGTGGATCGACAGCGACGAGCCGGGCGGCCCGGCGTTCAATTGGGTCGACATCTCCGGGACCGGAACCCAGATCGCCGTTTCCGGTGACGACTCGACGAGCGCCCCGATCCTGCTCGACTTCAACATGCCCTTCTACGGGACGCTGTTCAACTCGTTCCGGGTCTGCACGAACGGATGGCTGTCGTTCACGTCGTCTTCGACGGCGTACTCCAACCAGCCCCTCCCGAACTCCGGCGCACCCGAGAACCTGATCGCGGCGCTCTGGGACGATCTCAACGTGACCGCCGGCGCCGCGATTTATTACCAATCGTTCGGAAACTCGGCGATCGTGCAGTGGAACAACGTGCCGCGGTACAGCGGCGCGGGCACCTACACGTTCCAGGCGATCCTCGAAGCGAGCGGTGCGATCACCCTGCAGTACCTGAACGTGCAGACCGGTGACCTCACGAGCGCCACCGTCGGAATCCAGAACGCCACGAAGGACGACGGCACGACCATCGCGTTCAACCAGGCCTACCTCCACGACAACCTGGCGGTTCGCATCGCCGCGACGCCGCAGTGGTTGACCGTATCGCCGACCTCCGGACG
The DNA here is from genome assembly GCA_964628935.1 of uncultured Acidobacteriota bacterium. Lineage (GTDB taxonomy): Bacteria > Acidobacteriota > Polarisedimenticolia > Polarisedimenticolales > DASRJG01 > CAYLHQ01. The sequence continues at coordinate 2,367 of CAZVOE010000035.1, forward strand.
GATCCGCGCCGGCGAGTCGAAGATCATCACCCTCAACATGAACGCCTCGGGCCTCGAGGGCGGAACGTATCCGGGCTGGGTCAACATCTACACGAACGACCCGTACAACTCCCCGCACGTCGTTTCGGCGTCGCTGCACGTGATCGGCGCCCCCGACATCGAGGTCCAGCCGACCTCCCTGGCCTATGGGGACGTCTTCGTCACGCAGCCGAACGCGCGCAACCTGATCGTGGTCAACGACGGGACCGACACGCTGATGGTCAGCGACATCACGGCGAGCAGCCCCGATCTCGTCGCGAGTCCCGCGACCTTCAACGTGCCGCCGCACGGTTCGCAGAACGTGACCGTGACCTGGACTCCATCGGTGCTCGGTCCGTTCAGCGGGTCGCTCACGATCCTGAGCAACGACGCCGCCGATCCGAGCCTCGACGTTCCGGTGAGCGGGAACGCGATCCCGACGCCGATCATGATCTACAGCCCGACCTCGTTCAACGAGACGCTGTACTCCGGAAACCAGGTCGTACGTCCGCTCAGCGTCCGGAACACCGGCGGATCGGACCTCGTCGTCGACGCGGGGGTCGATCTCGGAAACGGCACGGTCGTCTACACGGACGACGTGGGCCCGAACGGCGCGGGCGGTCCTGACGCCTTCGGCTACCGCTGGAAGGACTCGGATGCCTCGGGCGGTCCGGTGTTCGACTGGGTCGACATCAGCGGCACCGGCACGCAGATCACGTTCGGATCGTCCGACGATTCGCTCAGCTCGGCGATCAACATGGGGATGACGTTCCCCTTCTACGGGAACAACTTCACTTCGCTGAAGGTCTCCACCAACGGCTGGTTGACCTTCAGCACCACCGAAACGTCCAGCCGCAACAGCAACACGAACCTGCCGTCCACCTCGGGCGCGGCCAACATGGTCGCGGTCTTCTGGGACGACCTCCATCTCCGGACCGGGAACGTCAAGTACAAGCTCGACGGGAACCGGTTCATCATCCAGTACACGAACGTCGGCCGCTTCTCGCCGTCCACCGGCCAGAGCTACACCTTCCAGGTGCACCTCTACCAGACCGGGAAGATCCTCATTCAGTTCCTGACGATGACGCCGACCAATTTGAACTCGGCGACGATCGGCATCCAGAACGCGTCGAAGAACGTCGGCCTCGCCGCGAACTACAACGCCAACTACGTCCACGACAACATGGCGATCCAGTTCAGCCGTACGCCGGACTGGCTGGCCGTCTCGCCGAGCCACGCTGTGATCCCGCCCGGCGGCGAACAGATCTTCAACGTGACGTTCGACTCGAACGAGCGATTCGGGAGCGTCCTCAACGGCGCGGTCGTTCTGACGAACAACCTCCCCGACGAGGAACGCATCCCCGCGACTCTCACCGTGATCGGGGCCCCGATGGCGACGATCGTCCCCGGCTCGTACGAGTACGGCACCCGCTACACCGGGTACTCCTACTTGACGACCTTCCAGGTCGTGAACACGGGGACGGACACCCTCAACGTCTCGGACGTCTACTCCGACGATCCGTCGCTGCTCGTCGAAGAACCGCCCGGAGAGGGCGGCGGCGGCGAGAACATCCCCGAGGCCGCGTTCCCGCTGCCTCCGGGCGCGGCCCGGCTGTTCAACCTGCGGTGGACCCCGGTGACCCCGGGGCCGCTCGCGGCCCAGGTCCACGTGATCAGCGACGATCCGACGAACCCGGACAAGACGATGCCGGTCACCGGCGTCGCCATCCCGCCGCCGGTCGCCGGCTGGTCGCCCACCTCCTTCGCCGAGGCGATGATGGCGGGCGAGGTGCTCCACCGGAACCTGCGGATCACGAACACCGGAGGGAGCGATCTCACGTTCGTCTCCCAGGTCGGCCTGCTCACGGGCGCCACGGTCACGGTCGATCACAGCCCCGAGCTCAAGAAAGACGAGGAGGACACGCGGCCCGGAGTGCTCGGGTCCGGCGGACCCGACATGTACGGGTACACGTGGAAGGACTCCGACCAGATCGGTGGACCGGTCTTCAGCTGGTTCGACATCACGGCGATCGGCACGACGATCCCCTTCGCCTCGAACGACGACTCCAACTACGGGCCGATCAACCTCGGCTTCCCGTTCCCGTTCTACGGACAGAGCTTCAACACGGTCCGAGTGACGACGAACGGATGGCTTTCGTTCACCAACACCACGACGGGTCTCACGAACTACCTGCTCCCGAGCAGCTCGGCTCCGGAGAACCTGATCGCGGTGTTCCACGACGATCTCTACCGGCGCCCGACTTCCGAGGCGAAGTACTACACCGACGGGAATCGCTTCATCGTCCAGTGGACGAACTGGGATCAGCTCAGCCCGAGCGGGCAGGACTACGACTTCCAGGTCATCCTGTACCGCAACGGCCGGATCGTTTGCCAGTACCTGAACATGACTCCCGGTGATCTCGCCGGTGCCACGATCGGAATCCAGAACGCCACGAAGGACGACGGCCTCACGGTCGTGTACAACGCGAACTACGTCCACAACGAACTCGCGGTCGAATTCCGCCCGCCCGCCGGCTGGCTCACCCTCGAGCCCGAGGCCGGAACGGTGCCCCCGGGCGGCTTCGTCGACGTCGACGTCACTTTCGACGCCACCGAGCTCATCGGCGGGCTCTACAACGCCAACATCGACCTCAGCACGAACGATCCGGCGCACGCGCTCATCCGCATTCCCGCGACCCTGGCGGTCACCGGGATTCCGGACGTGGACGCGACCCCGGCCTCCCTCGCGTTCCCGATGACCTACGTCGGGTACACGAGGTCCCTCAACACGACGATCAAGAACGTCGGCACCGACGTGCTCACCCTCACCGGGTCGTCGATCAGCGGCGACTTCAGTTACACCGGCCTCACCACCCCGCTCACGCTCGCGGTCGGCGCCTCGGTGCCGATCACGGTGACGTTCGCTCCGACGACCTCCGGGACTCTGACCGGGAGTCTGGACATCACGAGCGACGATCCGGACGAACCGACCCTTTCGATCCCGCTCTCGGGCGACGCGCTCTTCCCGCCCGAATTGGCGGTCTCTCCGGACAGCCTCTCGACGATCCTGCCGCCGAACTCGCAGACGACGCTCTCGCTGAACGTCTGCAACACGGGCGGATCGGACCTCAACTGGACGTCCGGAGCCAACATCATCTCCGGCGCGACGGTGACGCCGTACGAAGCCATCGAGTACGGCAAGGACGAGCCGGACCCGAATCCGAGTGTGCTGGGCAGCGGCGGACCGGACATGTTCGGTTACCGCTGGGTCGACTCGGACGAACCGGGAGGCCCGATGTTCAGCTGGATCGACATCACCGGCATCGGCACCCGCATCACCGCTCTCGACGCCGACGATGAGGTGGTCCACAACATCCCGCTGGGGATGGACTTCAAGTTCTACGGAAACACCTTCAACTCGCTCTCGATCTCGACGAACGGCTGGCTGTCGTTCTCGTACACCGGGACCACCAGCTACCTGAGCAACTACGCCCTGCCGAGCACGAGCGGCCCGCCCGACATGCTGGCCCTCTTCTGGGACGACCTCGACTTCCGTCCCACCTCGGGAGCGGGCGCCGCGTACTACTGGAGCAACGGGAACCAGTTCGTCCTCTCGTACGTCACGGTTCCGCGGTACTCCACACACGAGTCGTACACGTTCCAGGTCATCCTGACCCGGAACGGCGGCATCAAGTTCCAGTACCTGACCATGGAGCCGGGACGCCTCGACGAGGCAACGATCGGCATCCAGAACCAGGCGAAGAACGACGGGCTGACCGTCGTGTACAACGCCGACTACGTCCACGACAATATGGCCGTGGAGTTCCGGTCGATCCCGCAGTGGGCGACGCTGTCGCCGACGAGCGGCGTCGTCCCGGCCGGAGGCTGCCAGCCGGTCGACGTCCTGATCGACTCGACCGACCTCGAGCACGGCGTTCACGACGCGATGATTCGGATCCAGGCCGACAACGACCCGTACCTGGCGTTCGAGGACACCCCCGTCCAACTCGTCGTGAACAACAAGCCCGTCGCGGTCGCCGGCACGCCTCAGACACTCGAGTGCACCGGGAACCGGGGCGCGATGGTGACGCTCGACGGGACGGGCTCCTACGACCCGGACGGCGATTCGTTCACCTACTTCTGGAGCGCGCCGGGAGTGACGTTCGACGACCCGACGAGCCCCACCCCCACCGGGTTCTTCCCGCTGGGAACCACCCTCGCGACGCTGGTCGTGACCGATCCTTGGGAGGATTCGCTCCCTGCGACGGTCGCGATCACCGTGCAGGACACGATCCCGCCGACGATCTCGGCGGAAGTGACCCCCGATTACCTCTGGCCGCCGAACCACTCCATGCACACGATCTCCGCGACGGTCACGGCCGCCGACATCTGCGATCCGGCTCCGCTGATCGCCCTCGCCTCGGTCGTCTCGAGCGAGCCCGACGACGCGCAGGGCGGCGGTGACGGCTTCACCACGGACGACATCCAGGGCACCGAGATCGGCGCCGCCGACTTCGAGTTCCTGGTTCGCGCCGAGCGGCAGGGCGCGGGCGACGGCCGCGTCTACACCGCGACCTACACCGCCACCGACCAGTCCGGAAACCAGACTCCGGCGTCGGACACGATCGACGTACCGCACGACCTCGACGACGTCGTCGAGCCGATCGTGCTCCGGATGGCGGGCGCCCAGTCGACGACCGTGTCGTGGGATCCCGTCATCGGGGCGGTTCACTACGACGTGGTGCGGGGCAACCTCTCCGAACTGCGGATCGACGGCTCGAACGTCGACATGGGCCGGGTGACCTGCATCGAACGGGAGTCGCTCGACACCGACACCACCGGCAGCGCCGACACCGCGGTGCCGCAACCCGGTCAGGTGTTCTTCTACACGGTTCAGTTCAACGACGGGAACAAGGACTCCTCGTACGGCTCGGTCGACGTGGGCCGTGCGCGCGTGATCCAGAAGAACAACGGGGACTGCCCCTGAGGCCCCTGAGGGAGGCCTGAGTTCTCCCTAGCGCACCGCCCCGGGGCTCGACGCCGGGCCGGGGCTTTTTTTTCTTGCCCGTTTCGTTTCGCGCGCTACGATCGACCTTCGTGGAGGGGCTCGTGGGGGCCGGACGCCTGCTCGACGTCGACCGCAGCGCCGTGGTGGTGATCGACCTCCAAGGCAGACTTCTCGAAATGTCCTTCCGGAGCGACCGGACGATCGCCGCCACCGTGAGGCTCCTGAAGCTCGCGGAGCTGTTCGGCCGTCCGGTCGTTCTCACCGAGCAATACCCGGAAGGGCTCGGTCCCACTCACGCGGACGTACGGGCGGCGTTCGATGCGCTCCGCGTTCCGAAGCGTCACGTGGCCAAGGTCGCCTTCGGGTGTTGCGGGGAGCCGGCGTTCGAGCGCGCGCGCGACGACCTCCTTCCGGGTCGTCCGCCGGATCGGCGACAGCTCGTCGTCGCCGGGATCGAAGCTCACGTCTGCGTGATGCAGACCGTGCTCGAACTGCTCCGGGCCGGCTCCGAGGTTCACGTTTGCTGGGAGTGCGTGAGCGGCCGCGGGGAAGAATACCGCCGGCACGCCCTCGAGCGGATGCGGGACGCGGGGGCGGTCCTCACGAACCACGAGTCGGTCGCCTTCGAGTGGGCCCGCACGAAAGACCACGCCGCGTTCCGGTCGATGAGCCGGCTCCTGCGCGAAGGGCAGATCGTCTAGATGATCCCGTACCACGACGACAACCGGACTCTGCGAACCCCGATCGTGACGTTCGCCATCCTGGGGCTGAATGTCGCGTCATGGCTTTTCGTGCAGGGGGCCGGTACGCCCGTCGCGCTCGCCCGGTCGGTCTGTAATTACGGCCTCATCGCCGGAGAACTGACCGGGATGCTCCCGCCCGGAACGGCGTTCCCCATCGGTCCGGACATGATCTGCGCGACCGATCCCGGTCGCGGCGTCTTGCACCTTTTCACCTCCATGTTCCTGCACGGTTCGTGGATGCACTTGATCGGAAATCTCTGGTTCCTTTGGATTTTCGGGAACAACGTCGAGGACGCCATGGGGCGCTTGCGGTTTCTCGTCTTCTACCCGCTGACCGGGCTCGCCGCCGCAGCCGCGCAGGTCGCCCTCACGCCCGCCTCTCCGGTTCCGATGGTCGGCGCCTCCGGCGCGATCAGCGGCGTCATGGGGGCCTATCTCGTGCTCTTCCCGAACGTCCGGGTGTGGACGTTCGTTCCGCTCGGGTTCTTCTTCACTTCGATTGCGCTGCCCGCATGGACGATGCTCGTGTACTGGCTCGCGCTCCAGTTCTTGAGCGGCGTCTTGACCCTCGGCGGGGAGTCGGTGGGAGGGGTCGCCTTCTGGGCCCACATCGGGGGGTTCGTGGCGGGGCTCGCCCTCGTCAAGCTCTTCGCTCGGGCCGAGTATCTCCGTGAGCATCGAAGCTCCCACTGGGAGCCCCGGCGCACGGGATGGAGGGGTCGATGACCGGCCTGGCGTTCCAGGATTCCTACCCGGACGACGTCGCCCGCTGCTACGGCTGCGGCCGGCTGAACGAGAAGGGACTGCACATTCGGAGCTTTTGGGACGGAGACGAGACCATCTGCACGTTCGTCCCGCGGCCGGAGCACACCGCCATCCCTGGCTTCGTGTACGGTGGGTTGATCGCGTCCCTCATGGACTGCCACGGAACCGGCTCGGCCGCGGCGGCGCTCTACCGCGCGGAGGGCCGCGGGATGGAGACCGAGCCTCCCATCCGCTGCGTCACGGCCTCGCTTCGGGTCGACTACCTGCGCCCCACTCCGCTCGGCCCTCCCCTCGAGGTGCGCGCGACCATCGAAGAGGTCGAGGGGAAGAAGGTCGTGCTGTCCATGACGCTCTCGGCGGAGGGTCGGGTCTGCGCGCGAGGCCGGGTGGTCGCCGTCCGCATGCCGGAGCGGTTCGGGGGCTGAATGCCTCACCTCTCCGACTCGTTCCCACAGGCGTCGATCGCGCTCACCCGGTAATAGAAATCCTCCGCCGAGAGGGCGGCTCCCTCGTGGACGAAGGTCTTCGTGTCCGAAGTCCCGATCCGCACCGCGTCGGAGAAGCCCGACCCGAAGACGCGGTACACGGCGTACCGGGTCGCGCTCACGGCGTCGGCGGTCCAATCGAGCACGACGTCGTTGCCGCTGCGGGAAATCCGGAATGTCCCCACCTCTGCGACGGGGGTCGTGCATCCGGAGCATCCCTGGTTGCGGTCGAGGATCGTGAACTCGTCGATCGCCGCCTCGACGAGGGAGCCGCCGGTGCCGAGGTCGCGGGCGACGAAGCGGAAGCGGACGTTCGAGGTGAAGCCGATCTTCCCCGCGAGCGGGATCTGCGGCACGACCCACGCGAGAGGAGTCCCGCCGCTCAACTGCTCGAGCGTCGTCCAGGTCGATCCCCCGTTGTCGCTCGCCTGCACGTCGAACGGATCCTCGCCGGGAGCCCCTCCCTGGTCGTTCGTGAACCAGCGCGCGTACCGGACGACCGGATCGGCGGCCGCGGAGAGGTCGTAGGTCGCCGAGACGAGCGTCGTCGTTCCGTTGTCGACGTCGAAGTCACCGTTGTTCACCCCGGCCGCGAGACCGGTGACCCACGCGTTGACGCCCGGCGCTTCGGTGTAGTCGTCGCCCGGCTGGAAGGGGGTCGGCTCCGGGTCTCCGAGTTCCCACAGGCCCGTCGTCGCGTCGTTCGTTCCGGTTCTCGCCCATCCCGCCGCACCGCTCTCGAAACTTTCGTGGAACAGGACCCGATCGAGGATCGTCGCGGGAACGGTGACGCGGACGAGATTCCCGTCCTCGTTCCCAACGGAGTCCCTGGCGCGGGCGACATAGGTGTAGGAGACGCCGGGGGTGAGAGCCGCGTCGGTGAAGGCGAGCGACGTCGTCGAGCCCACCCGCGTCGCCGGAGAGGGAACGAAGCCGGCATCGGTCGACCGGTAGACCTCGTAGGTGATCGGCAGGTTGCAACTCTCGAGGGCGGCCGACCACGCGAGCGTCGTCTCCCCGCACGAAGCGCCGCCTCCCGCCGCCGCGATCCCGTCGAAGACGGGGGCTGCGAGGTCGGGTGACGAGGGCGCGACCACGGTCCGACGTACCAGGTTCGCGTCTTCGCCCGAGCGCGAGTCGTCGGCACGCACCACGTAGTGATAGGTCATCCCGGGAGCGAGGAGCGAGTCCCGGAAGGAAAGGGCCGTGATCCCCATCGCGATCCGATTCGCCGGACCGGGGACGAAATTCGCATCGGTCGACCGGTACACGTTGTAACGGATCGTCGCGTTCTGGCAGTTCGTGGAGGCCGCGGTCCATGCGAGGTCGGCCTCGCCGCACGAAGAGCCGGGCGAAGCCGTCGCGAGCCCCGCGAACGTCGGCGCGATGTAACACGCGGGAGTCGAATCGCAGACGAACCGCTCGATCCGCACCTCGTCCAGCGCCGCCTCGATCAGGTTTCCGGTCGCGGTGCCGTCGGCGACCTGCACGCGGACCCGAACGGCCGAGGTCAGAGGAACGAAGTCCTCGAGATCGAACTCGCGCTTCGTCCACGAAGGGGCCGTGTCGTTCGTGCCGAGAATCTCTAGGTTGACCCAGGACGATCCTCCGTCCGCCGAAACGTCCACGCGGAAGAAGTCGCCCGCGTCCTCGCCGAGATCGCGATTCGCGAACCAGCGCCAATAGGAGAGCCGCGCCTCGGAGAGGGCGGAGAGATCGAGGATGGGCGAGAGAAGCGTCGTCACGCCGTTGTCGAGGTCGTCGGTGCCCTCCCCACCGAGGTTCGGCGCCGTGAACCAGCAATTCACCCCCGTCCCAGGCGTCACGTCGTCCCCCGGCTGGTAGGCCGTCGGGTCGGGGTCGCCCCAGGTCCAATTCCCGGCGGTGGCGGTGGACGACGCGGAGTCGTGGAACCACCCGCTCGGGCCGGCCTCGAAATCGTCGGCGCGCTCGATCCGCCGCTCGCCGAACGTGACGTCGAGCCACGAATCCTCCGACGCGCAACCGGCCGTCGGGTATGGATCGAGCCGGAATCGGGCGGTGTCTCCGCAGGCGACGCTCCCGGAGTCGGTCGTGAACCGGAGCACGCCTCCGTTCTCGCCTGCGACGCCGGGATCGAGGGAGGGCCAGAAGTCGGTCGCCTCGAGGACGGTCACGCCGGGAGCGGTCGTGGACAGGGTCGCGGCGAACGTCCCGGTGGGCACGTCTCCGAAGTTTTCGAGAACGACGCGGAGATCGACCTCCTCGCCCGGATCGGGGAATCCGGAACGGTTCCCTCGAGGGAGGTCGTCGGCGACGGCGGCGATCGCGGAGAGGATCGGTTGGGAGAGAAGGCGTGTCGCCACCAGGTTCTCGACGGTCGATTCGCACCCGTCGGAGGTCATGGCCATCACCACGTAGTGGTAATCGACGCCGGGCGCGACGAGGGCATCTTCGTACGAGGTCTGCGTCGAGGGGAGCGTCGCAACCGGGTATAGGGGCGATTCCGGGAGGATCTCGCCGCGCAAGAGCCGGTACTGCGCGGCGCCGGAGACGGGCGACCAGGAGATCGTGAAACGGTCGCAACCCGCAGCGACGGTCACGACCGGCTGCGTCGGCCGTGCGCAGGGGGCGGAGGATCCCCTCGGCGTTCCGGCGATCTCGTGGAGGTTGAACGCATCGTAGATTTCCTGGCCGTTCGGCGTTCCGTTCGTCAGATTCCCGTCGTCGTCATCGGCCTGCAGGTAGGCGTTGTAGATCGGGAACGACAGCGAGGGGAGGTACGACGCCGCGTCCGGAAGCGAGGTGAAGAAGATCCTCTCCGAAGTCCGCCACCCGGTGTGGAAGCCGTGCTTCGCCACGAGGGCCTGAGCGAGGTCCCACGTCGTCTGTCCGTAAATCTCCCCCTCGCAGTGCACCTGGTACCCCTGGGCCCCGCTTCCGGTCGGGCACTTCTGTCCCACGTTCGTCCGCGTCATGAGCCCTTTCGAGCTGCGGGTCTTGTCGAGGTCACGGACGGGAGCGCCGGTCGTCCGGAACCAGGGGCCGATCCGCGCGTCGCGCGTCATGTGCATCGCGACCGTGTCCCCGGTTCCCTCTCCGGTCGCGCCGTCACCGGATCGGGTGTTCTGGTCGATCCCGTGGCCCCACTCGTGCTGCATCACGTCGGCGATCTCGCCGGTGTTGTTGCAGCCTCCGCCGGAGCGGTAGAAATTCACGCTCCCGTTCCAGAAGGCGTTGCAGACGTCGGCGATGTTCACGTTCGTCGCGATCGTCGTGTCGAGCCACGCGAGCGCGGGAAGCCACTGCTTCCCGATCCGGCGGACCTGGTTCAGGTGGAACGTCGCGTTCCGCTCGGCCTTGGTGGAGAAGCCGTTCCCCACTCCGTCCACGCCGCCCATGCCGAAATCGAGGCGTCCGGAGCCGAGCGCGACCGCAACGGTCGCCTGTGGCGGACCGACGCAGCCGTCCTCGCAGTTGGCGTCGAACCAGCGGCCGTTCAACCCGGACGAGGCCGTGCCCCCCGCGTACGGGAAACCGCCGGCGACGTCCGTGACGACCGTGCCGCCGACCTCGACCGTCGTGTACGGGAGCGCGACGCGGATCTCGGGGTCGACGACCGTCCGGGGGTACACGCCGCCGTACACGCGACCGTAGTGGTTGACGTCCCGAAAGGCGACGACCTCCCCGGTATGCGCGTCGAGTCTTCCTTCCCACGTCTCCACGCGGCCCGGGACGGAATAGCGGACGATCCAGACCAGCCGATGCTCGAGCCTCGATCCGTCTTCCTCGATCTGAATCCGCAATTCCGGCTCGCCGAGGAGCCGGGCGGTCTCGTCGTCGCCGGCCCAGGTGGTCAGGCGACGTCGAGCCTCCTCCGGGCCGAACGCGGGGGTGGTCGCGACCGAGGCCTCGCCCACGAAGGGAGCGCCGAACTGGGTGATGTTGCCGGAGTTGATCCGTACGAAGACCCCGGCGCCTTCGACCTTTACCCCCTCGATCGTCCAGTCGAAGTGGAGGGTGTGAAGGCGGCCTCCCTCTCGGGAGAGGCTCGTCGCGGGGTCGAAGACCAGCGCTCCGCGGGCGGGACCGAGGAGCGCCCGCTCCGCGACGAGGAAACGCTCGACGAGCGGGAGGAGCGTCTCGACGGTGACGTCCCCATCGGCGAGCGGCAATCCCGCGAGTGAATCCGAACCGAGTGCGTTTCCGCGACCCGGAACCAGCGGGATCCCCGAGCCCTCGACGAGCGTCGCCCTCCCCGTCCGGGGATCGGCGTGGAACGTCCAGCCCCCCCCGCGGCGTTCGAGAAAGGCTCGTGCCGGAGCGGCAAGCAAGCCGGGGCCGCCCGGATCCACCGCGCCCGACTCGAGGCGCGGAGGTCTCGCCCCGAACTCGCGGGGGTCCGGAGCGCCCTCATGCCCAAGAGGGTCGACGAGTGCGAGAGCGGGCGAGTACAGGAACCCGAGGAGCACGGCGGCGCGCGTGAGACGCATGGAGACCCTCCGCCCGGATTTCCCCTTCCGGGCTTTGACCTTGTACCGGGAGTTCCGGGAGTCCGCCAGGGGAAAGAGAATCGGCCGCGTTTTCAGACGCGGCGGAGAAGGAGGATCGTTTGGTCGTCGACCTGCGAGCCGTGGCGCAGCGCGGCGTCCCGGACCGCGAGGAAGATCTCCGGGAGGCTCCGCTCGCGCTCCCGCGCCACGACCCTCGCTACTGCACCGAGTCCGAGTTCTTCCCCGCGGCGCGACGCGACCTCCGTGAACCCGTCCGAGACGAAGATGAGGAGGTCTCCCGCCTCCATCCGAATCGTGCGTGACGCGAACGCGCGCCCAGCGAGAATCCCGAGCGGAGGATCGGTGGCGGCGTGCTCCTCGATCGTACCGGCCGCCGCCCGGACGACGAGAGCCGGAAGGTGACCGGCCATGGCGAACTCGACCGATCCGCCCGGCGCCGCGACGGCGCACGCGCAGGTTGCGAAGCGATTCGGCTCGAACACGCCCGCGAGGGTGTCGTTCCACGCCTCGAGGAGGCAAGCGGCGGTCCGCTCCGTGCGGAGGTGGGCGCGGGCCGCGCTCTTCGCCATCGCCGTCAGAACGCCGGCGCCCACGCCGTGCCCGGCCACGTCGACGAGGTAACCCACCCTTCCGGAACGGGTCCCCACGACGTCGATGAGATCTCCTCCGACGTCCCCCGAGGGGATCGATCGCCCGTACCACTCCCACCCGTCGTCTTGGAGGGACTGCTCTGGCACCACGGATCGGTGAACCTCGGCGGCGATCGCGAGCTCGCCGTGGGCGCGGAGATACCGGCGCCCCTCCAGCGAGATGAAGATGACGAAGAAGACGTAGCCGACGGCGACCGCGGACGCGATCCCGATGCCGTGGACCGAGAGGCGCACGTCGAAGCCGGATGGCGCCGGACGCGGAAACCACGCACGAAGGACCACCGGACCGGTGAATGCCAACGCCACGCCGGCGGCGAGGATCCACGGGTCGCGACGGATCGCCCCCGCGCCCATGACGACCGCGAGCGCGCCCGAATAGACGACGAAGAGCATGAGCAGCCGCGGCGACGATCGAGCGCCTCCCATGAGGTCGCTCACGAACCCCATCACAGAAAACGTGAAAAACACGGCCGCGTAAAAGAGGAGATGGCCCGAGAGCGGGACCTCCTTCCAGAAGCCCGCCGAGTCGAACGGTTTCGTCGGCATGGCCCCGGATTATGAGGGAAAAGGGGGACCGACACCTTCTCGAAGTGAGGGTGCCAGCCCCCCCGCTGTCACGGACACGCCGTCAGCGTCCTTGCGTTTCCCCACCCCCCATCCCCGCAAGAGTTCTCCGCGCGGACAAGGTAGTAGCGCGCTTCACCCTCGGAGGGATCCGCGCTCGGGTCGGTCCACGCCGCGTCCGCCCCGTCATCCTGAACGCAGGCGGCGCGACCGAACCCCCCGTCCGCGCGCACCTCGGAGAGCAACCCCGCCGCCACGTCGTACCGGACATCGGCGCCCTGGGCGGTCCAGGACACGACGGTCGATGCAGCACCGCTCACCTGCACGCCTGCGATCTCGACCGTCGCCGTCCATGCAGTCGGGTCGAGAGGGTCACAATCGTCCCCGTCGAGCGATCCGTCGTCGTCGTCGTCGGGGTCGCGCCAGTCGGCGTACCCGTCGCCGTCGAAGTCGGGGGAGTACTCGTACGCTCCGATGTCGACGATCGCCGACCCGTCGTAGTCGGCGTCTTGCACGCGGGGAGCCCCGTCCAGGTCGGACTGGGTCGCCACATGCGCGGGGTTTCCCTCGTCGACCATCGGAGACATCGCCTCGAGGCGGTAGTTCCCGCCTTCCCGATCCACGAAGAGCGGATCCGCCACGAGGTCGGTGGGGCCTGGGGAGAGACCCACGTAGTCGAAGGCGCCGTTGTACATCCCGTTCCGGACGAGGACGGGGCTCGTCGAGTAGCCCGGTCGCCGGTAGATCCCGGACGAGTTGAAGGCCATCACGTTGTTGGCGATCGTCGCCATCGACGACACCGGGAGGACCGCCATCGCCCCCCCTTGCTCGCCGGCGTAGAACGAGGACGCGGTGTTCCCCGAAAACGTGTTCCCGACGATCTGGAGCGTCTCTTCGGCGTCCGCTCCGATCAGGAGCCAGATCGCTCCCCCCTCGCCGCCCGTCGATAGCTGTCGACTGTAGGCGTGATTGGCGAGGAACAGGTTGTTCGCGACCGTGGCGCGATAGGGCTGGTCGAGGTAGAGCCCACCGCCGGCATCGGCGACGTTCGACAGGAAGTAATTGAAGTGGAGGTCGAGGTCAAAGCAAAGATGCATCGAGACCGCCCCCTCGTTCGAACCGAAGTAGATCGGCGGTAGGTAGTAGTTTTCGTTCGACTGGATCAGGTTGTTGAAGAGCATCGGCCGCGCCATCACGCAGTACACACCGGAGCCCGACGGCGCGACGTTCGACTCGATCGTGTTGTACCAGAAATCCGCAACCGACCACTCGCAGTAAACCCCCCCTCCGGTGCTCGGCCGATTCAGAACCTCGTTCTGGGCGATCCGGTTCGAACGGACAAGAGCGTGGCTTCCGATCAGGCTGATTCCGGCGCCGACCGCTGGCCCTTCGAAAGGGGTGGTGAACGGATCGCCGAGCGAGTTCCGGACGATCTCGTTTCCCGAGATCACGGGGGAACTCACCGCGCAGCGGATCCCCCCACCCTGCCCCGCAGTCCTCCCGGACGGGGGGATCGCCCCTCCCGTGTACGCGCCGCCTCCGGTGATCCGGAATCCGTCGATTCCCCCGATTCGGTACCCGGAAAGTCCGCACGACACGACGGGAGGACTGCCGCCGCCGTCGAGAACGGTGAGGTGGGTCGAGGGATCCCGCTGCGACCTCTCCGTCTCGGTGCCGGCGAACCCACCGTACGCGTGCACCCATGCGGACAGCGTCACGGGACCCGCGTAGGTCCCCGCCTTGGCCCAGACCTCGCCGCCGCCGGCGAGCCACGCCGCCCCGATCGCGCTCTCGATCGTGGCCTTCGCGAGGGCCCAGGAGGACCCGTCGTTCGCGTCGTCTCCCGTCGGGCTCACGCGGACCACGGCCGGCACGTCGAGCCAGGCCGTCCCGTCCGATTCGTCCGCGCCGATGTCGACGTGCGCGCCCTGGACTCGCGGCTGCCCGTCGATGTCCGTCCGTCCCGTCCCTGCCGCCGCGTCGTCCCCCGCGTCGATGCAGGGCGACTCCGCTTGAAGGTGCAGTTTCCCCTCGGCGTACCACGCGAGCCTGGGGTCGTCGGAGATGTTGCCATCGGTCCCGGTGAGATCCGGGAGCTGGAAGTAGTTCGTCGCTTCCCCGTGCACGTTGTTTCCGTACACGTCGTTGAAGCGGATCGTCTCCGGGTACGGATTGCCGATGTCCTCTTGGAGCCCCCAGGTGTTGTAGGCGACCAGGTTGTTCACCATCGTCGGACCCGCGTTTCCCCAGCAGATTCCCGACCCGCTGTTGGCGACGACGGTGTTGTTGGTGATCGGGGCAGACTCGGTCTCCGCGTCGACGATCGCGATCCCTCCTCCGCAGGAGATGGCGGAGTTCGCGGCGACGACGTTGTCCTCGATCCTCGGCGTACAGATCCCGAACGCGACCGGCTCGCCCCCGATGTTCCGCTCGGACGCGTAGATCCCGCCGCCCCCGACGAGAAGTCCGCTCGTCACGAGGTTCGCGGCGTTCTCGAGGACGGCGTTGTTCACGATCCACGGGCGGGCGACCTTCGAGGAATCGGTCACCCAGACGCCGATCCCGCCGCCGAAGCCCCCCGTCGTATTGCGCAGGATGGCGTTGCCACGGATCTCCGGAGATGCCCCCACCACGGCGATGCCGCCTCCGCCGCTTCCCGCACGGTTGACCTGGATCACGTTCGACGCGATGCGAGCGTGCGCGGCCGGGGGAATCGTCCGGTAGGCCCAGACCATGATCCCTCCCCCGTGGTCGGCCATGTTCCCGAGAATGTCGTTGTTCTCGATCGTCGGCGCCGCTCCGGTGACGGAGATCCCGCCCCCGAGGATCGCCGCGCCGTTCCGGATCCGGAAACCGTCGATCCGCATCCCGGGACCGGCGAGCGAATCGATCGTCACCACGGAGCCGCCCGCCCCCCCGTCGAGGATCGTGGGGTTCGCGGCGATGTCCCGCTCCCCCACGGAGGACTCCGTCCCGACGAATCCCCCGTAGAGCGCCATGTCCACCGAGATCCCCTCGACGGTTTTGTTTCGGATCCGCTCGTTGTAGATGCCGGCAGCCACCCAGATCTCGTCCCCGGCGCTCCCCGCCAGGATGGCGGCCCCGACGGTCCGCTTCGCCTCCGCCCAGGAGGCGCCCGAATTCGCGTCGTTGCCGGTCGGCTTCACATGGATCACCGCGGAGTGCGCTGTCGTGACCGTCGCGACAAGCGCGACCGCCACCAACCCGGCTTTCATAAGGTTCTCCGTCCGGGGGGACGGTCAGGTGGGTCCCGTGCGTTCGGGCGGGGCCGCCCGGTTTCCCCCCACCCAGCCTCCACCGGGCGGGAGTGGCCCCAGTCTACGCCGAAAAAAAGGGGACTGGCACCTTTTCTTCAAAAAGGTGCCAGTCCCCTTTACCACAGCCGGTCGCCGTGGATACCGCGCAGGCGCATGACCTCGCGAGCGATCTCCTCGACGGCGAGGTACGAGGCGTCGAACGTTCTCCAGCCCTGCCGATCCATGAGCTGATTCGCCCAGAGCACCTCTCGGGCGATCTCCCGTCGGTCGAGGTACGCCGCGAGGTGCGCGCGGCCGAGGTTTCGTGCCCTCGCCTCCCGGACGGCCAGGAGCCGGTCGACATTCACGCGAAGCCCGATGACCTTTTCCGGGTCGAGGGCGAGTAGCCGAGCCGGAGGATCGACGCCTGGGATCAAAGGGACGTTGGCGGCGCGGACGCCGGCGTACGCGAGGAAGAAGCACGTGGAGCTCTTGGAGGCCCGCGAAACGCCCACCACGACCACGTCGGCCTTCGAGAGCTCGTGCACCCGCTGCCCGTCGTCGTGATGGAGGGTGTAGTCGATCGCCTCCATGCGGTTCAGGCGGTCCCGCTCCATGTCGTAGAGGAGTCCCGGCTCCCCGCGGCGCTTCGTGCGGAATTGGTCGTCGAGCGCGGAGAAGCAGGGGCCGAGAATGTCGACCGTCGGCACGAGCTTGCGCGCGGCGGCGCGGTGCATCGTCCGCCGCGTCTCCTCGTCGACGAGGGTGTAGAAGATCACCGCCCGCGCGTCCGCCGCCTCCTGGACCACGCGGAGCACGTCCTTGACCGTGCGGACCGACGGACGGCGCGAAACCCGGTAGGCTCTCCCTTCGAACTGAACGGCGGCTGCCTTGAGGACCTGGGCCGCCGTATCCCCACGGCCGTCCGAGACGATGAAGATGCGCGGCGTGCGCCGTCGCTCCATGGCGCCTCCTTGACGACTATACCCCCAACACTTGGAAGGACCTCGGAGGCCGCGGTACACTCAGGGAAGTTCCCTCGAAAGGAGGGCGTCATGAGGACGACGACCCGTTCCGCAGCCCCCGTCCGCTGGGCTCCGGCCGACCGCGCCGAGGGATTCGACGGCTGGCTCCTGCGCAGGGTGGCGGCGCGCATGGCGCCGGCCGCGATCCGCCTGGCTCTCGGGGCCCACTCGATTCAACCCTCCGCGAGTCCGCCCGTTGCGACGGTCCGCTTCCGCGACCGCATGACTCTGTTGGCGTTGGCGCTCGACCCCGTGGGGCGGTTCGGAGATGCGTATTCCGTGGGGAGGGTCGAAGTGGAGGGCGACCTGGTCGCGGCTCTCTCGACGGTGTACCGGGCCCTCGACGCGGCGCCTCCGGCGTCCGTCCTTCGCCGTCTCGGTACGTACCTTCCGCACACGCTCCACCGAGACCGGCGCAACGTGCGTTCCCACTACGACCTCGGAAACGACTTTTACCGGCTCTGGCTCGACGAGCAGCTCGTCTACACTTGCGCGTACTTCGAAACCCCCGAGCAGTCGCTCGAGGACGCCCAGATCGCCAAGATGGAGCACGTTTGCCGGAAGTTGGGGCTGCGACCCGGCGAGACGGTCATCGAAGCCGGATGCGGGTGGGGCGCGCTCGCGATTCACATGGCGCGCAACCACGGGGTCCGCGTTCGCGCCTACAACGTTTCCTCTGCGCAGATCGCGTGGGCGCGGGAGCGAGCGAGGCAGGAAGGCCTCTCGGGCCAGGTCGAGTTCTTCGAAGAGGACTACCGGCGGATCGAAGGGCGCTGTGACGCGTTCGTCTCCGTGGGGATGCTCGAGCATGTAGGGCTCGCGAACTACCGGCGGATGGCGCACGTGATCGCCAGGACGCTCGACCGCGAGCGCGGCCGCGGGCTTCTCCACTTCATCGGAAGAGACCGCCCGCAACCGCTCGACGGATGGATCCGCCGCCGCATCTTCCCCGGCGCCTACGCACCCACGTTGGACGAAGTGTGCCGCGGCGTCCTCGTGCCTGCAGGGATGAGCGTGTTCGACGTGGAGAACCTCCGCCCGCACTACGCCCTCACGCTGAGACACTGGCGGGAGAGATACGAGCGTGCGCTCGCCGCCGGCCGCGTCGGCTTCGACCGGTTCTTCCGGCGGATGTGGCGACTTTACCTCGCCGGATCGGAAGCCGGGTTCCGCTCCGGATCGCTGCAGTTGTTCCAGGTCGTCTTCACCCCGGCCGGTGCGGAGAGCGTTCCCTGGACGCGCGCCGCGTTGTATCGGGGCGGCGAGGGCCTCGGGTGGAACGAGCCGACGTCCTGATCGTCGGAGGCGGCCCGGCGGGTTCCGCGTGCGCGAGGGCGCTCGCCGCCGGGGGACGCGACGCCCTCGTGCTCGATGCCGCGTCCTTCCCCCGCGACAAGCCCTGTGCGGGGTGGATCACCCCGGAGGTGCTCCGAGAAGTCCCGTTCACGATTGAAGACTTCTCGCGCGAGCACGTCGCCCAACCGATCACGCGATTCCGGATCGGGCGGATCGGGGGCCGCGCCGTGGAGGTCGACTACGGAACCCCCGTGAGCTGGGGGATCCGGCGCTGCGAATTCGACACCGCCCTCCTGCGCGCTTCGGGGGCGCGGACCATCGAAGGAGAGCGCGTTCGAACGATCGAACGGGTGAACGGAGCGTGGGTCGTCAACGGGGCCTACGCGGCGCCCGTCCTCGTCGGCGCAGGCGGGCATTTCTGCCCGGTTGCACGCCTGTTGGGGGGACCGGCGGACGACGCTTCGGTCGTCGTCGCGCGCGAGGTCGAGTTTCCGCTCGAGGAAGCGGCCGCGTGCCGCGTCGAGGAAGACCGCCCGGAGCTCTACTTCTCCCGCGACCTCCGCGGCTACGGCTGGTGCTTCCGGAAGGGACGCTGGCTGAACGTCGGGTTGGGTCGGCTCGATCGCGAGCGCCTGCCCGAGCACTTGGGGACGTTCCTCTTTTTCTTGCAAAGTCGCAAGCGGATCGACCGCGTGCCCGAGGACGGCTGGCGCGGCCACGCGTACCGGGTCCGTCAGGGCGCGTCACGCCGCGTCGCGGGCGACGGTTTCCTCCTGGCCGGCGACGCCGCGGGCCTCGCGGCGCCGGCGAGCGGCGAGGGGATCCTTCCCGCTCTCGTCTCGGGTCGTATGGCCGGCCAAGCGATCCTGGAAGGGAACATCGAGGAATACCCCGAGCGCCTTCGCGAACGATTCGGTGCGGAGGCTTCCAGGCGCTCGGTCCCGGACTGGCTTCGCGCCCCCTTGGGCGCGGCGATTCTCGCCGTTCCGGGAATCGTGAGACAGGTCGTCCTCGACCGCTGGTTTCTCCACCGAGGGAACCGGTTGTCGTCTCCGTTCTGACCCGATCCCCGATCGACCATCGCGTTTCCGTCCGCCGACGTCCGGACGAACCTCGGTTCGGCTTCAAGCGCCTCGACGAAGGATGCGATCCTCCGGGACCGGCGGACGTGGACGCAGCGTGCGCCGAACCGCCTCCCGATTTCCTCGTGCGCGTCCCGCCGATCGGAGAGGAAGAGGCGGCGCATCGCGTCGAACTTCCATTGTCCGGACGGAAGTAGAACACCGGGTCGATCGCCACGACGTACCACCCCTCCGTGCACCGGTGATGCAGGGCGGGAAGTCCCCGGCCCCGCGACGAGGACGGACTGCAGCACCTTTCCCGCAGGGCCGAGGTCCTCGGTCGGGTCGCCGGACTGGAACGGAATCAGGAGAAGGTCGAACGCCAAGTCCGCTTCGCCGCTCCGCCCGCTGCGGAAGTCGCTTGGCCCGTCGCAGAGCTCCTCGAACGAGGGCTGGGCTGGGATCACGAGGCCTGTGCAGAGGAGCACGACGGTCGAAACTGCGAGACGGGACCATACCCCGGTGTCAAGACGCGCCGACTCCATTTCGGTCGATCATGCCTACCCTCCTGCGAGCCGATCCGGGCTTCGACCGTGGTATTGTCTCGTGGTCCGCGCGGGAAGACCATGGTGAAAGAGAGACCATACGACGGCGCAGCGGTCATCCAGGAGATCCTCGAGGCTTCGAGACCCCGTCCCGAGATCGCCGACCCGGTCGGGGACAAGAATCAGTACGCCGTCCGATTCTCCGATCACGCCGCGAGGCGTATCGCCCGGGACTTGGGGCCCAGGCTCCGCGGAATCGAAGCGACGACGAAGCGGACGGCCAAGTCCGTCCGCGGGCAGAAACAACTCGACGTGAACTTCTCGACGCCTCAACAGGGACTTGCCCTGGGGATTTCACTCAAGTCGGTCCATCTGCGCGACGTCAACAACGGCCGACACACTCACAACATGAAACGCAACGAAGAAGAACTCCGGATCGAAGCGAGCGGCTACCACAAACGGCAGCCGTACGCGGTGATGGTCGGCGTGCTGTTTCTCCCGTTCGATGCGTGCGACGACGGAAAAAAGGACAACCCGTCTTCGTTCGGCAGCTGGATCCGCCACCTGCGGCCCTACGCAGGACGGCTCGAGCCGGACGACGACATCGACAAGTTCGAGAAACTCTACGTCGCCCTGTACGAGCCGGATGGGAGCGACCTGCGCTTCTTCGACGTCGAAGCGGATCCACCGAAACAGGGGCGTCCCTCGACAGACGGTGAACTCGCGGGCCGAGACGGTCGCCCGCGTCGCCTACTCACCTACGAGGAATTTTTGGACGCGGTCTATCACCGCTACCTTCAGCGGAATTCCGCGGAGTTCCATTGGGCGAACGGTGAGGAAGCCCCTCTCGGTGACGACGAAGCCGACGTCGGATCGGAGGACGAAGACGCCGGCTGAGCGGCCCGAGACTCACTCCCCGAAGAGCCCACCGGAAACTTGCGAATCCCGCACCGCCGGTCGCCGGGCTGCAGGTCTGGCGGCCTTGTCGGGCCCTGGGACCGAGATACCCAACGCCCGCTGTAGATCCAGGTCGAACTGCTCCGGGCGATTCAACGAACTGCGGGAGAGTCGTGACCAGAACCCCTCGAGCGCTTTCTTGGAGAGGGGTTTGGTTGGGTGTCGGAGGAACTCCTGGAGCTCAGGGGCCGGAACACGGGTCGGCCACGTCGACACCCGGACCGAGAAACGGTGCCCGTCGACACAGTAGGCCGCTCGAGGCCAGCTTGCCTCCGGATCGAAGGTCGCGGCGAGCGGCGGTCGCGGCCCCGGAGCTCCGACGATGCGACGCCCGATCCATTCCGACACGGGCACGGAGACGGCGTTTCCGACCATCTTCCAACGATGGCTCGCCCGGACGACCCCCACCGCGGGAAGGGTCCAGTCGGCGTCGAATCCTTGAAGCCGCTCGGCATCGCGGATATCCGGCGTGACGAACGAACCGTCGGGCATCCAAATGGCGGGAGGAGAAGGGATCCCCACCGTGGAACCCCCTTTGAGGGTCGGAACCGCGTCGACGGCCCAGCCCAAACCACGCAGGCCTTCCGTCCAGAAGAACCCGCACGGACGGCGTTCGTTCCCGTTCGGCTCCTCCGGCTGCACGTTTCCCTGGAATAACAATCGCGATGGATCCGCGACCTTTGAGGCGAGGAAATACACCCGCTCGCGACGCTGGGGGATGCCGAAGGCACGGGTGTCGATCACCCGATAGGCCCAGGAATAGCCAAGGGCTTCGAACTCCGAAACGACGTGGCGGATCGCCGCGCCCCGTCCGAGCTGGAGCATGAACGGGACGTTTTCGAGCAGCACCCAAGGGACGTCCCCCTCCCGAAGGAGCCGGAATACGTGGTCGACCAGGCTCGACTGGCGGCCGCGGATTCCACGGGTCTGGCCAGCCTGCGATAGGTCCTGGCAGGGAAACCCCGCGGCGACGAGCTCGGTTCCCCTCGGAAGGCGGTCGAGAGTGGTGATGTCGTCGTGAAGCGGGATCCGCGGGAAGCGTTTCCGCAGTACGGCCGCCGCCCCCGGGTCGATCTCGCAGAGCAGGGCGGTCTCGTGCCCAGCGCGCGCGAGCCCCAGCTCGAGCCCGCCGATCCCCGCGAAAAGCCCCGCGACGCGGAGGCCCTTCTGTCCCCTTCTGGCAGCCATCGTCTCGTCCCTCACCGAGGAGGCTCAGGACCTTCGAGCATCGCGAAGAACCGTGACAGGATCCGATCAAGTCGCGAGGGATCGACCGTCTGGCATTCCCAGATCGTCAGGACCCGAAACCCTCGCCTTCGCAGTTCCCGGGTCTTCCGTGCGTCCCGCTCTCGATTCGATCGGATCTTGGCCGCCCAGAAGGACCTGTTGGACGCCGGGATTCTACCACTTCCCCCCCCCTTCGTTTTCTTACAGTTCGGGTGGCCGTGCCAGAAGCAGCCGTGGACGAAGATCGCCCAGCGGCGGGTCTTGTTGGAGAGATCGGGGGAGCCGGGGAGATCCTTGTTGTTGAGGCGATAACGGACGCCGTAGCTGGTAGCGGCTTCGCGGACCGCGAATTCGATCCCGGTACCCTTCTGTCGGACCGATTGCATGATCCGGCGCCGGACGGATGGGGTGACGGTATCGGGAGACATGAGAAACCTCAGGTCGCGTCGAGAGGCGCTTTCAACATTTCGGGCGCACTCCGCAACCCCGCCCCCTACCCCCCGAACAGTCCCAATGCCACGAGGAGCTCGAGCTTCGCTTGCCGCAGGAGATCTTCCGCCCGCCCCACGGCTGTCTCGGCATCCCGCGCGCGACGCTGCGCGTCGATGAGTTCGATGTTCGTGCGCGCCCCCGCGCGGAAGGCGGTTTCGGTGATCGTCAGCACCTCGGCTGCGTGCTCGGCCGAGGCCCGCGCGTGTACGAGCCCGCGCTCCGCGGCCTCGATCGCCGCGCGCGCCGAGCGCACCTCGGCCCGCGCCCGGAGCTCGGCCTGCTCCAGATCGATCGCTGCGGAAGTGGCCGCCGCCTCGCGGTACCGCTTGTCGGCGATTCGCTCCCCTCCGAGGTAGATCGGGAAGCGTGCCGCGAGCGCCGCGCGCCACGTGCTCGAATCCTGGAACGACCCGGCCGGGTCGACGAAGAGGGGATCGAACGAGGCGACGATCGAGGGGAGCCAGTCCTTCCACGAGTCCCGGAGCACCCGGTCGGCGGCCTCTCGCTGCGCAGTGCGAAGGCGCAGGTCGGCCCGGATCGACAGATCTTCCTCCGCGACCTCCGGGGGGATCTCGAAGACCGGTTCGGCCGCGGCGTCGACCGGAGCGTCCGCCGCCATCAACACCCCGAGCCCCTCCTGAGAGAGAAGAAGCACGAGCCGCGATCGCTCCACGAGAACCTCGTCGGTCGCCAAGACGTCCGCGGCGCGGAGAGCGTCGAGCCGGTTCCCGGCCCCTCTGTCGAACCGAGCTTTCGCATACTCGTACTGGGCCTTCGCGTTGTCGCGGGCGCGCTCGTCCACCTCGACCTGGCGGCGCGCGGCGATCACGGCGAGATAGGCCTGCGCCGTGGCGACCGCGACCTGCCGCCTCACCTCGGCCGCCTCGAGCCTCGCGATCTCCACCCGGTCGGCGGCCTGGGTCTTTCGCGCCCAGTCCGAGGCCGCGAGAACCGGGACGGCAACGGTCGCCCCGGCGGAGAACTGGTCCCGAGGCTGCGTGACGATGTCGTCGAACCCGCGCTCTTCGTCCACGACCGTCTCGGCGGCGTACGCCTCGACGGTCGGGAGGACGATCGCACGGGCCTTCCCGAGCAACGCTTCCGCGCTCAGGATCGCGGTGGCGGCGCGGGCCACGTCGTGGTTGTTCTCGACTGCCCGCGCGACCGCCTCGTCGAAGGTCACGGCCTCCATCGCCGCGACGCGCTCGGCCGCCTGCATCGCGACGAGGAGCACGACGAACACTCGCGCGGCGAAATCACGCATGGGCGACCTCCTCCGGCGCCCTCTCGCTTCCCCGCACCCGGCCCGGGACGGCCGTGCGGAGAAGAACGTACAGGACGGGAATGAAAATGACCGAGAGGAAGGTCGAAGCGATCATCCCTCCCATGACCGCGGTCCCCACCGAATGCCTGGCCGCCGACCCGGCCCCCGTGGCGAGGACGAGGGGAAGCACGCCGAGCACGAGGGCGATCGAGGTCATGAGGATCGGCCTCAGCCGGATCCGTCCGGCCTCGACGGCCGCATCCGCGATCGAGAGCCCTCGTGCGCGCAATTGCTCGGCGAACTCGACGATGAGGATCGAATTCTTCGCGGCGAGGCCGACCAGGAGCACGAGACCGACCTGACAGAAGACGTCGTTCGCGAGACCTCGGAGCAGCTGGCCCGAGAGGGCTCCGAAGGCCGCGAGCGGGACCCCGAGGAGGATGATGAAGGGAAGCACCCAGCTCTCGTATTGGGCGGCGAGCACCAGATAGACGATGAGGACGGAGAGGGCGAAGATGAACCCTGCCTGCCTCCCGGCTTTCACCTCCTCGAGCGACTGCCCCGACCAAGCGAAGTCGTACCCTTCGGGAAGGACCTCGCGGGCCACGCGCTCCATCTCGGCGATCGCCTGTCCCGAGCTGACCCCCGGGGCGCCGTTCCCGCTGATCGACGCCGAGCGGAACAGGTTGAAATGGCTGATCACCTGCGGGGACGTGACCTCCCTCGTCCGCACGAAGGCGCTCAGGGGAACCACCTGCCCCGTCTCGGCCCGGACGTACATCTTTCCGAGGTCGTCGGGCGCCGAGCGGAACGCCTGGTCGGCCTGGACGTAGACGCGGTAGGCGCGGTCGTTGAAGTCGAAGTCGTTCACGTACTGGGAGCCGAGGAAGACCGAGAGTGCTTCGGCGATCTCTCGAACCGGAACCCGCATGGCGTTCGCCTTCGCCCGCTGGATCTCGACGAGCAGCTGCGGATCGCTCGCGCGGAAGGAACTGAAGAGACCCGCGACACGCCCCCCCTCCGTCGCGCGGCGGATCAGCTCCTGAGTCGCGGTCTCCAGGTTCGCGATGTCCCCTCCCGACTGGTCGAGCACCTCGAACTGGAACCCCCCGAACGCGGAGAAACCCTGGATCGGAGGGGGCGCG
>CAZVOE010000036.1:0-10149 GCA_964628935.1 uncultured Acidobacteriota bacterium
CCATTTGTCGTACGACGGCGCCCCTTCCCGACCGTACTCCGCGAGGATCCTCGGTTCCGCCCAGGCGCGGACGTCCTCCGGCGACCAGTGCTTCGCCCGGAGGTAGTAGCGGTAGCGGTGGAGAAACCCGGGCAGCCGGTCGTCGACGATCCGACGGCGAACAACGTCGTCGAGTACCGCGACGCGCGACGCGGCGCGCTCGTCGCACCATGTCCCGAATCGGGCGCGGCGCTCGTTCTCGACGGCAGTCGCGGCTTGGCGCTGATCGGCCACTCGCTTCGCGTCTCGCAACTCGGCGGCCCGCGCGATGTAGCCGCCCTCCAGGACGCCGCTGAGGTGGCTCGGGAACCCCTTCGGGTCCTCGCGGCCCTCGTCGGCGGCGAGATCCACCACCGCGGTTGCGGTCTCGATGTCGTTCTCGAGCGCGTCGAGAATCGACTGCGCCCATCCGATTTGCCGCTCCGTCGATGCCACCCCGAGGCTGGCGCCGTGTCGGTACTCCATGAAACGGCGCGCGAGCATCGTGGCTGCGTCCCTTTCCTCGGTTTCTTCCCCGCGCGAGACTCGCGGCGTGGTCGGGATCGCCCGCTCCTTCGCCGGGACGAGCCGCCCCGCTCGACGCGGTGTCATCGCTCTGGTCGTTCGCTCCTCGTTGAACCTCCGATACTCCGCCCGCGCCCTCGGCCCGGGCCGGTAGCGGAGAATCCAGTCGGGCCCACTGTCGTCGGCCGCGGCGTTCTCGTAGTCGACGGCCTCGATATACTCCGATCGCAGGTGCGCTCGTTGGACATGCGCCATCTGGGTCTGCCTCCGCCGACGGTTCCCCTGCCGTTTCTGGACCGCGTGCTGACAATAGTCGGAGTATCGGATCCAGGCGCTCTCGTGCCCGTGCCGGATCGCGGCGAACAGGCGCGGGCTGAGCAGCTCGTAGAATCGCTGGGCCGCCGGCGTCAGCCGGCGCATGTGTGCAAAGTCGAGCGGCCGCGCCACCGCGGAGCTGACCATGCCGTAGTAGGGTTCGTTGAGGCTAATGTAGACCGTCTCCGCGCGACGGCCGCCGGGAAGCGCGTGTCCCCGGTAGAAGACCGTATAGCGGTTGAAGTAGCCCTCGAGCGTTTCCACCCGGCCGTCGCTCGTCCGATAGGCGAACTCGGCGCGGATGAACGTCACCGCGTTCTGCTCGAACGCCCGGCGGACGGCGTCGGTGTCGCCGCCGTGGTTCAGCTCGCGCGCGATCTCGCGCAGGTCACCGATCGTGGTGCGAACTGGGTGGTGGAGGCGGCGGGAATCGAACCCGCCACAGCTGCGAAAACGAAGTCTACGACACTCGGACGCTCCGAGGCGAGCCGCGGTCACGACGGGACGCAAGTCGGACAGGGGCAAGAAGTTGCGGTCGGACCGAGTGCCGAAGGTCGGACAGTGGCCGGACCCGCTGAGTCGCACCTCGGACGCGACGCGAGCATAACAGGAGCACAACTCTCGCCCGGAAGATCCGACGCCGCGGTCGGCGCCGATCCCGATCTCGATCTCGTTCTCGGCGCCTGGGGCGAGCTGCCGGAGCGTGCCCGCCAGCTCGTCGCGAAGCTCGTGGCGACGTTGCGCGGCTCGGCGTCCACGGATGCCACCTAGGCTGCCCGATCGGATGTCAAGGAACCGGGCGCGAAGCGCTTGCGCCAGTCCTCGAAGGACGGAAGGTCGTCGGAAAGCGATCGGCGCACGCGGTTCTCGGCGAGGCGCGCTTGGAAGTATTCAGGACTGGTGCGGAAGACCTCGCCGTGCTTCCCCTTCTGCAGCTCGGCCAGGGCCTCGGCGACCCGTCGGTCGCGGTCGTCGGCGCGAAGCGCCTTGAACCTGCGGTCGGTCTCGCGGGCCAGCCACTCGTTGTACTCGCGCATGAGGCTGCGATCATCGCGGCGTGGCGCTCCTGGCATGGCCGAATTTCTCGTTGTGCGGCCCGTGGAGGCCTGGTTCGTGGAGTCTTGGTGTCCAACACCGTGCCGCGCGACTCCGCGCGCCCTGGGGCCAGGAACGACGACGAGCTTCCAGGGATCCTCGGCCATCTTGCTCGGCTCGAAGCGGAACCCCCGCAGGAACTCCTTGGCGACGAGCGTTGCGAGCGGCTTCTCGCAGAGCCGCTTGAGCTGCGACACCTTGTACGTCCCGGTCAGTCCGATACGCTGGCTCAGCTTGCGGAGCCCGACTTCGTGCCGGCTCTTGTGGTAGAGGTTCTTGTCGAGGTAGTGGAAGATCGGCTTCTCCAGCCCGAGAGGAAGCTCGCGCCACAGCGTCAGGTCAACGGGCTTGAGCTTGCCGTTCTTGAGGCGGTTCAGGAACTGGCTGCTTACTGCGATGTAGGACGCGGGCAATCCGTCCTCGCGGATCTCGCGCCCGCGGTCGGCCACGATGCGATGGTCGGTGACGATGTCCCAGCCCTCGGAGATCACGCGATCGCCGGTCTTCGGGTCGGTGAAGTGATTCTGGGCGACATAGCTCGTCGTCTGGAACCGGATGAGGGCGCCGCGGATGCGGTCGTAGGTCTGGCCGCCGCGGCCAATGCCCGCGATCTCGCAAATCTCGTTGGCGGTGCAGGCGACGAGCTTCTTCTCGTGCCGGTGGCGCTCGAGGAGTTTCAGGATCGCGACGAAGATGTCGAGGTCCGGCAGCCGAGGCAGGCCGTACTCCTTGGAGCCGACCATCTTCCACACGCGCTGCACGGGCTGGCCCTGAGCGTTGTCGGGCAGCCGCTCGACGAACTCGATGGAGTCGAACGGCGGGCGCTTCAGGGACGTCGTGACGATCGGGAACTCGGCAAGACCGATCTCTTCCCACGTCAAAGCGAGCTCGTCTCGTAGCGGCCTGGTCTGCCTCGTCGTCGTAACCGTCGTCTGCATGGGGTCAACAAGCATCTTTAGAAATACTAGAAAAGAGTATTAGTAACTGTAGCGGAAACGCGACCACTGCGGAAGAGGCCGTCAACATTGACCGAAACGCGCGCGCCTGCGGCCGGACGCTGCATAAGCTCCACATTCTGGTGCACAAGCTCCACGTCGAGGGTGCACAGTCTCCACATTCGGGTGTATAGGCTCCACATCGCGGGTGCATAAGCTCCACATCGGACAAGGGCTGTTCGGAATCCGAACATCGGTTCACGAGGATGACGCGTCGCCCTCGCGTTCGAGGGTATCGGCGAGACGGCGAAGCGCGGCGATAACAGCGTCCCGATCGACCTTTTCGGGAACACGGTCGAAGGCGACCGTGATCGCAGCGTGAAGTTCTTGGAGTTCGTAACGCCGCTTGAATCGTCGCAACGCGTGGCTGTGGCCGGAGGCGGACTTCGTTGCCCGCCGCTCGACGACTGCACGGTAGGAGTGCTTCGCGTTCAGGGCAGCGTCGAGAGCCTCGGCCTGTTCCTCCGGCGTCTTCGCCCGGGCGATCTCGATGAGGGCGTGCTTGGGAAGCTGCCGTCCCTCGGCGGCGCGCAGGACCTCAGGAGCGAGCTTCAGGAGGGACAGGGACTCGTTCACGTAGGTCAGGGGCTTGTTGAGCTTCCTTGCTGCCTGACGTTGGGTGAGGTCGCCGACGTCCATCATGGCCTTGATGGCCTGGGCCTCTTCGATCGGCGGGATGTTCTCGCGGTGGAGGTTCTCGGCGAGCTGCTCGACGAGGCGGCGCTCGGCGTCCGGAGTGGCCGGCCTGATGATCGCGGGGATGGTCTGGAGGCCGGCGCGCACGGCCGCTTGGTACCGACGGTGCCCGGTGATGAGGACGTAGGCCCCGAGAGACTCGCTCCAGGCGACGGTCACGGGCTGGATGACGCCGACGTCTCGGATGCTCTGCGCAAGCTCCTCGAGCGACTCCTCGGACATGGTCTTGCGTGGCTGTGCGTCGTCGGGCCGGATGGCGTCCAGGTTGATCTCGCGGGCGGCTCCTGCAAGGGGCCGTGTGATGTCGCGCTGCACGACGGCCCCGGGCGCCGCGGAGGTCCACAGGTCGCTCTTGCTCGCCGGCGCCGGCTGTTCGGCGGCGGCGCGCAGCTGCGATGTAAAGTCGGGTTTCTTCATAGGCTGAGGTTGTTGGCGAGGTTCACAAAGTCGTCGGACCACGCGGACGCCGGTAGGTAGTGCGTGATCGGCAAGCTCGACGCCGAGGCCTCGCGGTACTTGATGCTCTCGCGGATCGCGGGGCCCTTGAGCTCGTCCCCGAAGTTCTCACGGAAGAACGTCGTCATCTGGTGCGTGAAGCGGTTGCGGGCCTGGACGCGGCTAAGGACGTAGCCGCGGAACATCAACCCCTTGTTCGCCCGCGCCTGGGTCTTGCGCGCCGCGTCCCGGATGCGCTGCGAGCCACGGTAGCTCCAGTAGTCGGCGGTCAGGGGGACGATGTACGCGTTCGCGGCGACGAGCGCCATCTGAACCGCCATGCCGAGGTGCGGCGGGCAGTCGATGAGGCAGAAGTCGAAGTCCTGCTCCACGGTCGCGAGCGCGTCCGCGAGCAGGAAGTGGGCGTCGAGGTCGTTGCTGAACCGGGAATCGAGCAGGTTGAGGTCGAGGTCCGAGGGCACGATGGAGACATTCTCGATCGCGGTCGGCCGGATCAGGTCCCCCAGAGGGGCACCCTGGAACAGCGACTTCGTCAGGCCGTTGTCCTCCTCTTGGCCCATGAGCCCGGGGATGTAGATCGAGGACAGGTTCGCCTGGTGGTCCATGTCGACAAGGAGCACGCGCTTGCCTCGGCGCGAGAGGACTCCGCCGAGGTTGTTGGTGATCGTCGTCTTGCCGACGCCACCCTTCAGATTCGCGAGCGCGATGGTCTCCATGGCTATGGCTTCGTTGACGGTTCTTTCGGCTGCCGCAATCGCGGCACCTCGATGACGGGAAGGCTTCCCGCAGAGAGCTCCTCGAGCTTCCGGAGAAGCGTCTCGTACTCCTCGGCGCTGATGAGCACCGCGATGCGGCGGCCGTTACGGGTTACGACAAACGACTCGCCGGCGAGGCGGGTCCGGTCGAGGTACGTACCGAGCGCGTTGCGCAGGTTGAGCGCGGTGACTGGCGTGAGCATGTGGGGAAGGTGGCACGCTGTTCGGAATCCGAACAGTGTAAGGCGATTAGCCCAGTCATCATACCTGGCGCGGTCCGACTTGGGAAGCCGACTTATCCACAGGCCCGCAGGGAACCCTCTCGCTGTCGGGTGCATGGGCGAGGCTTGCAGACTCCGGCAGGTTGCCGTGCACCCTCGCTGTGCACGGCATCTCGGGTTCAACGCCGCTCTGCCTACGCGGCATGGGAACTGAGAGAGGGCCCCGTGCTGGCCTGCGGTCGGACGTTCACTTTACGCCCCCGGCGCTTCTTGACAATAGGTCGCCGCTCGGTAGGGTGACCTTACCGTTCCTTTAACCCCCTAGAACAGCGGACATTCGTCTTGCGAGCGCTTCGAGGCGCTCGTGTGGCTTCGCCACGGGAGGAGGTATGCCTGCGCGATGGCTCGACTTCAAAGCGATCAAGGCACAGGTGCCGATTCGCGATGCGCTCGCTCGTCTCGGGTTCCTCGACGAGCTGCGCGAGAAGCCCGGCGGCAAGCTCGTCGGGTCCTGTCCGATTCACGGCGGCCGATCGGGGAATAGCTTCCACGTCGACACGAGCCGGAACATCTGGAACTGCTTCGCCGGCTGCGGGGGCGGCAACGTCCTCGACCTCGTCGCGAAGGCCGAGAACTGTGAGATCCGAGAAGCGGCTGAAAAGCTCGCATCTTGGTTCGACCTCGCCTTCGACCGCGCCGAGTCGGAAAACGAAGGGCCTAGGAAGCCTCAGGAGCGGCGATCGTCCCCTCGCCTGACCGATTCCACGTCCGGAACACGCGCTCCGGCGCCCCCACCGCCAGCATCGGCCGACACCATGGAAGAGCCGATCAACCCACCGCTACCATCTCCGCTGAGGACGCTGGACTACGACCACGCGTACCTGTGGAGCCGCGGCCTCACGGTCGCATCGGTGAAGACCTTCGGCGTCGGCTACTGCTCGCGCGGCCTCATGAAGGGCCGCATCGCGATCCCGATCCACAACGAGCGGGGCGAGCTCGTTGCCTACGCCGGCCGCGCCATCGACGAGGAACTGGCTAAGGACGGGAAGTACAAGCTTCCCGCCGGATTCGAGAAGAGCCGGGTGCTCTGGAACCTGAACCGCGCGCGCGACCACGCGGGCGCGGGGCTCGTCGTCGTCGAGGGCTTCTTCGACGCCATGAAGGTGCACCAGGCCGGCTTCCCCAACGTGGTCGCGCTCATGGGCTCGTCGCTCTCGGACCACCAGGAGGAGCTGCTCCTCTCGGCGACCAATCGCCTTGCGCTCATGCTGGATGGCGACGAGGCGGGCACGAAGTGCCTGCGCGACTTCTACGGCCGCCTCCGGCGCCGGATGTACCTCAAGGAAGTCCACCTCGAGCCCGGCGCGCAGCCGGACTCGCTTTCCGACGAGGAGATCCGTGCGCTGCTCGCATAGCGCTTCGCAGTCAACGTCCGTCGTGTCGGAGCCGGGCTCCGAGAAAGGAGGATCCGTGTCCGCGCAGGTGTTCGTCGTGTCCGCCGAAGACTTCGACGACTACAACGGAATCTGTCTCGCCTGCGGCGAGATCCAGTACGGTGGCGTCGAGCCCGACGCCCGCGCGTACACCTGCGAGTCGTGCGGCGCGCCCGACGGGGTCTACGGCCTCGAAGAGGCGTTCCTCATGGACCGCGTCACGATCGAGATCTGAGCCGCAACGTCCTGCGAACCTGACCGAACGAAAGGAGGCATCCGTGCCTAGTGTCAATCGAGTCACTCTGCTCGGCCACCTCGGCCACGATCCCGAGATCCGGTACACGCCCACGGGGACGCCCGTCGTGAACGCGCGTCTCGCAACCTCCAAGCGCTGGAAGGACCGGGAATCCGGCGACCAGCGCGAGCACACGGAGTGGCACCGCGTCGTCGTCTTCGGCCACGGCGCCAAGTTCCTCGGCGAGTACGCGCGCAAGGGCGCGCAGGTCTACGTCGAAGGGTCCCTCCGAACTCGCGACTGGACGGACCGCGACGGCGCAAAGCGGTTCACTACTGAAATCGTAGCCCGGGACGTCCAGGTCCTGGGGAAGAAGACCGAAGTCGTTGCGCCGCCCCCGGCGGAAGACTCGCCCGCCGAGGATGGCCCGGAGGAGTCCGACGACGTCCCGTTCTGAAATCGTACGCAGCGTACTGAATGGCGCCTCTCCTATGGGGGGCGCCTCTTTCTGTGCGCGGTGTCTCGGTGGGTTCGTTCGCCTGCCGCATGGACGCCGTTCACGCCGGTTGGCCGCAAACTGCGGAAAGTTGGCTCGCTGAGGCCTCCCAACTTCCATGTAATGAAAGGGGGTATAATGCAGGCGGTTTCGTTAATGCCGCCGCAGGTCGGGCTGAATGGCTCGCAGCTGTTGAACTGACCGTACTAGAAACGGCCGCTGCGGCACGACAGGGGGGGCGCGTGGCGACACTTCATCAGAAGATTGTGGATACTTTCCTTGCCGAGCTCGCGGACTCCCCAGAGATAGACGCTGCGCTGATCCAGCAGCTCCGGCGCGCGCTCTCCAACGCCACAAAGCCAAAAGTCGATGAACTCGTCAGGATCTTCTCGCAGCCAGCCGGTGGTGACCTCGAATGATCAAGCTCGAAGCTGTTCACATTGAGGAGGTTCGGGGCATACGGAAGCTCGACATCGACTTTGGCCGCTCGACATTCGCCATTTCGGGACCCAACGGCTCCGGCAAGAGCGGCGTCATCGACGCCATTGAGTTTGCATTGACGGGTCAGATCGGTCGTCTCACGGGTAGGGGAACAAAGGTCCTTTCACTGGCAGAGCACGGCCCTCACGTCGACAAAGTGAAGTTCCCCGATGCTGCGTTCGTAACGGTACGTATATTTCTGCCATCGCTCGGCAAAACTGTCACCATAACGCGGAAAATCAAATCACCGAAGACGCCGAAAATTGAGCCGCTGGACAGGGACATTCAGGCCGCGTTGGCGGAGCTCGCGGACCATCCGGAAGTCACGCTGTCCCGTAGAGAGATTCTGCGCTTCATTCTCGTGGAACCGACAAGACGATCGGAGGAAATCCAGACAATCCTCAAACTCGAGCAGATCGGCCAGACGCGAAGCACGCTCAACTCAGCCAGAAACAAGCTCGAGGCGGCGTACCGAAGCTCCATTGCGGCGGCGGAGTCCGCACGTACCACGTTGCAACGGCATCTTCAGATTGCCACTCTGCGTCCCGAAGACGTCTTAGTAGCCGTCAATGAACGCCGCAAGGTGTTAGGGCTCTTAGAATTCGCCGAACTGACCGCGGACACGAAGCTCGACCTCGGTCTGTCAAAGGGTGGAAGCACCTCAGACTTCAATAAGATCTCGGCCCAACGCGACCTCAGCAGCCTGCGCGACGCAATACCGACGTTTGTTGACGTCGCACGCGCCGAGGTCGACGCTCTGCTTCTGTACCTATCTCAACTCGCGGAAGACCCATCCCTGCTGGCCGCCTTGCGGCATCGATTGTTCATCGAGGAGGGCCTTGGTCTCGTTGTCGGACCTGAATGCCCCCTGTGCGACACGCGCTGGGATGACGAACAACTGCTCCGTGATCACCTGATCGCGAAGACCGAGAAGTCGGCGCACGCGCACGTCATCCAGAAGCGCCTCCTGGACAACGCCGAGGCAGTCGGCCAAGCCTGTTTGCGCCTCACGGCGCTATTGGCCCCGGTCCAGAAGCTCGCCGAGCGGGTGTCCGATGTAGCTTCCAGTCGGCTACTGTCGGATTGGAAAGCCGACCTTGAGGGCTTCAGGGGGGGCCTTTCGACCTTGCAAGGCGTCATCGACAGCCGGGACAGATTGGCGGCCGGGTGGGTGTCGCCCCCTATTGACCTCGCTGAACACCTCAAGCGACTTGCGGACACGGTGGACGCGACCCCTGACCAGACGTCGAGTCTCGATGCGCAGACGTTTCTAACCACGGCAGAGCTTCGCCTGAACGACTATCGCGAAGCGATGAGGAGGAGCAAGGCTGCACAGATTGCATCAACCCGTTCCCGGGTTGCGTATGAGTTGTACTGCCGCATTCTGGAAACTGAGCTGAACGCTTTGTATGACGACGTGGAAAGGGATTTTAGCGCATTCTATCGCGGGATCAACGAAGATGATGAATCGACCTTCACTGCGAAGCTCACTCCCAGTGAGGGCAGCCTCGCCCTCGACGTGAACTTCTATGACCGCGGACTGTATCCGCCGGCAGCCTACCACAGCGAGGGTCATCAGGATGGAATGGGTGTGTGCCTCTACCTTGCCCTCATGAAGCGGCTGTTCGGTGCGCGATTCACTTTCGCTCTGCTCGACGACGTGGTGATGTCGGTGGACGCGGGTCATCGCTATCAGTTCTGCAAGCTGCTGAAGACGACCTTCCCGGATACTCAGTTCGTCATCACGACACATGATCGCCTCTGGGCGGAGCAGATGAAGTCGGCGGGGCTCGTCACCGCGAAGACGTCGCTCGCCTTCCATGGCTGGACGATCGACACGGGCCCCCTGGTGGAGTCCCATACAGAGATCTGGGACGAAGTCACTGCCGCCCTCGCCAGGGGCAAGGTCGAGGTAGCGGCAGCCGCTCTGCGTCATCATCTTGAGTATGAATCCCGTCACCTTGCGGACCTGATCGGCGCTCCGGTACCTTTTCGTGCAGACGGGAACTATGAGCTCGGCGATCTGTTGCCTAGTGTCATGACGCGGTTGAAGGAACTCTACGGCAGGGCCGCGGACGCCGCGCAGTCCTGGGGCAATAACGCCCTGAAGGATGCCGTCGTCGGCAGAAAGACTTCGCTCTCGGGGTCCGCGGGGGCATCGAATGTGGAGCAGTGGGCCGTGAACAAGGCTCTCCATTACAACGAGTGGGCGAACTTCGGCAGGAAGGACTTTGAGCCGGTCGTTGCCGCCTTTAGGGACCTTCTGGATCGCTTCCGCTGCGCCGATTGCAGCACTTGGCTGCACGTGTCTCCACGGGTGAGTCCCGAGTCCCTTCGTTGCTCGTGCGGTGCGATTAGCTTCAACCTTCAGGTGAGGCCGAAGGCTGCCGGGAAGGGCAGACCTCCGCGCTAGAGTCGGGGGGGGCCAC
>CAZVOE010000036.1:10159-26219 GCA_964628935.1 uncultured Acidobacteriota bacterium
GTCGGGGCCGTCACCTCGTTTGACGGCCCCGCCGCCTTCTCGCCTATGCATGTCTAGACGGCGATGCTGTATCGCCGCTGCCAATGACCCAGGCCCGACTCTCCGCGAGGGGGGTTGCGGAGCGGCCGCAACCTGGCTGCTTTCTTTGCCTTCGTGGCCTCCTTCGCGGGTCGCCCCATCTTGGCGTGTGTAGCTGCTTTGTCAGCTGCTTTGTCAGGTCTGCCGCCGGAGCCTTCCACGAGTACAGCGAGCAAGTCGTCGAGCTGCTCGAACACTTCAGGCGCTGGGTTTCCTACACGCTGTCGAACTAACGTCCACCCTCCGGGGGACGTCTTGCGATACAGGCTGTCGTACTGTCCCCTGGTAATCAGCGCGATGCGAAGGGGAGCCGGTACTGATAGGAGCTTTGTCCGGATCTTCTCTTCCAGGATGAACTTGCCGGTCGGGTCGATTGCCCACACAGTGTCCCGAACCCACCACAGAAAGTCGGGATAGAACACCGATGAGCCACCACTCTTCACCGGAAGGGGTATACCGTAATCCAGGCGCGGGCGGTTGCGGGTCCAAATGTACTCCGCCCACTTGTCCAAGGCTCGTGCGACGTCGATCTCATCTTCATTCATCGCCTTGTTGTCGTAGTACGGGTGCGCGGCGTGGTCGAAGCTCTTCTGGATCGTCCCAGAGGGCTGGTATGCGCCCACCACATAGGTAGCTTCGGACTCATCGGCGAGTGGCTCGATCTGGACCTGGGTCTCGTAGTCGCGCACGACCTCAAGGGCGATGCCGCGGTAATACTCGAGGGCCTTCGACTTCAAGCACGCGGGCTTGTCCAGTTTTTGGTTCGAGAATGTCGCGGGGTGAATCGCGTTAAGGCAATCCTTCGAGAGCGCGCGGATCTGATCCTGAAGATAAACGCCGCATCGAACCTGCATGTCCTCCAGTAGGTCACGTGTATTCTGACTCACCTCACCGCTTCGAACCGATACGACGCTCACCAACGCCCGGCCACCAGCAGCTCGATCCTCGTCTCCAAAGTCAATCGTCTTGCGCTCGATGAACTTGCGCAGTCGGTCCGCGAGCGGCATTTCGATTTGGAGCCTTGGGACTCGCAGCTTTCCCTCAAGCTCCGACTTCACTTTGATCCGAGCGAGCGCCCGCCGTTCCTCTTTAATCTTGAAGGGTTCAAAATCGTCCGGGGCGTCGTCGCCTTTGTAAATGTGAAGTTCCTCCTTCAGCTGGTCGATGATCTTCTCCATGGCTTCGTTTGGACAGTTGAGGAAAAAGAAGGCGGTATTCAGGTCCTCGTCGGGTAGGTGCTTCGCCCCTGGCTGACGCAGTGCGCGGCCTACCACTTGCTGGATACGGTTCGCGGACTCAGTTTTGCCGTCGAAGTAACAAACGTATACCGAAGGATCGTCCCATCCTTCCTGCAGTTTCTTGTTGAAGATGATGTGCTTGTGCTCAGGCGTCAGCTGGTCAATCGTGTCAACCCGTATGGCGTCCTTCGGAAGATCCTTGGTGTTCGTGCAGATGGCGATGCTCTCGGGCTTGACCTTGCATTGCTGGACGAGGACTTTCCAGAGCGCGACAGGCCTTGGGTCTCCACCCTTGGCGGTCGGATTGCTGGTTTCCACCACGTAGATGGCTTTGGGGATGGTCGATCGACCAAGAGCTTTCAGTTTCTTTTCCAGGTCGTCTCGACGGGCAGCGACATCGGCCAGCATCTCCGCGACGGGACTATCGTAGTCCGCAATTGAGATCGTGGACTTCAAGAGCTGCGCGTCCACGACCGCCCGGGTACTGACCGGAACGATTCGCTCTTTCCGGACTTCCTCCGGCAGATTCGTCAGATAGAGCTGGAGTTTTCCTTTCAGACCGCTCGCGCTGGCAACGAAGAACCCAGATGGACCGAGTTCGTCGAGAAACTCAACCTGCTCCGTGGTTGTATTGTGAGCCTCATCGTAGACGATCCACAGCGGCCGGGCTCGCTGGGTCTTCAGCTGCTCCCACCGGCTCTTGTCACCCCAATCGGGATTGACGCGATGGACGTTTAGTCGGTCGTTTGTCTCGGACGTGTACCACGCCGCGACGGTGGACACGAGAATTGTGACACCAGCCTTGGCCTCTAGAATCTGATGCCACGCCGCAGGACTTCCGATGTCGCTAAACTTGATGACCTCGACGGGACCCCTTCCCAGCAGGTGGTGGTACTTGCCCCCGAGGCGTAGGTTCGCGACAGTCTGATCGACAACGCTCCCAAATTTGGTCGTCCAGAGAATGAGTGCAGGATTGAGCGTGCCGATCACTTTTGCTAAAACCGGAGTCTTTCCTGCGCCAGTTACCGCTTTGAGCTGGCCTACAAAGGGAATCGGCCGGCCGCCCATCTTGTCCGGGCCAGTTACATAGTAGTTGAGCGCCACCGCGGCGATTTTGTCAGCGGCTTCTTGCTGGAACGAGAACAGCTCCATACCTGCCATCACTCGTCGCCCTTTGCGTCGTCGTCAATGTGCATCTGCGCGAGGATCTCGTCTGGAATCTGGCAGAACTTCCAGCTGCCGGTGTCAGCGATTCGGCAGAAGGTACCGTAGATTCGAAAGGGCCTTTTCAGACCAGCCGCAGTAACTTCCTCTGCCGCGGCAGACAGGTGCGCCCTTGTGACTTCGCTGTCGTCGTTTCCATTCCATACTAGGCAGAGAGCTTCACCGCGTGGGTTCTTGCCGATGATGAATCTGTGGCGCTTGAGCCGAATGACCCCGACCCCGCGCCCCGTCTCATCGGATTGGCAGATGAGGTTCGCCAGCGCCTCTCGTTCAAGACCAACGATCGCCTCCCGATCGACCTTCCTCCCGGTCGTATAGAAGGCATAGCCAGATGCGTACTTGTACTTCTTGATTGCTTTCGCCAGGCGTGGGCTGGTCAGGGTCCGGGCGAACCTATCCCTCCCATTCTTCCCTCTTCCTTCCTCGATCAGGATGAACCGACGCTTGCCGCCATCCTCCTCATTGAGAGCCAGCACGGCGTGGCCAGTGGTACCGCTGCCAGCAAACGCGTCAAGGACGAGATCATTCGGCCCGGTCGAGTAGCCAAGCAGAAGCTTGATCAACGCCACGGGTTTCGGATTCTTGAAGACATCCCGGCTGCCGAAGAGGGCTTCCAGATCGTTGGAGCCGGATCGCGAGTCGATTTCGATGACGCTCCGGAACGGAAAGTTGACCTCGTCGAGATAAACCTTCAGCTCGGGGATCTTGGTCTCATCCTTCCCGAAGATAATCCGGCCTTCCTTGATCAGCTGCTTCATGCGGGCTTCGGTGAAACGCCAACCCCAGAAGGGCATCGCACAAGGTCTCTTGGTGACGGGGTGTATGACCTTGTACTTGTGCCCCGGCTTGCCCGGGTTGTCCATGTTCCTTCGAGCCGCGTACGGCCCGTGGGAATCAACTCGTCGATACCGATACAGGTCACCCAGGAGAGTCTTGTTCTCTTTGGTGAATTCCTGAAACTGTCGAACCAGCACCGCCTGAGATCGCGACTCAGCCTTGATCCGGGCGAATGTATCTAGCATTAGCGTCTTGATTTCGTTCGCTCGGCTTACCCACGGTGATGAGACTTGGTCCTTGTTCTTTGCGTAGCAGAGGATGTACTCGTGCTCGACTGCAATGCGAGTCGGGTTGTTGTCGGTTGTTCCCTTCCAAACGAGGGTACCGATCCAGTTGTCTTCCCCGAAGATTTCATTCATTAGAAGCCCGAGGCGGAACAGCTCTACGTCGTTGATGCTGACGAAAATGACGCCGCGTTCGCTCAGGACTTCGCGTAGCATGTACAGACGCGGCGCCATGAAGTTCAACCATTTCGTGTGCCGACCGCCGTCCTCATTGGTGACGTAAACCGCGTCGGAATCGTCGGCATCCGGGTCGTGGTACCGTTTGTCGCTGTAGAGGAAGTCTTCCTTGCCCAGGTTGTAGGGAGGGTCGATGTAGATGACGTTGACCTCACCTGCGTATTGGCCGCGAAGCGAGGCGAGCACCTGGAGGTTGTCCCCTTCAATTACTCGATTGTCGCTCTCCCTCCCCACCGAAAGGCCTACGTTCGGCTCCAGTAAGCGAGGCTTAGGAATGCGGTGCCGGTAGACGCGCTTCCCTTCCCACTGAAGATAGAGACCCCGCGCTGCCATCTGAAGAGTTCCTTCTCAGGTTCCAGACCCGCTTAGAGGAGGCGGAGGCTGGATTCTACACGACGGGCGGTCGGCAGAGAATGACGGCACAACATACTGATAACGCAAGAGATACGTGCGGCACTACCATCCACAAGTCGTCCCCGTCCGCCCACGGTGGCCGCTTGTCCCAGAGTCTCGAGAGTGGGCCAGCCGCCGGTAGTGTCCCGGTTCTTGTGGAAAAAGGAATGGCGTACTCTCCCCGGTGATCTTGCACAAACGGACCCGGTTGGAGCCGGGCCCGGGAGGAGTACGCCGTGGGAAAGCCTATCACGCAGCGCCGGCCCGAGGAGACCTGGGATGATCCGTTGGTCTCGGAGCTCAGGCCGATCATCCGCGAGACCATCGAGAGGGTGATCGGGGACGAGCTCAGCCGAGCGTTGGGAGCTCAGCGGTACGCTCGAGTTGCCGAACGCCTGGGGTATCGCAACGGCAGCCAGGTCCGCGAGCTGGGCACGCCGATGGGGTCGATGACGATCGAGGTCCCCCGTGCCCGCGTTCGGAGTCGAGACGGGGGCGAGATCGAGTGGCGCAGCACGAAGCTGCCGAAGCACAGCCGTCGGCTGCGTGGAATCGATCGCGCGGTCCTGTCGATTTACCTGTCCGGAACGAATCAACGCCGGATCCAGGGTGCGTTGAGGCCCTTGCTGAAGGGCCTGCCGCTGTCCAAGTCTTCCGTCTCTCGCCTGGTCAGCAGGTTGCAGGCCGAGCGCGAAGCGTGGCTGAGCCGCGATCTCAGCGAGGAGAAGGTCGCGATCGCCTACCTCGACGGGTTCGTGGTGAAGGTCCGGCGCGATGGCCGTGTCGTTCGAAATCCGATTCTCGTCGTGATCGGTGTCCGTGAGGGCGGGGAGAAGATCCTGCTCGCCCTGCACATGGTCGGCGGCGAGAGCGACGATGCTTGGCGACAGGTCCTGGAAGATCTGAAGCGTCGAGGGCTGAAGGCGCCGGTCCTGGCGGTCATCGACGGAAGTCTTGGCCTTCGATCCGCGATCGAATCGGTCTGGTCGTGCACCGACATCCAGCGCTGCGTCGTCCACAAGCTGCGGAATCTGCTGACTCACGCCCCACGGCACGCCCACGACTCGGTCCGAGAGGACTTCCACGCGATCGTCTACGCGAAGGACGGAGGGCAGGCCAAGAACGCCTACGAGCGCTTCCTGTCGCGCTGGAAGAAGCGCTGCGAAGCGGTAGCTCGGAGCTTGGAAGAGGGCGGAGCCGACTTGCTCACCTTCTTCCGCTACCCCGAGCCCATGTGGAAGTGCCTTCGCACGACCAACATCATCGAGCGGATCCACGGCGAGATGCGCAGGCGTGTCAAGACGCAGGCGGCACTGCCCAACGAGGAGGCGGTCCTGAACGTGGTGTATGGCTTGTTCGTGGCCGGCGTCGTTCGCCTGCGGCGCGTGGATGGTTGGCAGAAGATCAGCGAGGTAAGGCGATCTCGAGATCAGGTCGCAGCGTGAGGGTCGTCGGAGGTCGAGATCGTTCAACCTGGGGCATCCTGGAGCGTCGTTTCGGAGCCGAACGGACCAGAGAGCCGTGAGGGTCGAAGAAAGCTCATGAACGCATCGCCGGGAGAGACGTCACCGATTTCCACAAGATGCGGTCCACTACCCAGCCGCCGGGCGGGGGCACGAACGTCAGCTCGCCGCAGGAGTGTCGCTTTTGATCCTCCGACGGACTTGCCCCAACAGACCCTCGACAAAAAGGGGCGACTCGCCGCGCCGCGAACGTCTCTTTTCATCTTTAGTCCACTTGATACACTTAGGCCATGAAGAAGGCGATCGCCGTCTACCTCCGGGTCTCGACGACCGGCCAGGACGTGAAGTCCCAGGAACCGGACCTTCGGGCGTGGGTACGTGCTCACGCACGGGGAAGCGCGGTCCGTTGGTTCCGTGACCACTTCACCGGCGCGACCTTGAGTCGCCCGCAGATGCGAGACCTCGAGGCGGACGTCCGCGCGGGGCGAGTGGGGACGGTTGTCGTCTGGCGACTCGATCGCCTCGGCCGCACGGCCGGGCAGACGATCACGTTCCTCGACGAGCTGAACGCCTCCGGCGTTCGGTTCGTGTCGCTTCGCGATGGCGTGGACACGAGCACGGCGTCGGGACGTCTCCTCCGGACAATCCTCGCCGGCTTCGCGGAGTACGAACGCGAAGTGATCTCCGACCGCATTCGCGCGGGAATCGCCCGCGCAAAGGCCCAGGGCAAGAAGTGGGGCGGCAGGAAGAGGGGGGACCGCTACAAGCTGTCCGCCGAGAAGCTCGACGCCATGAACGAGTTGGTCGCGGCCGGCAAGA
This sequence comes from uncultured Acidobacteriota bacterium, assembly GCA_964628935.1. Classification (GTDB taxonomy): domain Bacteria; phylum Acidobacteriota; class Polarisedimenticolia; order Polarisedimenticolales; family DASRJG01; genus CAYLHQ01. The sequence goes on from CAZVOE010000036.1 coordinate 16,673, forward strand.
AGAAGGCAGCTATTGCCAGGCAGCTCGGGATCAGTCGCGCATCCGTCTACCGAGCGTTGGCGTCGCGCGCGTCGGGGGCGTTGGACACGTAGTTTCGGCATGCGGCGTTCGGAGGGTTACGCGGCCGGACCCACCCGATCTTCGGCGCCCGCCCGGAGCAATCGAAGCCCGTTGAAGATGACGAGCAGCGACGCGCCCATGTCGGCGGCGATCGCGCTCCAGAGCGTCGCGAACCCGGCAAACGTCAACCCGACGAACACCGCCTTGACCCCGAGCGAGAACACGATGTTCTGCCGAATGACGCGCAGCGTACGGCGCGAGTGCCGCACGAGCCACGCGAGCTTCGAAAGGTCGTCGGACATGAGGGCGATGTCGCTCGTTTCGAGGGTCGCGTCGCTTCCCGCGACGCCCATGGCGATCCCGACGCTCGCCCGGGCCAATGCCGGCGCGTCGTTCACGCCGTCCCCGACCATGGCCACGTGCTCGTAGCGCTCGACCAGGGACGTCACCGCTGCGACCTTGTCTTCGGGCAGCAGCTCGGCCCGGTACTCGTCGACCCCCGTCACGGCCGCAATCGTACGCGCCGTCGCCTCGTTGTCGCCGGTCAGCATCACGACGTGCGCGAGGCCGGCGGCGTGGAGCGCGCGGACGGATTCTCGCGCATCCGCGCGCACCGTGTCGGCTACCGCGAGGAAGCCGCAAACCCGGGAGTCGGTGCCGACGGCGAGAACCGATCGGCCCGAAGCCGAGAGTTCGTCGATCCGCTCGCGGATGGCGGGAGTCTCGAGACCTAACTCCGCCAGCAACCGGTGCGATCCGATCCAGAACCTCTCCCCATCGACGATTCCCCACCCACCCTTGCCTGGGACGGCGCGGTAATCGTCGGACGGGACGCTGGAGATGCCGCGACCCGCAACATAGGCCACGACGGCCCGAGCCAGAGGGTGTTCACTTCGGGCTTCGAGCGCCGCGGCCCGACGAAGAAGTGTCGTCTCGTCCTTCTCGTCGTGGAGGGTCACGCCGACGACCTCGGGGTTTCCCGTGGTCAGCGTGCCGGTCTTGTCGATCGCGACAGCGCGGAGTCCTGCTGGCAGCTCGGCGTAGAGCCCGCCCTTGATCAGGACGCCGTGCCGCGCGGCGGCGGCGATGGACGCCACGATGCTGACCGGCGTCGAGATCACGAGCGCGCAGGGGCAGGCGATGACCAGTAGGACGAGCGCGCGGTAGATCCAAGGAGCCCATGGGGCTGCGAGCACCACAGGAGGAGCGACGCAGACCAGAAGGGCCACGCTCATGACCACCGGCGTGTAGATGCGCGCGAAGCGATCGACCCACTGCTCCGCGGGGGCGCGGCTGTGCTGAGCTTCCGCCACCAGTCGGATGATCCGAGCCAACGTCGTATCGGCGGCGGGCTTGGTGGTGCGCATCTCCAGAGCGCCGGCGCCGTTGATCGATCCTGCGAAGACAGGATCGCCGGCGCCGCGGGGCACGGGCAAGCTCTCACCGGTGATCGGGGCCTGGTTGACATCGCTCGTCCCGCGCGTGACGACGCCGTCGAGGGGGAATCGTTGGCCCGGCCGAACGAGAACTCGGGACTCGACGGCCACGTCGGCGAGCGGCGCGTCGCGCTCGGATCCGTCGTCGTCGAGCACGCTGGCGACCGGAGGCGTCAGATCCATGAGCCTTGCGATCGCCCGTCGGGCGCGGCCCACGCTCCAGGCCTCCAGCATCAAGGAGAGCCCGAAGAGAAACGCGACCGTCGAAGCTTCGAACCACTCCCCGAGCGCCATGGCGCCGATGATCGCGACCGTCATCAGCAGGTTCATGTCCGGTCTCAGGCGACGGAGGGCCAGCCATGCTTTCGGCAGAACGAACCACGCGCCGGAGATCGTCCCGAGCGCGTACAGCAGCACGGCTGAGGGCGGAAGGTCATGACCTCGACCGGGCCCCTCCAGGAAGACCGCGGCGCTCCCGGTCGTGGACGCTGCGAATTGCGCCACGAGACCCGCGGCCGTCATGAGACCGCTCGCGAACACCAGGATCACTCTCCAGTCCGGGCGGCGGACAACGGCCGCCGTCGTAGCGAGCTCTACGTCGCGCCACGGTTCGGCGCGCATGCCCGCCCGAGCCACTGCTCGCCGGATCTCGTCCTCGGAAGGCGTGGGCGAGCCGAGGACGGTCATCTTGCCGTTCAGCACATCGAAGGCCAGACGGTCGGCACCGCCGACGAGCGGACCGACTTCTCGCTTCAGCAGGGTCACTTCCTCGGCGCAATCCATCCCTTGGATCTTGAACGCGATCCCGTTCACGACAGCCTCCCGTTGCGGCCGGCCACCGTCATCTCGGTGGCACCGTGTTCGGCGATGGAAGGTCTGGCACCGAGAGAAGGCAGCTCAGGTCGGAGGGGCGCACCGCGCCGTCGTGGCGACGACCGTTGACGAAAAGAGTCGGGGTGGCTCTGACCTGGCGGGCTGCCGCGCCGACGATGACGTCACGAAGGCGCGCGGCAACGGCAGGAGACTGGAGGCAGGCTTCGAAGCGCCCTCGGTCGATCCCGAGTGAAACGGCCGAGGCTGTGAGCGTTGCCCTTTCTTTGGCGCCTTCATCGAAGAGGCGATCATTGAAGGCTTGGCCCCGACCTTGCTCGTCCGCGCAAAGGGAAGCGAGCGCCTGGAGGCACGCGCCAGGATGCCTGGTGATCCGCGCATGTGGATTGCATGCCTGGTCGAGAGGATAGGGCTCCTGAACGATGCGAACCAGCGGGCGTCGCCGCAGTTGGCGCAGACTGGCGTCCAACGCCTTGCAGTGCGGGCACTGGAAGTCCGAGTAGACGACGAGTTCCAGGGGGCGACCTTCCCGGGCTGCCAGCGCCGCCTCCTCGCAGGCGACCGACAGGCGAGCGGACTCGGAGCGATTGTCGCGTGCCGCGACGAGCACTGCGGACGCCACGATGACGTACGCAATCGCGGGGACGGGATGCTTCGCCAAACGCGCCCGCTCGGACGAGAGCGCGAAGCGGAGCGTCTCCTTCGTGGCGCGAAGCGCCGACACCGATACGAGCAGCATGCAGAAGTTCACGACGTAGAGCGCGATGCAGAGCAAGCACCAGGAGCGGACGACGAGCGCCGACACTCCGGCCAATCCCACGGACAACACGCAGGCGATCGACGATCCGAGCAGCAGGAGGATGGCGGGCGACCTGGGCCACCTCCTGCGAAAAGCCCAGAGATCCACGGCCGCCAGCAGAGCCGTGAGCATGTAGAAGGACGCGGCAAGAACCGAAAGCGGCACACCGAAGACCGAGGAATACGGGCTGCGAATCGCGGCGTTGCAGTCGAAGCGTTCGCTGACCGTGCACAGGCTCTCCCAGGCAGGGTCCCGACCGAGCCGATGGCCGGCGTAGATGAGATAGGAACTGATGACGACACCGGCGACGGACAATCCGAGAATCGCCAGGGCCCGGGCACGTCCCATGGCCAACGTGCCTTCCATGCGGGCACGGCCCCGACCGGACCGCCGCCGGTGCCTATCCTTCATCGATGGGCTCGGACTCGCCGGAATCGACATGGCCGACTCCGCCGTCGAGAGCTGCCGGGCCGATCTCTCCGGTCCGAATGCGCATGGCCCACGCGACGTCGACGACGAAGATCTTTCCGTCTCCCTGATGCCCGGTGTGGGCCGCCTGCCGGATCGCTTGCAGGATGGAGGTAGCCTCGCTCGCGAGGCAATAGACCTCGAGACGGACTTTCTTTTCCAGGGGGACGACTTCCGCGAGCTCACCCTCATGCGGAGGGTGAGCGCCGTGACGCCCGAAGCCGCGGACCTCCGACACGCTTATGCCGGGAAACTTCGGCATGCGCCGCAAGGCGTTGACCACCGACTCGAGCTGAAACGGTTGGATGAAGACAACGACCGCGTTCAGCGACTCTCCGCTCATTTCACGCCTCCTCAACTCGCGGCGAACGTTCACGTCCGGAAAGGCTGTAGTAGATGGTCGGCAATACGAAAAGCGTGAGCGCGGTGCACGTCACGAGCCCGCCGATCACCACGGTGGCGAGCGGTCGCTGGACTTCGGCCCCCGAACCGGTCGCGAGCGCCATGGGGACGAACCCGAGCGATGCGACGAGCGCGGTCATGAGCACCGGCCGCATGCGCAACGCGCAGGCCCGGCGCAGCACGTCGAGCGGACCGAGGGCGGTCCTGGCTTCGAGGTCCCTCACCTGCGTCATCAGGACGAGTCCGTTGAGCACGGCGACGCCGAAGAGGGCGATGAAGCCCACGCCCGCGGAGATCGAAAAGGGCAAGCCCCGAAGCAACAGCGCCGCCACCCCACCGGTGGCCGCGAACGGGACGTTCAGGTAGATGAGAATCGCCGGCTTGAGCGAGCCGAACGTGAAATACAGCATCGCGAAGATGAGGGACAGCACCAGCGGGACCACGATCGCCAGGCGGCGCGTCGCGGCTTGCAGGTTTTCGAATTGCCCGCCCCATTTGATGTAGTAGCCGGGGGGAAGTTGGACTTGGCTCCGGATCCGTTCCTGCGCGTCGGCCGCGACCGAGGCTACGTCTCTCCCGCGCACGTTCATTTCGACGACGATCCGGCGGCGTACCGACTCGCGGCTGACCTGGGACGGCCCCGTGTCGAGGGCGATGTCCGCGAGTTGGCCCAGGGGAACGCTTGGCAAGCCGTCCGAGGACGCGACAGGCACGTTGGCGAGCGCCTCGAGCGAGTTCGCCGTCTCGTCTTCGAAGCGGACCGCGAGAGAGAAGCGCCGCTGACCCTCGAAGACCGTCCCCACCACCTTCCCGGCGCGGGCGGCCTCCACGGTATCGAGCACGTCGCCAACCGAAACGCCGTACCTCGCGCAGCGGTCCCGGTCGACCTTGACGCGAATGACGGGAAGGCCGGTCGTCTCCTCGAGCTTCACGTCCTCGGCACCCGGGACATTGGCCACGACGCGGGCGATCTCCTGTCCCTTCTGCCGAAGCACCTCCAGGTCATCGCCGAACAGCTTGATCCCGATGTCGGATCGGACGCCCGCGATCAGCTCGTTGAAGCGCATCTCGATCGGCTGCAGGAACGCGTACCCGATGCCCGGCACCGACTCGTCCAGCGCCTCTTCCATCTTCTCGACGAGCTCGCCCTTGGTCCGAGCCGTGGACCACTCGGATTTCGGTTTCAGCATGACGAAGACATCGCCCAGCTCGATCCCCATCACGTCCGTGGCCAGCTCCGGGCTTCCCGATCGGCTGACGACCGTGTTGACCTCGGGGAATCGCATCAAGACGCGCTCGATGCGTCCCGTGCTCGCGGCCACCTCGGAAATGCCCACCGACGGGGGCCGGATGGCGAAGATCGACAGATCCCCTTCGTCGATGCGCGGGATGAACTCTCCTCCGAGTCGGGTCGCCAGGAGAGCGCCGACGACGACGATCGCGCTCGCGACTCCGAGCACGGTCCATCGCCACTGGATGCACCGCTCGAGCGCGCGAAGGTAACCGCGACGGAGGGCTCCGACGAATCTCGGCTCGTGCTCGTGTCCGGTCTTCTTGAGAAACAGCGACGCCAACACCGGCGTCACCGTCAAGGTCAGCACGAGCGAGCCGGCCAGGGCGAAGACGACCGTCCAGGCCATGGGCTTGAACATCTTTCCCTCGATGCCGCCCAGGGTGAGGATGGGGACATAGACGAGGATGATGATCCCGATCCCGAAGGCGATCGGCCGCACCACCTCGTGGGCGGCTTCGGCGGTGAGTTGCCGAACCGTCTTCTCGCGCCCCTCGGGTTCGGACAGGCGCCGGACGACGTTCTCCACGAGAACGACCGCGCCGTCCACGATCAGGCCGAAGTCGATCGCGCCGAGGCTCATCAGGTTCGCGGAAATGCGCGATTCGACCATTCCGGTGAACGCCAGGAGCATCGACAGCGGGATGGCGGAGGCCACGATGAGACCCGCCCGCCAGTTACCCAGAAACGCGAAGAGCACCGCCACGACGAGGAGGCTGCCCTCGAGCAGGTTCGTCTCGACGGTACGGATCACCCGATTGACGAAGTTCGAGCGGTCGTAATAGGGAACGATGCGGACCCCCGGCGGAAGCGAGCCCTGCAGTTCTTCGACGGCCTCGCGGGCGCGCGTCGAGACCTCAAGCGCGTTCTCCCCGGCGAGCATCTGGACGAGGCCGATCACGGTTTCGCCCTTGCCGTCGGCGGTCGCCACGCCGATCCGCAGCATGGCCCCCTCGCGCACCTTGGCCACGCTACCCACGGTCACCGGGGTCCCGTCCGGGCCGACCTTGAGGACGATCTTCTCGATGTCGGCGAGCGAGGCCACGAGCCCCTCGCCTCGGACGATGTACTGTTCGCGATTGCGCTCGATGTAGCCGCCGCCCGAGTTCCCGCTACCACGCTCCACGGCCTCGAAGACGTCCTTGAGGGACAACTCGTAGGCGAGGAGTTTCGTCGGGTCCACCACGACCTGGTACTGCTTGGGCAGGCCGCCCCACGTGTTCACCTCCGTCACGCCCGGCACGGCGCGCAGGCGCGGAGCGATCTGCCAGTCGAGGATCGTCCGACGTTCCATGGGCGATACGCCCTCGCCCTCGACGGTGAACTGGAACACGTCGCCCAGCCCGGTGGTGACCGGGCCCATCTCCGGGTTGCCGAAGCCCTCCGGGATCGACTCGCGGGCCTGCGCCAGTCGCTCGGCCACGAGCTGGCGCGCGAAGTAGACGTCGACCCCGTCCTCGAAGACCACGGTGACGGCGGACAGGCCGTAGCGGGAGACGGACCGGATCTCGACGAGGCGAGGCAGCCCGTTCATCGCCGCCTCGACCGGGTAGGTGACGAACTGCTCCATCTCCACGGCCCCGAGGGCGGGGGCCTTCGTGAGGACCTGCACCTGGACGTTGGTGATATCCGGAACGGCGTCGATCGGAAGCTGCGTCAGGGCGTAGATCCCGCCCACGACCACCAGAATCGCGGCGATGAGGACGACCGCGCGATTCTCCAGGCTGGCGTCGACGATGCGCTGGAGCATCTCAGTGGTCCTCTTTGAGCGTGGCCTTGGCGAACTCGGACTTGAGGACGAAGCTGCCCTCGGTCACGACGTCGTCGCCGACCGCGACGCCGGCCAGGATCTCCGTGAACCCCTCGAAGGTGTGGCCGACCTCGACCATCCGCCGCACGAATACGCCGGGCTCGGTCCGGACGAAGACGACCGTCCGCGCTTCGAGCGTCTGGAGAGCGCTCTGCGGCACGGCGACCACGGGATGCGCTTCCGATTGCGGTCGCGGAACGTCCACCGTCGCTTTGACGAACATCCCCGGACGCAACTTCTCCTCGCGGTTGTCCACTGTGGCGCGCACCTGTACCGTGCGACTCCCTGCGTCGACAACGCTTCCCAAGAAGTCGATCCGGCCGGCGAAGGACTCCTGCGGGTAGGCGTCGGCTCGAATCGCGACCGTCAGGCCCTTCTCGAGCAGCGAGAGATCCTTCTCGTAGGCCTTGAGGAAAACCCAGACCGACGACAGGTCGGCGACGCCGACGAGCGGCTGCAGCGCTTCGACCAGCGTACCGGGAGTCACCTTCCGATCGATGATCTTCCCGTCGAAGGGAGAACGGACCGCCAAGCGGTGCGGCCCTCCGGCGGGCAGCGGGACCTCGGCATTCGTTTCCACCGCAGTGCGGACGGCCACGATCTCGTCCTCTCCCTCCCCGTACTGGCGCAGCGTGCGCTCGAGAGTCGCCGCCTCGACTTTCCGGGCCAGGAAGGCGCCCTCGCGGCTCTGGTACTCCCCGGCGCTGATCGCTTTCGTCTCGAGGAGTGACCGGGCACGCTCGTAGGCGCGTTCGGCGATTCGCAGGTCGGACAGGGCCTTCACGAACTCGTCCCAGGCATGGCTCAAGTCCACGCTCTCGATCCAGACGATCGGGTCGCCCTTCCGGACGCGCTGGCCGAGGTCGACTGGAATCTCCGCTACCCGCCCGCGGAGATTCGAGGCCACATGGAGCAGGCGGTTCTCGTCATGACCGATGGTCCCGGTCAGCACCAGGAGGTGTTCGAGGTCCATCGACTGGACCTTCCACGTCTGGATGCCCGACTCCGCGATCGCGGCGCCCGTCAGTCGCACGCTGTCGGGGATCTCGGGCTCGTGCGCGCCCGCTTCCGCGTGCTCCGATTCGTCGGCGTGCCCGTGTGGCGCGTCGCGATCCTCGCCGTCACGCCCACAGCCCACCGAGAGGCCCAGCGCCAAGAGCAAGAGAAGCAAGGGCGTTGCGTTGCGGTCAGTTGCTCGCATGGGAATCTCCGGTGAGCCGTTCCAATTCGGCTCGCGTGACGAAGGCGTCGAGCTGGGCCTCGTATGCCGCCCGCAGCGTCTCCAGGAAGCTCCGTCGCGCCTCCAACCACTGGAGCAGGCTCGCCTCCCCCTGCTCGAGGCTGTTCTGGAAGACGGCGAGCGCCTCGCGCGCGGCGGGCAGGATTCGGACTCTGTAGTCCACAGCGATCTCGCGTGCGGCGCGGTCTCGGCTGACCAGGCGCTCGACGTCGGCTTCGATGCCGGTGCGCAGCGCGCCCAACTCCGCTTCCGCTTCCGCAAGCTCGGCTCGTGCGAGCCCGACTCCCGGCTTGTTCCGGTTCCACAGGGGAATCGAGATTCCGAAGGTCGCGCCCGTGGCCTGCCGGTCGAGCTCCGTCAAGCTGAACGCGGAGACTTCGAGGCCGGGGAGCCGGGCGGCGCGCTCGGCGTCGACGGCCGATCTCGCGGCCTCGACTCTCGATTGCGCGGCGCGAACTGCTGGGTTGCGCGAAACGGCGAGCTCGACGGCGCCATCAGGCGTCGGCGCCAGGTCGCTTGGATCGAGCTCGCGTGGGAAGGAGTAATCGGTTCCGAGGGCTCCGAGCAGGAAACGGTTCAGCGCCCCCCTGGCGCCTGCGGCCTGCGCGGCAGCCGCGCGAGCCTCGGTCTCCGCGCGAAGGGCTTCGACGGTCGTCCGAAGGTGGTCCGCTCCGGGCGCTTCCCCGACTTCGACGCGCCTCGCCACCAGCTCGTTCAACGACCGTGCGTCCACCGCGGCTTGGGAAAGCGCGTCCGCGCGTGCGGCTCCGAGGGCGGCCTCGTAGTAGAGGGCCTTCGCCTCGAGGAGAACGTCGAGAATCACGGCGTCGACCTGCGAGGTCGCTGCTGCGATGGCGGCGGTCCCGGCGGCCCGGCGCGAGCGAAGGCCCCATGGCGCCGGGAATGACTGGGACACTTCGAGACTCGATTCCGAGCGCGTGGCGCCGCCATCCCGCGGCTCCCCCCGGCCGAACCCGGCGTTGAACACGGGGTCCGGGACAAGGGTGGCGGCCCGTCGGCGCTCTTCGGCTTGCGATACGCGAGCGCGGGCCGCCGCGATCGCCGGGGCCCGGTCACGTGCGAGCTGGAGGACCGTGTCGAGAAGCACCACGCGTTGCGCGGAACCCGCAGTCTGAATGACCGGGCCATCCGTTGCCGAGGCGCCGGCCGGCGAGTTCCCGGCAGCGCAGGGCATCGCCCCCAGCAAGAC
>CAZVOE010000037.1:0-6689 GCA_964628935.1 uncultured Acidobacteriota bacterium
GCTGCGAGGCGCGCGATCCGGCTGGCCACGACCCAGGTCCCGATGATCGCGAGCAGGACGATCCACTTGCGGATCACGACGGGGCGTTCCCCCCGCGAGCCCGCTCCGCTTCGAGGGCGTTTCGGAGCCCCTCGAGGTCGAGGTCGGGGCGCGCCGCCGCGAGCCGCACGAGAATCGCCTGGGCGTCGTCGTGCCGGCCGAGGCGGAAACCGAGGACGACCGCCTGGTTGTAGAGCGACTGCCAGTGGCCGGGAGCGGCTTCTTGGGCGCGCGAGAAGAGGCGAAGGGCCTCCTCGAATTCGCCGAGTTCCTGGTGGCAAACCCCTTTGTCCGTCAGGAGGTCGGGGTCCTTCGGGGAGAGTTCGATCGCGCGCGCGTAGAATTCGATCGCCTGCCGAAACATCCGAACGTCGTGGTGCAGATGGGCAAGACGCGTCGCCGCCGCGAGGTCGGAGGGGTTCTCTTGGAGGCGCCGCTTGAGGGCGTCGATCTCCTCGACCATCGGAGCGCCCCTGCCCTGGGGCGCGGGGTCTGGCGGCGTCTGGGTCATCGCCGTCGGACCGGCCGGCCGCGGCGGGGAGGATTGGGCCGCCGCCTCCGCCTTCCCCGGCAGCGCCCAGAAGGTATGGTGCGTGGCGAAGCCGAAGAGGAACCCGAAGGCGAGCCCCCCCAAGAGAAACGCGACCTGGTCTCTTTTCACGACTAGCCCTCCGGGGGCACGCTACCGAAGCGGTCTTCCGGGTGTCAAGGCGATGCTACACTCGCGGTCGATGCCCGGACGGCGGAACCTCTACGGCCTCGATCGCGCCGGGCTCGCCGAGGCACTCGCGTGCGAAGGCGCACCGCGGTTCGCAGGCGGTCAGGCGTTCCGCTGGATGTACGCTCGGCGCGTGTTCGATTTCGACCGCTGGACCGACTTCGCACGCCCGCTCCGCGAGCGGCTCTCCTCGCGGTACGCGCTCGATCCCGGGACGATCGAGGGGCGGGCCGAGGCGGCCGACGGCACGGTGAAGTACCGGGTCGCGGCCGCGGAGGGCGGCTCGATCGAAGCGGTGCACATGGTCCAGCGTGGCCGGGTCACCCTGTGCCTTTCGAGCCAGGTCGGGTGCGCTCTCGACTGCGACTTCTGCCTCACCGCGAAGATGGGGTTCGTCCGGAACCTTTCCCCCGGGGAGATCGTGGGGCAGGTCGCGCGCATCCAGGAGGACCGAGGGGGGGACCCGTCCGCCTTCAACGTCGTATTCATGGGAATGGGGGAGCCGCTCCACAACTATGACGGGGTGATGGCGGCGTTCCGGATCCTGGTCGACCCGGACGGGTTCGGCCTCTCGTGGCGGCGGATCACCCTTTCGACCTCCGGACTCGCCCCCCAGATCGAGCGCCTCGCGGGGGAGCCGGTCCGGCCCCGGCTCGCCGTCTCGTTGAACGCGACGACCGATGCCCTCCGCGACCGCCTGATGCCGGTCAACCGCCGCTATCCCCTCGCGCGCCTCTTCGAGGCATGCGAGCGCTTCCACGAGAGGACGGGTGACCGTTACACATTCGAATACGTCCTCCTCGGCGGGGTGAACGACCATCCCGCCGACGTCGACCGACTCGCGAAGATCCTCCGCCGGTCCCCGGCCGCGAAGCTCAACTTGATCCCCTTCAACCCGGTCCCCGGCCGGCTCCCCTATCGCCCGCCGAATCGTGCGCACGTCGTGGCGATCCGGGACCGCCTTCTCGCGAAGGGACTCCCGGTCAGCATCCGTTGGAGCCGCGGCGCCGACGCGCGCGCCGCCTGCGGCCAGCTCGCCCTTCTCCCCGACCCGACCGACGCCCCGTCGCGTCAGGAGGCCCACCCGTGATCGACCTCACCGGAAAGTCGGCGCTCGTCACCGGAGGATCCCGAGGAATCGGCCGCGCGGTCTGCCAAATGCTCGCGCGCGCGGGCGCGAAGGTCTGCGTCAACTTCCGCGTCGAGTCCCCGTCGGCGCACCTCGTCGTCGAGGAGATCGAGCGCGAAGGCGGGGAAGCGTTCGCGCTCGGCGCCGACGTTTCGAGGCGCGACGACGCCGAGATGCTCGTGTCGGAGACGGTCTCGCGCTTCGGTTCGCTCGACATCCTCGTGAACAACGCCGGGATCTGGAAGGGCTCGGCGATCGAGGAGATGAGCGACACGGAGTGGGCGGAGATGCTCGCGGTGAACCTCACCGGCACCTTCCATTGCATTCGCGAGGCGGTCCCCGTGATGAAGGAGGCGGGGTACGGGCGCATCGTCAACGTCTCGTCGACCGCCGGGCAGCGCGGCGAGGCGTTCCACGCCCACTACGCAGCCACGAAGGGGGCGGTGATTTCGTTGACGAAGTCGCTCGCGGTCGAGCTCGCGTCCCACGGGATCACGGTGAATTGCGTCGCGCCGGGCTGGACGGTGACCGACATGACGACCGAGTCGCTCGCGGGGACCGAGGCGGCGAAGATCCTGGAAGCCATCCCCCTCGGCCGCGCCGCCCGACCCGAGGAGATCGCGGGTGCGGTCCTCTACCTGGCCTCCGACCTCGCCTCGTTCGTCACCGGAGAGATCCTGAACGTCAACGGCGGGGCGGTGTTGGTCGGCTAGCGGACGTCCCTCCCGATCCCCCGCTCCTCGAAGGACGGAAACGGCGCTTCGAACGCTCGCCGCGATCTCGGCTGCTTCGGAGCCGGGGCGAGTCCCCCGGCGATCCCGGGTCCAGGAATCTCGCGCTGGAGTCGAGGGGAAACGGGCGCTTCCCTAGTTGTCGCCCCGCCGCGCGGCGATCGCGAAGAGCCGTTCTCCACGGCCACAGGAGGCCGGGAGGCGTCGGATCCGGATCCCACGGAACCCCGCCCGCCGCAACCGGTATTGGAGGTCGACCTCGGAGAACCGGAGGGGACCCTCCGCGACCGGGAACCCCGCGAGCGCCATCGGAACCGGCCCCCCGCGCCGAGGGCGTGCCGGGAACGTGCCGACGAAAAGCCCTCCCTCGACGAGACTCGCGCGAACCTGCGCGAGCATTCGATCGACGTCCTCGACCGCCGGGCCGACGATCGACTCGAGAGCGAGCGCGACGTGGATCGCATCGCGCAGGGGACCGAGGTCCCGGAGATCCCTCCGCCGAAAGATCACGCGCGGGTCCTTGCAGCCTCGTTTGGCCGCCGCGAGGGTAAACGGCGCGTAGTCGATCGCGACGACCTGACCGAAGTGCGCGGAGAGGAACCCGATCCAGTCGCCCCGCCCGCAGCCGAGGTCGGCGACCGTCATCCCTCGCCGGCCGGAGATACCCAGGAGGAACTCCCGGACCGGATCCTCACCGACCGGCGGGGGCGCGTCGTCCTCGAGGGCCTGCAGCGTCCACGCGTCCCAGTCGTCCGGCCCCCAGGCCATCGGCACCTCCTCGCCCAACCGCGCAAAGGACAAGTTGGGTCGCCCGGTGCGGGGGGGCAAGGCCGCGTCACGACAGGAGGTGGGCCAGGAACTCCTTGTTCGAAGGGTAGCGCCCGAGCCGTTCGGTCAGGAGCTGCATCGCCTCCGCCGGCCGGAGCGGGGCGAGCGCCCGCCGGAGGAGCGTGACCCGCGGGTATTCCTCCGGGTCGTAGAGCTTCTCTTCTTTCCGGGTCCCGGTTTTCGAGATGTCGATCGCGGGGAAGATGCGCCTCTCGAAGAGCCCACGGTCCATGACGATCTCGGTGTTCCCCGTCCCCTTGAATTCCTGGAAGATCACCTCGTCCATCCGCGAACCGGTGTCGACGAGCGCCGTGCCGATCACGGTCAGCGATCCCCCGCCGACCGCCTTGCGGGCCGCGCCGAAGAACCGCCGCGGCTTCTCCATCGTGCGCGCGTCGATCCCTCCCGACAGCACCCGCCCGGACCCCCGCTGCTCCGTGTTGTAGGCGCGGGAGAGCCGCGTGATCGAATCGAGAAGGACCACGACGTCGCGTCCCGCTTCGACGAGGCGTTTGGCCCGCTCGAGGCAAACCTCGGCGACCTGCAGGTGGTTCCGAGCGAGCTCGTCGGCGGAGGACGCGATCACCTCCCCTCGGACGTTCCGCCGCATGTCGGTGACCTCTTCCGGCCGCTCGTCGATCAGGAGGACGATCAGGTGGATCTCGGGGTGGTTGGTCGTGATCGCGCGCGCGAGCTTCTGGAGAAGAACGGTCTTCCCCGCCTTCGGCGGAGCGACGATGAGGCAACGCTGCCCCTTGCCGATGGGGGCGATCAGGTCGACGACACGGGTCGAGATCTCGTCCGGCTCCGTCTCGAGGCGAATGCGCTCCGTCGGGTCCTCGGCGACGAGGTTCTTGAACGGCGTTCTTCCGGCCCACGCCGCCGGGTCTCCGCCCTGCACCTCGTCGATCGAGGCGACGAGGGGCGCCTGGTTCGGCCGCGGCGCGGGCCTCGCCATCGCGCGGATCTCGACCCCCGTTTCGAGGCCCGCCTGAGCGATCAGGTCACGGGGGACCTTGGGGTCGAGGGGCGCCGCCTCGAAGTCGTTTGCCGGAGACCGGAGCCATCCCGATCCGTCCGGGCCGATCTGCAGGACGCCGTTCACCTCGAGGTTCGGGTCCACGGAAGAGGCCCCGTCTCCTCCGCGCTCCGGCGACGGGGCTGCCGACCCTCCCGTCGCGCCCGCCGGCTGCTGTCCCTGCCCGCCGGGACGCCGCCGCCTGCGCCTCCTCCGCCTTCGCCATGTCCCGATCCCCGATCGCTCGCCGCCGTCGCTCTCGCTCATCCCGTCTCCGAACCGGCCTGTCCCGGAAACCCCAGCCGGGCGATCTCCGCGGTGAACAGCGCCTCGAGCGCCCGGTCCCCCCGGAGGAAGTTCCCGGCGACCGTCCAGGTCGCACGCCATCCCCCCTCGACCCGGCGCGCCCTCAAGTACTCCCCCGGCCCCTCGAGTCCCACGAGGTCGACGACCGCTTCGGGGATCCACCGCACCGCGAGCCGGAAGCACCGCCCGTCTGCGAGGAGAATCGTCGTCCCCTCCGCGGCGTTCCCCTCCGGATCCGGCCGGGTGGTCCGGCCCAGCTCCTCGTCCCCGGTGGGGCCACCCCGAAGGAGGAAGCCCGGCGCATCCGGGGGGCCTGGGTCGAGCGTCCCCTCGAACATGCCGCCAACCTCCAGAACGAATCCGGCTCCGTGCGGGCGGGCGCGAAGAGCCCCGCCTTCCACCCCCTCGACGACGTAGCCGCCGTCCGCGGTCCCGGACACGCGGAGGGACGACGAAGACTGGGAACTCAAGTCGGTCTGCCCTACGGGCTTCCGGGCGGACCGTCGATCGGACCGCCCGCGTCGGGAACGGAGCGGGGAGTATACACCGCATCGGCGGCGCCGCCGGAGCCGGTCGCCGGAACCTCCGCTGGGAGGCTCCGGGGAACCCCCCGGCGCGCGAGGTGCGTCTCGGCAGCGAAAGCCGCGGCGCGGACGAACTCGTTCCCGTCGAGACGGGCGGCCTCGACCGGCTTCCACGCGAGGGGGCTCTCCAGCCGGGCGAGCGCTCGGATCGCCTCCACCCGCACCTTCCAGGAGACGTCCCCGAGCGCGTGGGCGGCAAGGGCCGCGACCGCGCGGCGCAGCCCTTCCGGGGGAAGGGCGGCGATCGCCCGCAGGCGGACGGCCTCGTTCCGATCGTCGACGGCGGCCGCGAGCGCCTCGTCGGCAATCGGCCCCGGATGGCGGGGAAGGGCGGCGACCGCGTGGAGCCGGACCTCGACGGACGGGTCGTGGCGGGCGATCTCCGCGAGGGCCGCTTCGGCCCCCGCGACGGGACGTTCGGTGAGCGAGTGGGCGGCCGCCGCGCGAACCTGCGGGGCCTGGTCTCGGAGGGCGCGAAGGATCTCTTCCTCGCTACCGCCGGGCGCTACCGCCGCGAGCCCGACGAGGGCGACCGCACGGACGGCGGGCTCGGGGTCGGAGAGTAACTCTCGGAGACGGGCTTCGGCGTGCGGATCGCCCAGCCGATCGGCTATCCGTGAAGCTTCCGAGATCTTCTCTTCGGAGCCGCCTCCACACCCGAAAACAACCAGAGCGATTGCAAGCGAAAAGATGCTCGCCCGTGTCGGCATATTCAGACACGGGACATGCTCAATATTCAATCGAATCAATTTCGTAAGTGCAACAGAAAGACATTGCATGTCATTTTCTCAAAACGTACCTATAGAACCACACACGAAAGAAAGGAGGCTCGACCGCCGCCATGCCGATCCTGGAAGCCGAGAATCACTTCCGCAAGGGCCTCGTCGCGCTGGTCGATCACAAGCCGCAGGACGCCGCCGGACACTTCCACGCCGCGATCCAGATCGAGAAGCAGCGGAGCGCGAAGTCGCCGCAGATGCGCTACCTCTCGTACTACGGGCTGAGCCTCGCGATGACCCACGGTGCGACTCCCGAGGCGATCCACGCGTGCGAGGCCGCCGTTCGACGGGACTTCTACAACCCGGATCTCTACCTCAACCTCGGGCGCGTCTACCTCCTCAGTGGAAAGACGACGCGCGCCCTCGCGACCTTCGAACGCGGGCTCGCACTCGCCCCGAAGCACCGCTCGCTCCGCGAGGAGCTCGCGAAAGTCGACCGCCGCGCCGCCCCTCCCCTTCCGATGCTCGACCGAAAGCACGCGCTCAATTACTGGCTCGGCCGGGTCCGCGCCGCCCTTCGCGGCGGGCTCGGCCGCCGCGTTCCCGCGTCTCGCTCC
>CAZVOE010000037.1:6699-25652 GCA_964628935.1 uncultured Acidobacteriota bacterium
CCCCGGCACCTTCTCCTCCCTCCTCCTCGGGAGCTCCGCCCGGCAGGACTCGGGGCGGCGCCGGGCGGTCCGGAAACGGGCCGCCCTTTTTTTTGAACCGCGATCATCGTGCGGCGGCGAGGCGCGCCGCCACGTAACGTTGCGCCGCACCGGCGGCCCGCTCGAGGGGAAAGCCGTGGGCGAGATGCGCCGCGAGCGCGGACGCGTGCGCCACGGCGAGTCCGTCGACCCGCGTCGCGGCGATCCGCGGCGTGTCGAAGACCGCGGTACGTTCGCCGTCGACCAGGACGTCGAGGACGCGCCCGGCGGAGAAGAGCCCCGTGACGAGAACGGCGATCGCCCCTCGTTCGAGAAGCGCCGTAGCGCCGCGGCGCGCCCCAGCCAGATCCTCGCACCCTTCCCCGAACCAATCCTCGGCAAGGCCGGCCCGAAGAACGAGGACGCGAGAGACGGGCACGAGGCTGTCGCGGAGCGCCTCGACCGTCGCCCTGCGCACTTCGGGCGCGCGACTCCAGGGCTCGTAGGCGACGACGACCGACGGCACGTGCGCCTCTCGGAGGCACGCTCCGATGCGTTCCGCCTGCGCCGGGTCCACAAAGGCGCCGGTCCGGACGACGGCGGGAAACTTCTCCGCGAAGATCCCGCGGATCTGCGCTTCCAACACGTCGTCCGGTAGACGGTGGCGACCGAGCGGCGGAGGAAGAACGATCCCGGTCGCGACGAGCCGCGCCGCGCAGTCGAGGTCTGCGAGGACGCGGAGGTCGCCCCCGACCGCCTCGGCGCCGTCCGGAGCGATCGCCTGAATCACGAGGACGACCGGCAGGCTCACCGGGCGCGGTCCTCCATTCCCTTCCACAGGCGGGCGACGTCCGATACGGCGACGACGAGGTTCAGCACCCCGAGGCCGGTGACGAACCCCCGGACCCAGCCGCTCCGTGCCCATCCCCCCCACGCGGTCGGCGCGAGGGGAAGGAGCGCCGCCTCCCAGACCCCCGACCAGGGGGCGGCCAATAGGAACAGGCCCAAGGCCCCGAACAGGTAGGCGCTCCAGGAGATCGGAACTCGCACCGGGGGCGATGCTAGCATCCGTGCGGTCGTCCGCCGACGCTGGAGGGATCCCCCGTGGCCGTGCCGCTGCTCGACCTCAAGCCGCAGTTCGCCTCGCTCCGGGAGGCGATCGTCGAATCGATCCAGCGGGTCTGCGACTCCCAGGGGTTCATTCTCGGCCCGGAGGTCGAGGCGTTCGAGCGCGAGGTCGAGGCGTTCACCGGCGCCCGTCACGCGATCGGCTGCGCCTCGGGAACCGACGCCCTCGTCCTCTCGCTCGCGGCCCTCGGGGTGCGCTCCGACGACGAGGTGATCACGACCCCCTTCTCGTTCTTCGCGAGCGCGTCCTGCGCCGCCCTCCTCGGGGCGAAGCCGGTCTTCGTCGACATCGACCCCGCGACGTTCAACATCGACCCCGAACGGATCGAAGCGGCGATCGGCCCGAAGACCAAGGCGATCGTCGCGGTGCACCTGTTCGGGCAATGCGCCGACATGGACCGGATCCTCTCGATCGCCGAAAGGCACGGAATCCCCGTGGTCGAGGACGCCGCCCAGTCGCTCTCCGCGCGCTACCGGTCGGAGCGGTTCGGAGAGGTTCGCCACGCGGGGAGCATGGGAACCGCCGGCACCTATTCCTTCTTCCCCTCGAAGAACCTCGGGGCTTTCGGCGACGGCGGGATGGTCGTGACGAACGACGACGCTCTGGCCGAGAAGTTGCGGAAGCTGCGGGTCCACGGGGAGATCACGCGGTACCACCACGTCTACCTCGGCTGGAACAGCCGCCTGGACGCCCTCCAGGCGGCCGTGCTCCGCGTGAAGCTCCCTCACCTCGTCGCCTGGTCGGAAGCGCGCGCGCGAAACGCCGACCGGTACGACGCCCTCTTCCGCGAGAGCGGGCTCGTCGACCGCGGCGCGGTGCGCCTTCCCGCGCGCGACCCGAAGTGTATCCACATTTTCAACCAGTACACCCTCCGGGTGAAGGACCGCGATGGCCTCGGGGAGCACTTGAGGGCCCGAGGGATCGGCTGGGCGATCTACTACCCGCGGCCGCTCCACCTCCAGGAATGCTTCGCCCATCTCGGGCAGGGGGAGGGGTCATGCCCGTCGGCGGAGCGGGCGGGGCGCGAGGTGATTTCGATCCCGGTCTTTCCCGAGCTGACGCAGGCGCAGCAGCGCGAAGTGGTGGATCGAATCGGGGAGTACTACCGAAGATAGGGGACATTCCGCCTTCTCTTTGCTCGCCGCCCCGGGCCGGCCGCGCTCGCCCATCCTCGCGTTTCACGACCCCAGGGAAAAGCCCCGGATCGGAATGAACCCAATGAGCGGAAGGTCCCTAGAAGATCTCCGCCTTTCGGTACAGGGGGTAAAAGGGGTACTTCGCGAGCGCCTCGGCTCCTCCCTGCTCCCGGTCGACGAGACAGATGACGGCGACGACCGTGTGCCCCGCCTGCTCGGCCGCCTCGATCGCCTTCAAGGTCGACCCCGCGGTCGTCACCACGTCATCGACGATGATCACGCGTGAGCCGGGCTCGAGCTGCCCCTCGATCTTGCGCCCGGTCCCGTGCTCCTTCGTCTCCTTGCGCACGATGAACGCGCGAAGCGGCCGACCCTCGGCGTGGGAGAGCGCCGCGACGGGGCAGACGATCGGGTCGGCACCGAGTGTGAGGCCGCCGATCGCGTCGGCCTCGATCCCGCGCTCGCGGATCAAGCGGAGAATCTCACGCGCCGCGAGCCACGCCCCCTCCGGAAGGAGCGTCGTCCGCTTCGAGTCGAAGTAGAAGTTGCTCTTCTTCCCCGACGCGAGCGTGAACTCGCCGAACATGAGCGACTGCTCTTTGAGGAGCGCCCTCAGCCTCTCCCTTTCGTTCCCATCCATCGCTCTCTCCCGCGTCCACCGGGCCGGTACTCTAGCAGCCCGCACCCCGGCCGACATTCCGGTCGGCGTCGAAGAGGTGTTTCCCGGAATCGCTTGAACTTCCGCCGTCGGGTCCCCTATTCTTGGGCGGGAACGTGGCGGCCTCGGGCGCTCCCGGCCAGGAGGAACAGCATGTACGCTCGTCTTGTCCGCACAGTCACCGTCTTGACCCTGATCGCTTCGCTCGGCTTCCCGCCGATCCCCGCGCTCGCGGCGCCGACCGCCGCTCTTTCGGGAACGGTCGTCACGCGCGACACCGACCGGCCATTGCAGGGGGCGCGCGTCCACATCGCGAGCGTCCGCACGGGAGAGGAGATCACCTCCCTCCTGGTCGACTCCGAAGGCGCGTTCGCCGTCGGGGGACTCGCTCCGGAGCCGGTTTCCCTCGGGGTCGAAGCCGGCGGGACACTCTTCGTCTCTCCGAGCGCGGTCCCTCTCGTACCCGGGATGGAGCGGACGGTCACCGTTTCGATCCCGTCGCCGGCGACACTCGCCCCAGCGAAGTCGGACGACGACGATGACGACCGGCTCGGATGGTGGGCGAGCCCGACCACCGGGGCGCTTTCGGTCGTCTTCCTTCCGATCCTCGTCGGCGGCGCCCTCAAGGCGCTCGATGACGACGACGACGAGCCGGTGCCGTCTCCCTCGTCCCCGGAGGAGGCGCGATGACCCGCCGCCGCTCCCACCCGCTCCTCGCCGCGGTCCTCGCCGTCGGTGTGCATCTCGTCTCCCTGCCCGTCCCCGCGTCCGAGGTGGCTGCCCTCGGGGGGACCGTCGTGCTCGGCGCGCAAGGGTCGGCCCCCCTTGCGGGGGCGATCGTCCACCTCGCCGACACCTCGACCGGCGCGATCGCCGCCTCGGCGAAGACGGGCGAGTCGGGTGCCTTCCGTGCGGAGGGGCTCCCCCCCGCGACCTACCGGGTGGGGATCGAGAAGGACGGACGGCTCTACGCCGTCGCCTCCCCCGTCACGCTGGCCCCCGGCCAAGTGCAGACGGTGACGGTGGCGATCCCGGCGAGCGCTTCGGCGCAACCGATGCCGCCCGAGGACGACCAGGACCGCGGGGGGTTGACCTGGTGGAACAACCCGCTCACGGCGAGCCTCATCGTCGTCGGAGGCGCCGTGATCCTCGGCATTCTGATCGACCAGGCGACCGACGACGACGAACCGACCCCGTCCAGCCCGTCGGCGCCGCAGGGATAGATCCGGAGGTCCCTTGAACCCCGTCGACTCCGGAGCCAGGGCGCAGGTTCTCGAATACCTTCGCGTCCTTCTCCACCGCCGCGCGGTCGTGCTCGGTTCCCTCGGGGTGGTCGTCGCGACCGTCATGCTCGCGACCCTTTTCACCGTTCCCGAGTACCAGGCGACGACGACCGTCCAGATCGACCGCCAGAACCCGGAGATCCTGACGTTCAAGGACGTCATGGGCATCGACCCGTCCTACTCCGCCTACCAGGACTTCTACCAGACCCAGTACAAGATCCTGCAGTCCAAGAGCGTGCTCCGCCTCGCGGCCGACAGGCTCGACCTCCCGAACCTCCCCGAGTTCGCCGGCCGCCGCCCGAGCCCTCTCTCCCGCCTCGTCGCGTGGGCATTCTCGCTCCTCCCTGACTCCGGCTCCCCGACCGAAGGAAAGGAAGACCCCCTCGACGCCGCGGTCGGCTTCCTCGCGGCGGGCCTCGAGGTCCGTCCCGTCCGGAACAGTCAGCTCGTCCAGATCGCCTTCACCGACCGGAGCCCTGACCTCGCCCGGCGGATCGCCGACGCCGTCGCGGAGGCCTACCTCGAGTTCACCTACCAGGCGCGGTACGGGACGACCACGATGGCGCGGGAGTTCCTCACGAAGGAGGTCCTCAGGGTC
Organism: uncultured Acidobacteriota bacterium; assembly: GCA_964628935.1. Taxonomy (GTDB): domain Bacteria; phylum Acidobacteriota; class Polarisedimenticolia; order Polarisedimenticolales; family DASRJG01; genus CAYLHQ01. Next base: position 11,522 of record CAZVOE010000037.1, read on the forward strand.
CAGGGGGAAATCGGCGCGCTCGAAGAGCGGCTCCAGGCCTACGGTGCCGAGAAGGAGATCCTCTCGATGGACTCCGGCACCCAGGACATCAGCCAGCAAGCGCTCGCCGCGATCAACGCGAACTACATCGAGGCGCGCGGCCGCCTCGCGGTCGCGGAGGCGCGCTTCCGGGCGGTGAGGACGGCCGACCCGGGCTCGCTCCCGGAGGTGCTCGAAAGCCCCCTGATCGCGAAGCTCAAGGAGCAGTACGCCGAGATCGAACGGAAGCACTCGCAGATGTCGGAGCGCTTCCGCCCCGGCTGGCCCGCCCTCGGTCAGCTCGAGCAGGAGATGCGACAGGCGCGCGAACGGCTCGACCTCGAAACGAGCGCGATCGCGCGCCAGGTTCGGGAGGCCGCGGAAACCGACTACCGGCGTGCGCGGGCGGAGGTCGAGAACCTCGCGGAGCAAGTGGACCGGCAGAAGAAAGAAGTTCAGCGGGTGAACCTCGACGCGATCCAGTACGCGAGCCTCAAAGCCGAAATCGAGACGAAGCGGAAGGTGCTGACCGACCTCGTCTCCCGTCAGAACGAGACCGCGACCTCCGAGCGGCTCAAGGACACGGGAACGAGCAACATCCGGATCGTCGACGCCGCAGAAATCCCGAAGACGCCGGTCCGCCCCAGGAAAATGCTCAACCTTCTCCTCGCGCTCGTCCTCGGGACGGGACTCGGCGTCGCCGCCGCGTTCTTCCTCGACTGGCTCGACAACACGGTCAAGGACGAGAACGACATCGCGCGGGTGTCGGGGCTCTCGGTCCTCGGCCACGTCCCGCGCTACCAGGCGCTCCGGGTCGTCGAGGGGCCGGCCGACGCCCCGCCGACCGCCGCCGACATCGACCTCGCGAGCCACGCCGACCCTCGCTCGGCCTTCGCCGAGGCGTTCAAGAACTTGAGGACGTCGCTCCTGCTCGCCTCCCCCGAGCACCCGCCCCGCCACGTCGTGGTGACCTCGTGCGAGCCGCAGGATGGGAAGTCGACCGTCTCGACGAACCTCGCGATCACGCTCGCGCAGGCCGGGAAGAAGGTCCTCTTGGTCGACGCCGACCTCCGCCGGCCGCGCCTCCACCGGTCGTTCGGCGCCTCGAACGAGGTCGGGCTCTCGAGCCTTCTCTCCGGAAACGCGTCGGTCGACGAAGTGATCCAGGAGCTGGAGATTCCCGGCCTCTCGCTCGTGGCGAGCGGTCCTGTCCCGCCGAACCCGTCGGAGCTGCTCGGCTCGCCCGCCCTTCGGACCTTCCTCGCGGGGATCGACGACGGTCCGGCGTTCGACGTGGTCGTGCTCGACTCGCCGCCCGTCGGCTCGGTCACCGACCCCGTGCTCCTCTCCGCCTCGCTCGACGTGACCGTCGTCGTCGTGCGCGCGGGGAAGACGACGCGGGAGTTCCTCGTCCACACGGCCGCGAGGCTCAGGCAGGCGCACGTGAAGGTCGCCGGGACGGTCCTGAACGACGTGACGGACAAGACGGGCGGCTACTACTACGGGCGGTATCGCTACTACCGGCACTACCACGCCGGCCTCGACGAAACCGTCCCGGGCGCGAAGCGCCGGTTCCTGAAGCGATATGGGCGCCGAGCGGGAAGCGCCTAGGGGCCCCCGCGGCCTCCCCTCCTTCGACCCGACCCCCGACCCGCACGCGGGCACGCGCGCCTTCCTGCGCGGGGGGCTCGCGTCGGTCGTCCTCCTCGCCCCGCTCCCCTTCGGGAGCGTCGAGCCCCTCCCGCTTCTCCTGATCGAGATCGCGGCGGCGGTCCTGGGAGGGGCGGGGATCTGGGTGCTCGTCTCGGAGCGCGCGGCGCTTCCCCTCAGGGTCAAGATCGCGATCGGGGCGGCTTCGGGGATCGCGGGGATGATGGCGCTCCAGGCCGTGCCCCTCCCCGCGCCGGTCGTGCGGCTTCTCGCTCCTCCCGTCGCAGAGGCGCGGGAGGCGGTCGCGGCGGTCCTCCCCGAGCTCGAGAGGTCGTGGTACCCGCTCTCCCTCTCCCCGGCGGACACGTGGGACGCCCTCGCCCGCTTCGCGGCGTACGCGTTTCTCGGCGTCGCGACCCTCGCGGCGGTGCGACGGTCGAGGGACCTTCTTTTCCTGGGGATGGTCTTCGCCGCAGCGGGGCTGTTCCAGGCGGTGTACGGGGCGGCGGAGTTCCTGTCGGGGCGGCAGCAGATCTTCGGTTTCGTGAAGGTGCACTATCTCGACTCCGCGACCGGGACCTTCATCAACCGGAACCACTACGCCTCGATGCTCTCGATGTGCGCGCCGTTCGCCCTCGCGTGCGCTTCCGCATGGAATGCGCGCCACCCGAACCGCCCGCGGGCGCAGCACGCGCTCGCGACGGCGGCGGGGGGGCTCGCCGCGGCGACGATGCTCGGGGGGGTCGCGCTCTCGGGGTCGCGAGGAGGATCCGCCGCGGCGCTCGTTGGATTGGGGGGATATCTTCTGACGACCGGGCGGTCGTGGAGGCGGGTCGCCGCGGTCGCCGCGCTCGTGGCGCTGCCGGTCGCGTACCTCCTGTGGCAGGATGTGAGGAGTCCGTTGGATCGGATGGACCAGCTCGAGGTCGATCTCGGCGCCCCGGGAGGGCGGCTTTCGACCTGGAAGGCGGCCGCGGCGATGATCCCCGCCTCGCCGGTCGTGGGATACGGTGCAGGCGCGTTCGAGGAGGCGTTCGCCGCCTTTTCCGCCACCCGATCGCGGGCGCGCTACGACCACGCGCACAGCGAGCCGTTGCAGTGGGCGGTGGAGGGAGGCCTGCCCTTTCTCCTCCTCGGATTCGCGACCCTCGCGCTCGCGCCGGGTGCCTCAAGGTCGGTCTCGAGTGGACGAACCGCCGCGGCGGCCGCCTCGGCGACGCTAGGCGCCCTCCTCCACGCCGGCGTGGACTTCGCCCCTCGCATCCCCGCCGTCGGCGCGCTCGCCGGGATCGTGCTCGGGATCCTCGCCTTCCATGCACTCCGCAACGCGCGTCTGGACCCTCGATGACCGGGACACCGTCGAGCGTTGGAGGAGTCCGCCCTCTCGTCCGGAACCTCCTCTACGGAATCACACGCAGCGACCTCCTGAGCGCCGGGATCCGCCGCCTCGGTACCGCAGGGGTCCTGCCCGATGCGGTCTCGATCCGCCTCCCCGCCGATCGCACGTTCGAGGTCGCGTGCCCTCCGGGCCGCTTCCTGTACCGCTCCACCCGGCACGACCTGATCGGGCGCCGCCTCCACTGGCAGGGGCTTCGGGGGATGGAGTGGGGCACGATGCGGGTCTTCCGGGAGGTCGTCGCGTCGCGCGCGACCTTTCTCGACGTCGGCGCGAACACCGGGCTCTATTCCCTCGTCGCCGCGACCGTGAACCCGGCGCTGCGCGGGATCGCGTTCGAGCCGGTCCCGCGGGTGCGCGAGCGGTTGATCGAGAACCTCGCCTTGAACGGTCTGTCGGGCCGGATCGCGGTGTCGGAGGAGGCGGTGGGGGCCGAGGCGGGGCGGGCGACATTTCACGTGCCTTTCGTCGACGTCCCGACCTCGGCGAGTCTGAACCCCGATGGGTTCCGCGGCTGCGCCGGAGAACGGATCGAGGTCGAGTTGACGACGGTCGACCGGGTGCGGGAGCGCCTTGGCGCTTCCATCGGGGCAATGAAGATCGACGTCGAGGGATTCGAGCACGAAGTCCTTCGCGGAGCCGGGACGTGCCTCCGCGAAGACCATCCCGTCGTCTTTCTCGAGTGCCATCCCGACGGGCCGGGGCGCGCGATCACCGAGGTTCTGAAGCCGCTCGGCTACACCTTCCACGTGCTGCGCGACGACGGCCCGACGAGGGTCGAGAGCGTAGGAGAGCGGTCGAGTGCCGCGGCCTACAACTTCCTCTGCGTCCCCGGGACGCTTCCGTCCGAAGAGCGCGAGCGGCTAGGACTCCGCGCTTCGTCTGCGGCTCGCACGGAGGAGTAGACCGCCGAAGGCGAGGCACCCCACCGTGTACGTCAACCCGATCGCGATCGCGGCGCCGAGGATCCCGCCCTCGGGGACGAAGTAGGCGCAGGCCGCGACGCACACCCCGACGAGGACGGCAAGGGCGAAAGGCTGCGGATCGAAACTGCGGGTGGCGGTCACCGCGAACCCGAGGGCGCTCATCACGAGGCCCGGAACGGCCGCGACCATGATCGCGAGGAACTCCGTGGTGTACGGCGCGTACTCCGGCCCATAGACGAGGCGAAGGAACGGCTCGCCGAACGCCCAGGCGAAGAGTACTCCTGCCGTCCCCAGAGCCGCGGAAAACCCGCTCAGCCGAAGGACAAGGCGCGCGAACCCCGGGCGATCGTCATCGGCGAAGAACCGCGCCATTCGCGGCGTCGCCGACTGTCCGAGCGCCGAGAGGACCATCGTACCGGCGACCATCAGGTACGAAATGGCGGAGAAGATGCCGAGCAACGACTCCCCGCCCGCCCCCTGGATGAAGTAGCGCGGAACGTTGACCACGAGGGACATCAAGAGCGACGTGATTCCGAGCGGAAGCGCGAGCCGGGCCAGCCGCGCCATCGCCGCGAACTCGAACGAAGGACAGATCGACCTCCCGTTCCCGTCCGCCAGAACGTCACGGACGACCGGCCGATCGACGACAAACAGGACGGCCCACCACGCGACGGCAAGCCCTCCGATTCCCCAGACGACGCTCTTCGTGAACACGAACACGCCGAGCAAAGCGATGAGCCCGAGGGCCCCTCTCAGGATCATCGAGCGGGAGATCGTCTCGAACCGCTCGATTCGCTGGAGCCCTCCGTACGCGACGTCGCTCAACGAATCCGCAGCCTTCGCGAAGGCCATGAGGACGATCGCGAGTTGCGTTGTTGTGCTCACCGACTGCAGGAGTATGGCCACCACGGCCGAGACGAAGCACGCCGCGCTCGTACTGAGGACGCGAAGTCCCACGAAAGCGCCGAGCGAGTGCAACGTACGAGAGTCCGTAGCTTGAACGGAACGAAGGTGAAGATTGGCGCCAAGGAACACCGGCGCGGTCACGGCCAACGTAAGAGCATACTCACCAACTCTCTCCGGCGACGCGAGGCGCGCAAGTCCGATGATGGCGCCCCATTGACACCCCGCGAAAAGCACGTTTCCCGCGAGCGTCCATGCGAAGCCTCGACGTAACGAGTGGTGCCTCACGGAGTCAACCGAAGGTCTCGTCACGCCTGAGATCGGTCGTAAAGCGGGCACGGCAGGGCTCTTCGCTCTCAGGCTGTTCCGCCGCGAATGGGACCAGCGCAGCGTCATGGGTGGTCGCTTCGATCGGCCTCATGGGGTCCTCGCATCGCACACTCACGGAGGAGGGCAAGCAGCCGTTGCCGGCGTCCGGAGAGTCTACTTGCGACAAACTCCTGCGCCATCGCCGTACTGTGCTCCGACCACACCTCCCGCTGTTGCGGCTCTCTCGCGGCCTTTTCCATCAGAAATGCCAACGCATGGGCATCGCCCACGGGGAACATCTGTCCGGGCGTCAGCAGTTCAGCGATCGCCTCCGTATCCGCACCTACACACGGGAGGCCCCGGGCCATTGCCTCGATCATCGCTCTCGGCAGTCCCTCGCCGACCGAGGTCATCACGAAGAGGTCGGCGTTGTCCAAGAGTGCCTTGATTGTTTCCGGCGAGGCTACGTGTCCATGGAACACCACCGACTTCAGTTGCAGGCGTTTGGCCAGAGCTTCCATCGCCGGTCGCTGAGGGCCATCGCCGACCAGGTCGACACGCACGCGGACCCCGCGATCTTCCGCGATTCTTGTGGCACGCAGCAGAGTGCGATGGTCTTTGTAAGGAAAGAAGCCGGCAACGAGGATGATCTTGAACTCGCTCGTGACGGGGCGAACGGCGCGATTTCGAACGAGATCCGAATCCGGCAGGCGTATGCTCGACAGACTATCGGTAATCGTGCCCGCTCCGGGCGGGAACTTGGCCTGGAGATGCCGTCGGCTCACGTAGCTACCGACCTGCGCCCGCCGAACGATCCATCGCGTCCAAAAGGCGAGGTAATGGCCGTACAATCGCCCCCCCAACCCGAAGCTCCCGACTTGCCTGATCGGATCGCCGATCAACTCGAACATCAGCGGTCGATTCAGTTTCGTCGCGAGTCGCGCTGCGAATATCCCCGAAGTCGAGGGAATTCGGACGCAGACGGCCTCGGCGTTTTTGGCGGCGCCCGGCAGCGCTGAACAGTACGCTCGCATCGGTGCCAGAGCCCATCGCGGTCCATGAACGTCCTTGAACCCGACAAAACTGACTCCGCTTCCGTCTGCGCGTCGCGATCCTTGCGGGGGATCGCCTGACCGGAGCCGAGCCGCCACAACGACGCGTTCAAAAACGGCACGATAGTCGTCAAAGAAACGCCGGTCGTAGGAGTGCTGGTCGTAGACAGCGCCTTCCGAAGCGTAGAACGCGTTGTCCGTTGTGAAGAGCAGTTCCATCGGGTCAGAGTGCGCGAAGTCTTGGCATGCGTTGCAGGTTCTCCACCTTCCGTCTCGACGCCGACCGATCCGGAGCGACTCGACTATAGAATACGCGCCGCGGATTCGAACGGCTCCCTGAAACTCCTTCCAGGAGTTCCCTCATGTGCGGCATCTTCGGTGCCTGGCTTCCCTGCCCCCTTCCCGACGATTCCGTCGCGGAGGCACTCCGACTTCTCGAGCACCGGGGCCCCGACGATTCGGGGACGGCGCGAATCGACGGAGTCCTCCTCGGGATGCGTAGGCTCTCGATCATCGACCTCGAAGGAGGCCACCAGCCCATCGGAAACGAGGACGGAACGATCCTCGTCGTCTGCAACGGCGAGATCTACAACTACCGGGAACTGACCGCTGAACTCGCGGCGAAGGGGCACCGTTTCCGCACGCAATCGGACACCGAAGTCCTCGTCCATCTCTACGAGGAATACCGGGACGGCCTCTGCGAGCGCCTACGGGGCATGTACGGATTCGCCCTCTACGACGGCCGGACTCGAACGCTCCTCCTCGGCCGGGACCGGTTCGGGAAAAAGCCCCTGTACTTCGCCCGGACTCCCGGCCCCGGGCTGGTTTTCGCCTCGGAGATCAAGGCCCTTCGCCCGCTCGCGAAGGCCGCCGGCGTGCCGCTGACGGTCAGCGCCCAGGGGCTTTACGACTACCTCTCGGTCGGCGCCGTTCCCCAGCCCGCGACGATCCACGCGGAGGTTGAGGCGCTGCCGATGGGCTCCCGCCTGACCTTCGACGGACGAAGAGACCGCATCCAGCCGTACTGGGCGGTGGACTACTCCCGCGTCGAGGACCGGCCCTACCCCGAGACCCTCGAGCGGGTGCGGGAACTCGTCTCCGAGGCAACCCGGCTCCGCCTGCGAAGCGACGTGCCGTTGGGGGTATTCCTTTCGGGCGGGGTCGATTCCTCCGTCGTCGCCTCCGAAGCGGCGAGACACGCCGGTCCCACACTCCGTACTTTCACGGTCGCCATGAACGCCGCAGAGTTTGACGAGTCTGCCCGAGCGACGCGGACCGCCGCCTCGTTCGGTGTACAGCACGAGGTCCTCGCGCTTCAGGTCACGCCGCTCGAGGGGCTTGTCGAAGTCGTCCGAAGGTACGACCAGCCCTTCTGGGACTCGAGTGCGATCCCCTCCCTCGCCGTCGCTCGGCTCGCCCGTCAGGCCGTCAAGGTCGTGCTGACCGGGGACGGCGGCGACGAGCTGTTCGCGGGGTACAGGCACCACGTCGCCCCATGGCTTGCGGACAGGGTCCGTTGGGTCCCTCGCTCCGCCTGCCGTTTTCTCGCCGGCGCGGTGGAGAAGTCCGCCCCCGCCCGACGATCCGGAGTCGGCTTCGCGCTCCGATTCTTGAACGGGTTCGCCCGGGACCCCGGGGCTCGTCATTTGGCCTGGACGACCGACCTCTTGTTCGAGGAGGACAAGCGAGCCATTTGGCGCGGGCCGGCGGTGCGCCCGACCGAGGCGTGGATTGAATCGGTCCTGCCGAAGGGGCTCTCCGTTCTTCGGACGCAGATGCACGGCGACATCCTCGTCAACCTCCTGAGCGACATGCTCGTGAAGATGGACATCGCGACGATGGCCGCATCGCTCGAGGCGCGGTCTCCCCTGCTCGACCACCGGCTCGCGGAATTCGTCTTCACGCTGCCGGATCGCCAGTTGCTCGGGGGCGGGCGGAGGAAACGTGTCCTCCGGGACGCCTACCGAGGGATCGTCCCGAACGAGGTCCTCGACGGGAGGAAGCAAGGCTTCGAGGTGCCCCTGCAGAAATGGCTGGACGGCGAACTCCGCGAGGTCGTGCGGGACACCCTCGGAGGGAAGGATGCTCTCCTCCTGGAGTGGATCCAGCCGGACTTCGTATCTCGTGTCTTGGCGGGCGGCGCAGCGTGTGCAAGGAACCGAGCACAGGTCCTCTACGCCCTCCTGATGCTCGAGCTGTGGCTCCGGGAGCACCGGGCATGATCCGCATCGTCTACATCGTGACCGCCCCCCGGCAGTCGGTGAGGCTTTTCCTTCGGGGCCACCTCGAGTTCCTGAGGAAGAACGGCTTCGAGGTCTTCCTGATCGCCCCACCAGGACCGGATCTCGAGGACGCGGCGCGCCGGGAGGGAGTCCAGGGGATCCCCGTTCCAATCGAGCGGGAAATCGCTCCGCTCCGGGACCTCGTGACCCTCTTCCGCCTGTACCGCGAGATCCGCCGACTTCGGCCCGACATCGTCAACGCCGGAACGCCCAAGGCGGGGTTCCTGGGAGTTCTCGCCGCGTACCTCGCGGGCGTGCCGGTTCGGGTCTACCACCTTCGCGCGCTTCGGCTCGAGACCACGGCGGGCTTCAAGCGGCGAATCCTGGGATGGACGGAACGGATCGCCGCTCGATGCGCCACACGGATCGTGGCGATCAGTCGAAGCCTCGCCGAGCGCTTCGTGGAACTGGGCCTCGGTCCGCGGGACAAGATCGTCGTTTTCGGGCATGGCTCGTCGAACGGCATCGACGCCGAGCGCTTCGAGCGCACGCCGACGCGGGCCGAGGCGGCGAAGGCGCTCCGGTTGCGCCTCGGGTTCGCGCCAGACGACTTCGTGATCGGTTTCGTCGGCAGAATCATTCCCGACAAAGGGATCGTCCATCTCTTCGAGGCCTTCAGGATCATCCTCCACGAGGTTCCGAGCGCGAGATTGCTCCTCGTAGGAGATGCCGAGGCCCATCATCCTTTCCCGCCGGGCTTCCTCGAACGGCTCGGTTCGCATCCGAGAGTGAGGTGGGTGGACTACCAAGAGGACCCCGCGCCCTACTACCACGTCATGGACCTCTTCGCGTTTCCTTCGCTGCGCGAGGGCTTCGGGAACGTGGCGCTGGAGGCGGCTGCTGCCGGTTTGGCAGTGGCGGGATTCCGGTCGACTGGGGTAGTGGATGCGGTGGAGGATGGGGTGACTGGAACGTTGGTGGACCCGGGCAGCACAACGAGCCTGGCCGCGGCAATCGTGACCTACGCCAAACGCTCGGAGCTTCGCGAGCGTCATGCGAAAGCGGGCGCCGCTCGACTGCGGCACGAGTTCCGTAGCGAGACCCTGTGGCGAGCTTTCCTGGCGGAGTATAGGCGAGAGCAAGACGTCTCGGCGCCCTAGTCGCCATCTCTCTCCGCGTAGATCGAGGTCAGTGCCCCCAACGAAGTGGCGAGGCTGTATCGACTTTTCGCGACGAGGTCGTAAGCCGCTCTTCGATCGAAAACGGGCCGAGCGAGAATCGCCTCGATCCGACGAGCCCACCGTTCTGGCCCGGCCGCAAGCGGCATGCGCTCGAAGAGGGCGGGCACCACCTCGGCCTCGGATGGAACTTCGGTGGAAGCGAGCACGCAGGTGCCCGCGGCCTGCGCCTCGACGGCGACGATTCCAAGCCCCTCGTGGCGCGACGGGAAAACGAACACGTCCATCGCGGCGTAGTACGGAGCCACGTCCGCCCGTTCCCCGACAAACGTGCACCGATCGAGCAGGCCCTTCCGGAGGAGAAGCGCCTCGATGGCCTGCCGGCGTTCACCGGAGCCGACGAGGACGAGATGAACGTCGGATCCGTGAGCGACCATCCTCCCCAGAATCTCGACCAGGTACTCGTGGTTTTTTTGCGGGTGGAAGCGGCCCACGTGGCCGATGACCCGACGGCCCGGCGGGATCCCGAGCGATCGATGCGTCTCCTCCTTTGGGAACGGACTTGCGAAGCTCCGTAGGTCGAGGCCGTACGGGAGCACGTGGATTCTGCCGTCCGCGGACCAGCGCGGCCCGAAGAGAAAGCCGGCTGCAGCCACCGAGTTCGCAAGACCATGTGTCATCGTTCGAAGGACCACGTGACGGGAAACGATCCGGTAGGCGTGTCGAATCAGGATGAGGCCGTAGCGGTCGCCGTGGTGGCGACTGTCCGTGTTGTGAATGTGGGCGATTCGAATTGGAACGCCCGAACGCTCGGCCAAGTTCAGACAGAAAGCGCTGAAGAAAGCGAGGTGGCTGTGAACCACTCGATACGGGCCGTGATCTCTCAGGACTCGAGCGAGATTCCGTGCATACGAAATTGGGCGAGTCAAGGGGGCGCAGTAGTGAATCCTGCAGCCGAGGGCCCGGATCTCCTCGTCGTACGGCCGCGGCTCTGGCGTGGCCGTGAGAAAGTCCATCGGGAATCGCTCCAAGTCGACGTTCCTGGCGACGTGCATGAGCCAGGTCTCGACACCTCCTCTCGCCATTCCATGGACGACCTGGAGGATCCGGCAGCGCATCGCCGCTACGCCGGGTCCGGGGGGAGAACGGGCGAAACCGAAACGCGACGGCACGAGACCGCCACGACCATCCCGGGGACCAGGCCGTTCTTTGCGATCGCCCAGAGAAACAGCTGCGTTTCCCCGAGTGGCGTCGCGAAACACATGTAAAGGAGGAGCGGCCACAAGAGCGCGCGGGCGTCACCCGTACGCTGCCACCACCTCGTGTGCCTCGCGAGCATCACGACTCCCGCGACGATCGGGAACGCCAGCGGCAGGGACAGGGGCCCGAAGTTGAGAAGGAACTCCCCGGGAAGTCCGAACACCCAGGAAACGGGCCGGTTCGATCCAGGCCCGTACAGGAGCGCGGACTTCTCCCGGTTCGCGTTCTCCGGGCGATCTGGCCAAAGCGCGCGAGGCACTACGGAAACCGCACCGGCGAGAATGGTCCGTCCCAGCGCGTACGAGTAGGAATCGTCCGTTGCGTTGAGGTAAAGGAGAAGCGCCTGGCTGTCCGCGCGGGCAAAATCGTGAAGGAGGATGAACGAGTAGACGTCGCCGAAACCGATTCGATCTTCGATCTCTTCGAGGACCTCCACGTTCCCGATTTGGCTCGCTCCTTCCACTCCGCCGTGTTTGTAGAACAAGTACCCCGTCATGAACAGGAAAAGTACGAGAGGCCCGATCAGAATGAGCTTTCGGCTGAAAGGCCGCACGTAGATGTGAAAGAGGACGAGCGCCCAGAACAAGACGACGAAAATGGTGCTTCGACTTCCTCGCACCCCGCCGAACAAGAGCGCCAGCAGAAACGTCGGGATCAGCAACGCCGGAATCGCCCATTTGGATTGCCACAGCCGGCTGTTTCGAGTCAGAACCAGGAGTACGATCACGAAAACGACCGGGAAGCTCTCAGCGAGCGTGATGGCCCATCCGAGACCTTCGAACGGATCGCCGCCGCGCGGGCGATTCTCTCGCGCGTAAGCGGCCTCGAGGATGCCGCCGAATCGTTCGTAGATCAGCACCTGGAGGAACGCTGTGCCCACGAGGGCCGCCAGCGCTGCCACGACCAGACGAGGCTTCTCGATCCGCCAGACCGTCGCCGGACGACTCCTGGGTTCGAAACGGATCGTCCACCGATAGAGCAACAGACCCGCGACGTTCGCGGCGGCCGCGTACCCCAACCACGGCCGCCAGTCCTCGGGGGGGTAGCGGTAGTGCCAATAGAAGTCGAGACTCACGTGCAGCAGGTACGCCAAGAAAAAGAAGTGCAACCCGAACAACGAGAAAAGACCGAGCGGATCCATCGCCTCGAGCCGCCCGCGGAACCACTCGATGGCGTCTTTCCCGATCAGAATCCCGGAGAGTAGGACCGGGATGACGAACCAGTGCCACATGCGGCTCGTCGTGAACAGGAACACGACGACGACGCCGACGCAGACCCCCGTCGCGATGAGCCAGGACGAGAGAGGCTGGGCCTCCCCTTCCGTCGCTTTCCCAACGGGCCAGGCGGCGTCCCTTACGCTCATCGCCCCTCCATCCCTCCGAGCGACCGTATAATCCACATTTTCACGAACCAGGCAATTCGGGCGCCGCCCGCTCGGACCTTCCCTTCCGGCGTCTCCCCCACGCGTTCGAACGACTCTGCGGTATGATCCGCGCCGCGCGGCCCCGTGGCCCGTCAGACCTCGGAGCCCCCTGGACGATGGCGCCGGAGACATTCGAGACTACGATCGCGCCCCCAAGGGTGCGGGCCTGGGCTTCTCGCGAGGCCTTCCGCCTCCAGCCCGGGCGGCGCTGGCGGCTCACCCAGGCGCTTGCGGACTTCTCCACCGTCTTCGCAGCCGCGTACCTCGGATACTGGGCCTACCTCGCCTCTGGACTCGGCCGCGGCGACTACGACCCCGAGTTCTACGCCCGCGTCGACCTGATTCTCGCGGTCGTCACGACTTTCGCGCTCCACGGGTACGGCGCCTACGCCGGCAACCTCGGGTTGCTGCGGATCGAATCGGTCCGCCGGGTGGTGCGCGCGGCCACCGCGGGGGTCCTCCTGATCCTCGCGGCGTCGTTCTTTCTGCAGTTGCCCGACTACTCCCGGCTTCACATGCTGATGGTCGGGCCGTTCGTCGCGTTCGGGCTGCTCGCGCAGCGCGTCTTGCTCTGGCGCTTACAGGCGGCCATCCGCACCCGCTGGCGGCGATCGGTCCCGGTCTTGATCTACGGAGCCGGAACCACCGGGCGCCTCCTTGCGCAGCATCTGCTCGAGGAGCACGCGCTCGGCCTCGAGCCCGTCGGCTTCCTCGACGACCGACCCGGCTCCCAGTACTCGGAAGTGAAGGCGGGGCCGGGGGTGCAAGGGGTCCGCCTCCCGATCCTCGGCGGCGAGGACGACCTCGACCGGGCCCTCCTCGTCAGCGGGGCCGCCGTCGTCTTCCTGGCGATGCCATCCGCCCCGTCGGATCGGATCGCCCGGATCGTCGGGAGGCTCGAGGCCAAGGGGATCCCGTTCTACGGCGTCCCCAGCTCCGGAAGCCTGCTCTTCTCCACTCTCAGCTTTGGCCAGATCGGGAGCATCCCCGTCTTCACCCGGCGATCCGTCGAGCGCGATCCGGTCGTCGAAGGCGTCAAGCGGGCGATCGACCTCGGCGGGGCAGCCCTCCTTCTGGTGGTCACCTCCCCGTTGCTGGTGTTCGGCGCCCTCGCGGTCCGTCTCACCTCCCCCGGCCCGGTCCTGTTTCGCCAGCGTCGGGTCGGCCTCGGCGGGAAGGAGTTCGAGATCCTCAAGCTCCGGACGATGCACGTCGACGCCCCGGCCTACGCGGACCATCCTCGCTCGGCCGAAGATCCGCGAATCACCCCCGTGGGTCGGTTTCTGAGAAGGACCTGCATCGACGAGCTTCCCCAACTCTGGACCGTGCTCAAGGGGGAAATGAGCCTCGTGGGCCCGCGTCCCGAGATGCCGCAGATCGTCAAGGAGTACAACGACATGGAACGGCAGCGGCTGAGCGTGAAGCCGGGCGTGACCGGCCTTTGGCAGATCAGCGCCGACCGCGCCTTCCGGATTCACGACAACATGCAGTACGACCTGTACTACGTCGAGCACCGCGGCCTGTCGATGGACGTGGCGATCCTCCTCATGACCCCATTCGTCATGATGGCCCGGGACCGGGCGGTGTGAGCGAAGGGGGCTCGCCGGTTCGCGCCCGTCCGCTCCCGCTTGCCAGCGCGGCCGTCGTCCTCCTCGGATCCGTTTGGCTCGCGATCCGGGTTCACGGGGGAGCGGATCCCTCCCCCCGCTCCCTCAACGCCTCCGCCGCTTCGCACCTCGAGGAGGCCCTCGGCATCCTCGCTCGCTCCCGGCGCCTCGCCGATGAGCACGATGC
>CAZVOE010000038.1:0-25597 GCA_964628935.1 uncultured Acidobacteriota bacterium
TTCGTGGCTATCGTTTCTGAAACAAAAAGCGGAATGGCCCCCTCACCTCACCACCATCACGAGCGCGCCTTCCTTCTCGTAGAGCTCGCGGGCGAGAGCGATCGCGTCGGCGGGATGACCGAGGAGCGCCGACGGGTCGAACGGGCGGCGGTCGTACAAGCGGTAGCGTCGCACGTCGGTCCATCCGGCGCGCTCGAGAAGAAGCTGCCATTGAACACCGCTCAGAAAGTGGAGATGGCCATAGTCCCTCGTGATGTCGTCGATGAGGTCATGAGCAACCCGGCTTTCCCGATAAATGTGCGAGATGTGGACGAGGCTTCCTCCGGGCTCGAGCGTCTCGCGAAGCGCCCGTAGAGTGGCCTCGAGGTCGGGCACGAAGTACAACGCGTCGAGGGCGAAGATGTGGGTGAACTTCGCCCCGTGGAGCGCCTCGGTCAGCGGCTCCCCGAGCGCGAGCCGCAGGAACCGCGCGCGGGGGAGGTTCGCATTCCGCCGCTCCGCGATCGCGATCCCCTCGGGAGACGGATCGATTCCGAGGTAGCGCGCCCCCGTTCCCGTCAGAATCGGGGCGGTCCAACCGGTTCCGCACCCGAAGTCGAGAACGCGACTCCCCGGACCAAGGTCGACGAATCTCTCCACGACCTGCCGGACGACGTCCTCCTTCCCCGCCTGCCACGTCAGTGCGCTTCCCTGCCGGTAAAGATCGTCGAAGCCGACCATGGCGCCTCCTCGCGGGCCGATTCTGCGGGCGGCGCCTTGCGGCGGCAACCCCCCCCTCGCGTCGAAACGGGCTTGATTTAGGCGCCGGAGGGAGGTTAGATTCGCGCTCGCACGGCCATGCTCCCCACGACCCCCAACGAGCGAACCCCGCGATGAAGCGCAAGCCGATCCGTATCGACTGGGACGAGTTGGAGTCCGCCTTCGACAGCAAGCACGAGGACGATCTGTACTATCTCGATCTCGTGACGGGGGAGGTGGTGCTCGAGGGGGAAGGAGAGGGGGACGACTCCCCCGACGACGACGACCTGGAGGAAGCCCTGGAATCGGGGGGCCGGCAGCGAAGCGACGCGTTCCGTCTGTACGTCCAGCCCCCCCTTCCCGAGGAGGAGACGGAGTGGATGCGTCGCTTCGTCTCCGCAGAACCGGACCTCCCTTCCGATGCCGCGCGAGCGCTCCACGAAGCGGTCGAGGCGGGATCGCCGCACTCGTTTCGCGAGGCCTTGAGACCCCACGCCGAAATCCGGGACCGGTGGTTCCTCTTCCGGTCCGAGCGCCTCCACGAAATGATCGAGGACTGGCTCCGCGAGCACGACGTGCAGGCGGCGGAACCCCCGCCTTGGCGCTGAGCACCGCCGCGCGTGCGGCGATCGCCGTCGCCGTCGGCGGCGCGGCCGGAAGCATCCTCCGCTGGTGGACCCAGGGGCTGGTCCAGCGGATCACGGGCGATTCGTTTCCCTGGGGGACCTTCGTCGTGAACGCGAGCGGCGCCTTCGCGATCGGCTTCCTCGCGACGATCGCGATCGAGCGGGGCGGCATGGGGCCGGTGGCGCGCGCGGGAATTCTCGTGGGACTGCTCGGGGGCTTCACGACGTTTTCCGCGTACCTCTTCGAATCGGACGCCCTCCTCCGGGACGGACGGATCGCGGCGGCGCTGGGGAACCTCGTCGGAAGCGTGCTCGCCGGCCTTGCGGCCCTCTTGGCGGGCGTCGCCCTCGCGCGCCTCGCGGCCTACGGAGGCGGCGCGTGAAGATCCCCGAAGACGGGAAGCTCCTTCGCGTCTTCATCGGCGAGTCCGACCAGTGGGAAGGGAAGCCCCTCCACGAGGCGATCGTCCACGCCGCCCGCGCGAAGGGGCTCGCGGGCGCTACGGTGGTCCGCGGCTTTCTCGGATTCGGGGCGAACAGCCGGATCCACTCCGCGAAGATCCTCCGCCTGTCGACGGATCTTCCCGTGGTCGTCGAGATCGTCGACGCCGAGGAGAAGATCGACGCCTTCCTCCCCGAGCTCGATCGGATGATCGGGGAGGGGCTCGTCACGACCGAGAAGGTGAGGGTCGTCCTGTACCGCCACGGAGGGGATCGGGCCTGATCCGCGCTCCCGAGCCCCGCTTCCCGCGCCCCGCGGGCGCTTCCCTGCGTCCTCGTCGCGGCGTCCGCGGGCGGCGGGGACGAGCCGCCGCTACACTGGACGGATGATCCGGCTCCGGAACGTCCACAAGTCGTACGGTACGGGCCCGAACCGCCTTCACGTCCTCAAGGGGATCGACCTCGAGATCGAGAGCGGGGAACTCGTTTCCGTCATGGGATCGTCGGGCTCCGGGAAATCGACGCTCCTCAACATCCTCGGCATTCTCGACCGGCACGACGAAGGGGAGTACACGCTCGACGGCGTCGAGATCCGGGACCTCACCGAGACGAAGGCCGCCGTGTATCGGAGGAACTGGCTCGGATTCGTCTTTCAATCGTTCCATCTGATTCCATTCAAGACGGCCCTCGAGAACGTCGCCCTCCCCCTCTTCTACCAGAGGGTCTCTCGGAGGAGACGGAACGCGGTGGCGATGGAGTACCTCGATCGCGTCGGGCTCAAGCCATGGGCACAGCACCGGCCGAGCGAGATGTCGGGAGGCCAGCAGCAGCGGGTCGCGATCGCACGGGCACTCGTGTCCAACCCCAAGGTGATCCTCGCGGACGAGCCGACAGGGGCCCTCGACTCCCAGACCTCCCGAGAGGTCATGGATCTCCTCGACGAGATCCACAGGGAGGGGGTGACGATCCTGATCGTGACCCACGAACGCGACATCGCCGATCGGACCGAGCGCGTCATCCGCCTTCGGGACGGTCTGGTCGAGCACGACCGGGTCCGGGCCGCCCATGTTTAGCCTCGACTCCTGGCAGGAGATCCTCGACACCGTCCTCAAGAACAAGCTGCGGACGATCCTCACCGGCTTCAGCGTCGCTTGGGGGATCTTCATGCTCATTCTCCTGCTCGGATCGGGGCGGGGCCTGAGCCACGGGATCGAGTATCAGTTCCGCGACGACGCGATCAACAGCGTGTGGGTGTCGAGCGGGACGACGAGCACCCCCTACAAGGGAATGCAGCCGGGGCGGTCGATCCAGTTCCGCAATCGCGATTACGACGAGATCCGGGGAGCGGTCGATCGGATCGAGCACATGAGCGGGCGCTTTTGGATCCGGGGCTCGACGACCGTCTCGTTCGGGCGAGAGAGCGGAAACTTCGAGGTGCGGGCGGTGCACCCCGGCCACCGGTACCTCGAGAAGACGATCGTCCGGCGCGGCCGTTACCTGAACGACCTCGACATCCGCGAACACCGAAAGGTCGCGATCCTCGGCGCCGTCGTGGAGAAAGATCTTTTCAAGGGCGCGGACGCGATCGGGGAACACGTCGTGATCAACGGCATCGCCTTTCTCGTCGTCGGTGTTTTCGAAGACGAGGGCGGCGAGAACGAGATGCAGCGGATCTACCTACCCATCTCGACCGCGCAGCGCGTCTTCAACGGCGGGGACCGCCTGGGGCAGATGATGTTCACGACGGGAGACGCCACCGTCGACGAGGGGAACCGGATGGTGGAGGAGGTGCGGGTCATTCTCGCCCGCCGGCACGCGTTCGATCCCGAGGACAAGCGGGCCGTCTTCGTCTGGAACAACTACGAGGAGTTCGCGAGGTTCGTCGGCGTGATGAACGGCATCCGCCTCTTCGTCTGGGTCATCGGGATCGGGACCCTTCTCGCCGGCGTCGTCGGAGTGAGCAACATCATGCTGATCGCCGTCCGCGAGCGCACGCGGGAGATCGGGATCCGGAAGGCGATGGGGGCGACTCCGGGCTCGATCCTCGGTCTCGTGCTCCAGGAGGCGATTTTCATCACAGGGATCGCGGGGTACGTGGGGCTCGTGCTCGGAGTTCTCGTCCTGGAAGGCGCGGCGAAGGGAGTCTCGGGGGCCGAGATGTTCCGAAATCCGGAGGTCGATCTGGGGATCGCGGCGGCCGCCACGGGCCTGCTCGTGCTCGCGGGGACGGTGGCGGGGTTCCTCCCGGCACGCCGCGCGGCGGCGATCCGTCCGATCGAGGCGCTGAGGGACGAGTGAGCCTTTTCGACGCCGACCACTGGCGAGAGATCTGGAACGCGTTGCGCGGGAACAAGGTTCGCACCTCCCTGACCGCCTTCGGCGTCTTCTGGGGAATCTTCCTCCTGATGGTCATGATGGGCTCGGGGACGGGGCTCGAGAACGGAGCGATGCAGGGCTTCGCGGACGGGGCGATGAACAGCGTTTTCGTCTGGGGACAGCGGACGACGAAGCCGTACCGCGGGCTACCGATCGGCCGGCCGATTCAGCTCACGAATGACGACGTCGACGCTCTCCGCGCGCAGGTCCCCCAGGCGGTCCTCATCGCTCCGCGCAACCAGCTCGGGGGCTTCCGCGGGGGATTCAACGTCTCGCGCGGGACCAAGTCTGGCGCCTTCAGCATCATGGGGGACGTCGCCGAGCAAGCGCGGATCCAGGCGATCCCGGTCGCTTCGGGGCGTTTCCTCAATCCATTCGACCTCGCCGAGCGCCGGAAGGTCTGCGTGATCGGGACGCGCGCGCAGGAGGTGCTCTTCGAGCGGGGCGAAGACCCGATCGGGAAGGACATCCGCATCCAGGGAGTTCCCTTCCGGGTGATCGAGATCCACCGCCCCATCGGAACCGGAGGCCAGGCGGAACGCACCTCCCAGACGATCTTCATCCCGTTCTCGACCTTCCAGCAGGCTTTCCAATACGGGAACCGGGTCGATTGGCTCTCGGTGCTCTCCGCCGAGGGGGTGCCGGCGTCGGCTGCCGGGGAGAGGGTCAAGGAGATCCTGCGCGTACGGCACGACGTCGCGCCGGACGACGCGCGCGCCTTCGGATCGTGGAACATGGAAGAGGAGTTCGAGAAGATCCAGGGAGTCTTCACCGGGATCCGCCTCCTCGTCTGGATCGTCGGGATCGGTACGCTCGCGGCCGGCGTGATCGGGGTGAGCAACATCATGCTCGTCATCGTCCGTGAGCGGACGCCGGAAATCGGGATCCGGCGGGCTGTCGGGGCGACCCCGCTCGCGATCACGGGGCAAATCGTCCTCGAGGCGCTTCTGCTCACGGCCGTCGCCGGTTACGCCGGGCTGATCGCGGGGATGCTCTCGATGGACCTCGTCGCCCGCCTCGTTCCCGGCGGGGAGGGGACCTTCTTCCAGAACCCGGGCGTCGACCTCGCAAGCGCCCTCCGGTCGCTCGGGATCTTGGCGCTCGCGGGGCTCGCCGCAGGGCTCATGCCCGCCTGGCGGGCCGTCCGAATCGACACCGTGGAGGCGTTGCGCTCGCTATGAGACGTTTTCTTTCGATCGTCGCCGTCGCTGTCGTCGTCGCCGTCTTCGGGGGCACCTTCTACTACCTCTGGACGAAGTCGCAGAAGCCTCCCGAGATCTGGCAGACCGAGGAACCCGAGGTCACCGACATCGTGAAGAAGACGGTCGCGACCGGATCGGTCGTTCCCCGGAAGGAAGTCGAGATCAAGCCCCAGGTCTCGGGGATCGTCGAGACGCTCTACGTCGAGCCCGGGCAGACCGTGAAGAGGGGCGCGCCCGTGGCGAAGATCCGGGTCATTCCGCAGGCGACGAGCCTCGCCGCCGCCGAGAACCGAGTGCGGCTCGCGCGGATCAACGTCGAGAACGCGGAGCGCGAATACGCGCGGAACGAGGGCCTCTTCGAGCAGGGGATCCTCTCGGAGGAGGAGTACCGGCGCCGCGAGCTCGAGCGCGACCGGGCGAAGGCGGAGCTCGACGCGGCGCTCGACAACCTCGACGTCGTCCTGAAGGGGACGACGCAGCGCGGGGGAGAAACCTCCAACACGATCGTACGGGCGACGATCGACGGGACGATCCTCGAGGTTCCGGTCGAGGAGGGGAACTCGGTCATCGAGGCGAACACGTTCAACGCGGGAACGACGATTGCGACCGTCGCCGACATGGACGAGCTGATCTTCGAGGGAAAGGTCGACGAGTCGGAGGTCGGGAAGCTCGAGCCGGGAATGGCGCTCGAACTGACGATCGGCGCCATCGAGGGGAAGCGCTTCGGCGCGAGGCTCGAGCACATCGCCCCAAAGGGAATCGAGGAATCCGGAGCGATCCAGTTCCGGATCCGCGCGGCGCTCGAGAGGAACGCGGGTGCCCTCATCCGCGCGAACTACTCCGCGAACGCCGACATCGTCCTCGACCGTCGAAGCGGCGTCCTCGCGATCGACGAAGGACTTCTCGTGTTCGAGGGGGACGAGACCTTCGTCGAGGTCGAAACCGCGCCGCAGGTCTTCGAGCGGCGGAAGGTCGTCACGGGGCTTTCCGACGGGATCAAGATCGAGATCGTCGAGGGGCTCGCCGAGACCGACAGGATCAAGGGGAAGAAGATGGGTTGAGGTCGACCGGCGCGATGGGAACGTCCCCGACGAGGCCGAGCGCAACCTGGCATCGCGCGATTCGCGGACGCGCTTGTCCCGGGGCCGAAGATGCCGGCCTCCACCCCCTTCGTCGTCCGTCACTCCCCCGGCTTGTAGTATTTCATCGCCTCCGGGATGAGCGACCTGAGGTTCGCGATCCGGGTGGCGTCCGAGGGATGCGTCGACAGGAACTCCGGCGGCGCCCCCGACTTCCCCGCCGCCATCCGTTCCCAGAACGCGGGCGCCTTCTGCGGGTCGTACCCCGCCATCGCCATGAAGACGAGTCCGAGCCGGTCGGCCTCGCTCTCCTGCGCGCGACTGAAGGGGAGGAGGACGCCGACCTGGGCGCCCGCGCCGTACGCCGCCATCCAGAGGTCCTTGGTCTCGTTCGGCTTGTTCGCGAGGGCGACGTCGAGGGCGACCCCTCCCATCTGCGCGAGCATCTGCTGGCTCATCCGCTCGTTTCCGTGCTCGGCGATCGCGTGGGCGATCTCGTGCCCCATCACGACGGCGAGGCCGGTGTCGTCTTGCGCGACGGGGAGGAGACCGGAGTAGACGACGACGCGTCCCCCCGGCATGCACCACGCGTTCACCTGCTCGTCATCGACGAGGTTGAACTCCCACCGGTACCCGCTGAGCCGGTCGGAGTACCCGTGTTCGCGCATGTAGGTCTCGACCGCGGCCTGGATGCTCTTCCCGACCCGCTGGACCTGCGCCGTTCCCTTCGGGTCCTTGCTCGGCGGATTCTCCTTCAGGAACTCGCCGTACTGCTGGGCGCTCATCGCGAGCATCTCGGAAGACGAGACGAGGCTCAGCTGACGCCTCCCGGTCAGGGGAACGGTGGAGCAGGCGAGGGCGAGGGCGGCAGTGACGACGACGGCGGTACGCTTCATGGTTCGGCCTCCGGAGCGCTCCGATACTCTATGCACGCGGCGCCCTTCGCGCACATGTCCGACCTCGCACCAACGGACCCGCGGACGGTTCGTTCAAGCTCGGAGGAGTATTCCTAGCCGTTCTTCGATTGTCGATCCTCCCGCTCCGCGGGGGGACATGCGCCGGACATTCAGGTCGGGACCCCCATGCGGGGAAGGATCCACCGGTTCAGCGCGAACCAGGCGCCGACGATCGCAGCGATCACGAGGACGTCATGCACGGTGCACCCCCGCGATGGCCTTCTCCACGGGGAGTTGCACCGCGTGGAACCCCTCGCCCGGGGCGCAATGCCCGCGGTGCTCCTCGAGCGCACGGAGCACCGCGTCGGCCTCCGCCTCCTCGAGGGTCAGGAGGACGAGCGACGAGACACCGGGGTGGGCTCGCGTTCCGAGGTGGCGACCGGTGCTTCCCGCCCCGAAGACCTCCGGAACGAGCGTCCATCCCCGGAGTCCCATCCCGTCGAGCATCTCGAGAAGCGGGGTCGCCCCCGGCGCCGTGCAGAAGATCATCAGCATCTTCATGAGCGTTTCCTCGTGGCAGCGAAGTAGAGAACCGGGATCACGACCAGGGTGAGCGCGGTCGAGGCGAACACGCCGGTCATGAGCGCGACCGCGAGCCCCTGGAAGATCGGGTCGAGAACCATCACCGCGCCGCCCACGATCACCGCCGCGGCGGTGAGCGCGATCGGTCGGAAGCGGACCGCGCCGGCCTCGAGGACCGCCTGCTCGAGCGTCATTCCACGCTCCATCGAGAGTTCGGCGAAGTCGACGAGCAGGATCGAGTTCCGAACGATGATCCCCGCGAGGGCGATCATCCCGATCATCGAGGTCGCGGTGAAGAAGAGGCCGGTCGCGGCGTGCCCCGGCAGGATCCCGACGAGGGTCAGCGGGATCGGCGCCATGATCAGGAGCGGGACGAGAAACGAGCGAAACCAGGCGACGACCAGGATGTAGATCAGGATCAGGACCGCCCCGAAGGCGATCCCGAGGTCCCGGAAGACCTCGTAGGTGATCCGCCACTCGCCGTCCCAGACGACCGACTCTTTGTGGCCGTGGACAGGGTCGTCGACCATCCGCTCCTCGACGGCGTAGCCGGCCGGCGTCTTGATCCCGGCGATCCGCTCGGACATCTTCAGGATCGCGTAGGCGGGAGACTCTTCCGTTCCGGCGACCTCGCCGATGACGTAGGTCACCGGGCGCCCGTTCTTTCGGTAGAGGTAGGGCTCGAGCGCCGTCCGCTCGACCCTCGCGACTTCGGAGAGCGGAACGGTCGCTCCGGCACGGGAAACGAGGCGGACGGCGGCGAGCGACTCGACGCTCGTCCGGTCGGGGCGGGGCAGGCGCAGGGTCAGCGGCACCGGCTCCCGTTCCTCGCCGGGATGGGCGACTCCGGGAGACATTCCCTCGACCGCGAGGCGGAGGGTCATCGCGACCTGCATCGGATCCACCCCCGAGAGGGCGGCCTTTTGCCGGTCCACGACGAAGCGCGCCTTCGGCTGCGGGTCCTCGACGTACCAGTCGGAGTCGACGACCCCGTCGGTCGCCTCGAAGACGTTCAACACCTCGGCGGCGATCGTCTTGCGGACCGCCGGGTCGTCCCCGTAGATCTCGGCGACCAGGGTCGACAGCACGGGCGGCCCGGGCGGGATCTCGGCGACCTTGACCCGCACCCCGTGCTTCCGCGCGATTTCGGTCACGATCGGCCGGAACCGGAGCGCGATTTCGTGGCTGTCGTCGTCCCGGTCTTCCTTGTGCAGGAGATTCACCTGAAGGTCGGCGACGTTCGCGCCGCTCCGGAGGAAATAGTGGCGAACGAGACCGTTGAAATTGAACGGGGCCGAGGTGCCGGCATAGATCTGAATGTCTCGGACCTCGGGTTCGGTCGTCAGGCGGTCGGCCATCTCGCGCGCCGCGGCGAGGGTCGCCTCGAGCGTCGTTCCTTCCGGGGCGTCCACGATCACCTGCAGCTCGCTCTTGTTGTCGAAGGGGAGCATCTTCACGGTGACGAGCTTGAGCGGGACGAGCGCGACGGAGAGGAGCAGAAGACCGACGACTCCCCCGATCATCGCCCAGCGGAGGACCGGCCTGCGGAGCATCGGGGTCATGATCCTCCGGTAGAGCCGGCCTCCGGCACCTTCCTCGTCGACCGCACCGTGGCCGTGCGCCGACTCCCCGAGGAGCCGGAGCGCGAGCCAGGGCGACACGATGAAGGCGACGAGGAGCGAGATCAGCATCGCGAACGAGGCCCCGACCGGGATCGGCCGCATGTAGGGCCCCATGAGCCCCGACACGAACGCCATCGGGAGGATCGCGGCGATCACCGTGAAGGTCGCGAGGATCGTCGGATTTCCCACCTCGTCGACCGCCGTCACCGCGGCGTCGAGCGGCTTCTGCTTTCCCTGGACGATGTGGCGGTGGATGTTCTCGACGACGACGATCGCGTCGTCGACGAGGATTCCGATCGAGAAGATCAGGGCGAACAGCGTTACCCGGTTGAGGGTGTACCCCATGAGCCAGTAGATCAGGAGCGTGAGCGCGAGCGTGACCGGGATCGCGACGAGGACGACCAGCGCCTCCCGCTTTCCGAGAGTGAACGCCATCAGCGCGACGACCGAGACGGTCGCGAGAATGAGGTGGAAGATCAGCTCATCCGACTTCTCCTTCGCCGTCTCCCCGTAGTTGCGGGTCACGGTCATCGCGACGTTCGCGGGGAGGATCCGACCGCGCACCTCCTCGACGCGGTCGAGGACCTGCTCCGCGACGACCGTCGCGTTCGACCCCTTCGTCTTCGCGATCTGGAGGGTGACGGCCGGAGCGGAGGGCCGGCCCGCGGCGGCGTGCATCACATACTGCCGCGGCTCCTCCGGACCGTCGGCGACCTCGGCGACGTCGGCGAGCCGCACCGGCTTCCCGTCGGGGGCCGCGAGCACCACCTCCGCGACGTCCCGCGCGCCCTTCAGGAAGTCGCCGGCCTCGAGGATCGTCTCCGCGCCGCGAGCCCCGAAGCTCCCTGCGGGCATCGCCACGCCGGCCCCCTGGAGCGCTTGGAAGACGACGGCGGGGGCGAGCCCCCGCGCGGCGAGGCGCTCCGGGTCGAGCTCGACGCGAATCTCCCGGCGCAGGCCGCCCAGAAGGGCGGTCGCGGCGACGTTCGGCACGCGCCGGATCTCCTCCTCGATCTCGGCGGCGATCCGTCTCAGGGTCAGAGGGTCGTAGCGATCGGAGGAGAAGGTCAGGGCGAGGATCGGGACGTCGTCGATCGAGCGCGGGACGACCCGAACCGGCGTCGCGCCCGCGGGAAGCGAAGCCTCGACGTTCGCCACCTTGTCTCGGACGTTGATGAGCGCCCGCTCCGGGTCCCAGTTCACGAAGAAACGGGCGATCAGCATCGCGCCCGAAGGCTGCGAGGTCGCGTAAACGTACTCGACCCCCTCGATCTCCCGGATCGCCCGCTCGAGCGGGACGGTCACGAGACGCTCGACGTCCGAGGTCGTCGCTCCCGGCCATCCGGCGAAGACGTCGATCATCGGGACGACGATCTGCGGCTCCTCCTCGCGCGGCGTCGCCGTCACGGCCAGAAGCCCCAGTAAGAGCGACGCGACGATCAGGAGGGGCGTCAGCTTGTTGTCGATGAACGCCCGTGCGATCCGTCCCGAGGCGCCGACGTCGTGGACGCTCATCGCGAGGCTCCGGCAATCGACACGGCCCGTCCGTCCTCGAGGTCGGCGGGGGGAGCCGTGACGATTCGCTCGCCCGCCGCCAGGCCGGTCAGCACCTCGACGCTCCCGTCGCGAGCGGCCCCGAGGGTGACCCATCGCAGGCGCGCGACGCCGCCGTCGTCCACCGTGAAGACGCCGGTCAGCGGGCCGCGGCGCACGACCGCGCTCTCCGGAACCGAGACGGCGGCGGTCTTCGTCCCGGCGTCCTCGGGGAGGCGGAGCCGCGCGAACATCCCCGAACGGAGAGTCCCGTCGGCGTTGTCGAGCACCACGCGGACGGTGAACGTGCGCGAGCGCGGGTCGGCCGCGGGGAGGATCTCGTCGACAACGCCGGTCCGGACGGAGTTCGCGAGGGACGTCACGACGACCTCGGCCGGCGCGCCGGCCCGAAGTCCGGCGACCGCCGATTCGGGGACCTCGGCGACGGCCTTCATCCGGGAGAGGTCCTCCACGACGAAGAGCGGCATGCCGGGCGCGGCGATGTCTCCCGTCTCGACGTTCCGCCGCGTCACGGTCCCGTCGAAGGGAGCCTTCACCGCCGCGTAGTCGAGGTACACGGAGGCGGCGCGCACCCCTTCCTCGGCGGCGCGGAGCTGCGCGAGGGCGGCGTCGTGACCGGCGATCGCGTCCTCGAGGTTCTTGTCGCTCGCGGTCTGACGGGCGTGCAGGCGCTCCACCCGCTCGCGCGTCCGCCGCGCGTTCTCTTCCAACGCGCGCGCCGCCGAGACCGCCGCCTCGGCCTGCGCGCGCCGCGCGGCGACTTCACCGCTCGCGATCCGCGCGAGAACGTCTCCGGCGCGGACGGGGTCGCCCTCGCGTTTGTGGATCGACTCCACGCGTCCCATGAGAACCGTACCGGGCGTCGCCCTCCTGTACGGCTCGATCCCCGCGGTCGCCTCGAGGCTCCCGGACCGGGGCGCTTCTTCGACCGTCGCGACCGGAGCCGCGAGTGGGGGGAGGGACCGGCCTGTCTCGACTTCGTGGCCGCCGCCGCAGGAGATCGCGAGAAGGCCCGCGGGGAGGAGAAGGGAGAAGCGGACGATGCGTCTCGTCATTGCGTGGACTCCGTGGTCGGTACGAGAGAACGGCCGCTCGCGAGGTCGACGGCGGCCCGGGCGAGGGCGAGGTCGTGGGCTGCGTAGGCGCGGTTTCCCCGCGCGGCGGTGTCGGCGGCTTCGGCACCGAGAAGCTCGACCATGACGGCCATCCCCTCCGCGTACCTCTCCCGCACGATCCGGAGGGCTTCCGCGGCGAGGCTCGCCGCGGCCTCGGCGGTACGCAGGCGCTCGGCGGCGGAGGCCCGGTGCGCGAGCGCGGAGCGGACTTCGAGCCGGATCCCCTCGTCGAGCGCGCGCCGGTAGGCCTCGACGCGGGCGCGGTCGGCAGCGGCGCGCGCCGATTTCGCGCGCGTCTCGTTCCCCTCGAAGACGGGGACGGTGAGCAGCGCTCCGACCGACCAGTTGTTTCCGGTGTTCGTGAAGAACCCGTCGCCGTTCCACTCGGCCTGCGCTCCGAGGCCGATCACGGGAAGACGGCGGCTCCTCGCCATCCGCTCGCCGACCTCGGCTTGCCGCGCCTGCGCGTCCAGCGCGAGCAGGTCTGCGCGCGCGGTCCGTGCCTCGTCGACGCGCTTGTCGGCGTCTCCGGCTTCGTCCCCCCCTTCGACGGCAGGAGGTTCGAGGGCGAACGCGCGATCCTCGGAAAGGCCGAGAGCCTGTCGCAAGGCGGCGCGGGAAACTACCACCCCCTCCTCGGCGCGGACAACGAGGGTCCGAACCTCGGCGAGGCGGACCTCCGCCTGCAACCGGTCGGAGGGAACGGCGGCTCCTTCCTCGACGAGCGCGCGCGCGAGGTCGACGTTCGCGAGGGCCGCCTTCTCCGCCGCCCGCGCGACCTCCCGCAACTCCTCGGCGAGGACCGCATCCCAGAAGGCGCGGAGCGCTCCGAATGCCACCTCCTCGCGCGTCCGCTCGCGCCGGGCGGAGGCAGCCTCCACCCCGAGCGCCGTCGCTTCCTTTCCGAGGGAGGTGCGGCCCGCGTCCCAGAGGTTCTGCCGGACGACGATGCGTTTGGCGACGTTCGTGAGTGGGTCGGGCTGGTTCAGGGTGTCGATCGCGAAGTCCGCGGGGCCGAACCGTTCCTGACCGAGCTTCGAAGCGAAGACGAAGGTGGGGTTCGTGGAGCGAGTCGCGTCGAGCACAGCGTCGATTCGCGGGAGCCAGCCGGTGCCCGCGAAGTCGTACTCCGCGGCGGCCGCGTCGATCTCGCTCTCGGCCGCCGCGAGGAACGGGTGGTTCTCGATGGCGATCGCCACGGCCGTCTCGGGGGTGAGCCGTTCGGGCATCGGGGGGGACCCCGAAGCGGACTCCTCCGCGACGACCGGGCGACCGAGGAAACCGGTGATGAGCAGGACGGAGAGCGCCCCGTAACGGGCCATCGACATCGTTCCCTCCCGGAGCGGCGGCCGCCCCTTCCGCCGAGGATGCTAGCGCCGCGCGGACGGTCACGGGGTCGGGTCTTGAAACGGGAGATTCTTCCAATACTCTTGCGCTCGGTCGACTTCTCCCGATCGCACGTCGCGACCCTGGAGGAGGTCCGACGCGGCGCGGCCGAGAGCCGGAAACCCGTGGAGGCGTTCCGGAAGGCCTACGCCGCGCTCGAGATCGGCCCCGAGACCGAGGGGATCGTCTGCTGCGAGACGGGACGCATGGCCTCGTTCGGAGGGTCGACCCTCGAAGAACGTCTCGGCGACGAAAGGGTTCGCCTGTACGATAGCTCCTGGGTCGAGTGGTCGATGGGAGATGGACCGGACTGTGGAAGCGACGCACCCCGACGCGGAACTCCTGGAGCGGATTCGCCGCGACGATCCGGGGGCCTTCGAGGCGTTCGTGGACCGCTACGGCGATCGGATCTACCGCTTCGGCCGCCGGATGTGCATCGACTCCGAGAACGCGGCCGACGTTCTCCAGGAAACCCTGATCGCCGCCTACCGGTCCCTCAAGCACCTCGAGCACCCCGAGGCCCTCCGGTCATGGGTTTACCGGGTGGCCGGCAACGCCTGTCTGATGATGCAGCGCAAGCGTCGCCGCGCATCCGAGCGCGAGGTCCCGCTCGACGATCTCCTACCCTCCGGCGACGAGGGGCACGCCGTCGAGATCCCCGATCCGGCGGACCTCCCGGACGAGGAGGCCGCCCGCGCCCAGCTCGGCGAGCGGATCCAGCGGGCGATCGGTGACCTCCCGGAGCATTACCGCATCGTTCTCATCATGAGGGACGTGGACGGACTCTCGACCCAGGAAACGGCGGAGGCCCTCGGCCTGGAGGTTTCCGCGGTGAAGATGCGGCTGCATCGCGCGCGGCTCATGGTCCGCAGGGCCCTGGAGGCGGCATGAGCGCGCACGAACACGGCGCCGACTGCCGGGACCTCGCGGCCCGGCTTTCCGAATACCTCGATCATGAGATCGAGCCCGGCGCCTGCGCCGAGATCGAAGGCCACCTCGAGGACTGCCCGCCCTGCCGCGACTTCCTCGAGTCCCTGCGCAGGACGGTCGGTCTGGTCCGGGAAACCGCGATCTCCGTGGAATTGATTCCCCAGGACGTCAAGAAACGGATTGTGGAGGCCTACCGCCGCGTGCGAAGCGAGCGGGGCGATTGAAGGAAGAAGGAGAGACCCATGGACGTGAATTCGTGGCTTCGTGCGATCGCGGGAACGTTCATCCTGATGTCGGTCGCGCTCGGCTGGTTCGTATCCCCATACTTCTACCTCTTCACCGCGTTCGTCGGGCTGAACCTCCTGCAATCGGCCTTCAGCGGATGGTGCCCGATGATGACGATCCTCCGAAAGGCCGGAGTTCCGGAGGTCTGCTCCCGATGACCCATGCCAACGGCAGCCAAGCGCTCGGCATCGGCAAAGACCTCTCCGTTCCCTTCGAGGAGGCCCTCGAGCGCGCCGAAATGCGCCTCAAGGAACAGGGCTTCGGGATCCTCACGCGGATCGACGTGAAGGCGACCCTCAAGGAAAAGCTCGGGGTCGACGTCGCACCCTTCGTGATCCTCGGTTCCTGCAATCCCCCGATCGCGCACCGGGCCCTCGAGGTGAAACCCGAGGTCAGCCTGCTGATGCCGTGCAACGTGGTCGTGCGCCGTCTCGGGGACGGAACGGTACGGGTCGAGGCGATGAACCCCGCTCTGATGGCCACGATGTTTCCCGAGGCTTCCGAACTCGAGCCAATCGCGGCCGAGGCGCGGGAGCGGATCGAAAAGGCGATCGCCGCACTCTGACGGTGGCGCAACTCGGGGATAATCGCCCTGCGATGCCCCGCAGCCGGCCGCCCCGTCTCTTCGACGCGCCTCCCCCCGAACGAGGCGGGCGCGGCGGCGTCGATCCCGCACCCGTCGGGGAGGAGTTGCGCGCCGTCGCACGGCGGTTTCCACCAACGGTCCGTCTCGGAACGTCGTCGTGGTCGTTTCCCGGCTGGGCGGGGATCGTCTACGACCGTGAGGCGAGCCAGACCTCGCTTTCGAAGCGGGGACTCGCCGCCTACGCGAAACACCCTCTCCTCCGCGCCGTCGGGATCGACCGGACTTTCTACGCCCCGGTTGCCGCCTCCGTCCTCGCGGAATACGCCGCGGCGGTCCCCGAAGACTTCCGGTTTCTCGTCAAGGCCCCGCAAGCGGTCACCGACCCCGTCGTCCGCGACGCCCGCGGCCGCGCGACAGGGGAGAACAATCCGCTCTTCCTCGACGCCGCGTGGACGGCGGATCGGTCGGTCGCGCCGTTCGTCGAAGGGCTCGGGGGGAAGGGGGGCGTCCTCCTCTTTCAGTTCGTCCCCCTCGGGCACCGAGCTTCCGACGACCCGATGGGCTTCGCCGGGCGCGTCGCCGCCTTCCTCTCCCGCCTTCCCCCCGGGGTCCCCTACGCCGTCGAGTTCCGCGATCGTGCGCTCGCGCGGGCCGAGGTCGCACGGATGGTCGCGGAGGCGGGAGCGACCTGGTGCTTGAACGTCCACCCGACGATGCCGCCGATTCCCGAGCAGCGCGCCTTCGCGAGCCTTCCCGAGAATCTCCCGATCGTGGTGCGGTGGATGCTCCACTCGGGACTTCGTTACGAGGCGGCGCGCGACAAGTACGCCCCCTTCGACCGACTCGTGGACGAAGACCCGGAAAGCCGGAGTGCGATCGCGGACGTCCTCGCCGATGCGGCGCGCGCACGGCGGATCGCGATCGCGATCGCGAACAATAAAGCGGAGGGATCGGCCCCCTGGTCCCTCTTCAAGCTCGCGGGGGCGGTCGTGGAGCGCGTATGAAATCCAAGACCCCGGCGCGGCTTCTCGAGCGCCTCGAGCGGATTCACCGCACGTTCGGGGAGCGGTCGAGGATCGAGAAGCGACTCCTCGTCCGCGGGCTGAGGCGTGCGCGTTTCGAATCCGCCGAACGTCTCCGCCGCTTCCACGAGATCCTGTGCTTTCTCCGCGCCTACCCCGACGATGCGGGCCTCCTCGTGGAGGTGGAGCGCGCCCTCTCCGGGTTCGAGCGGCGGGATGACGTCGTACGCTTTCGCGAGGCTCTGGCCGACTCCGGGATCGCGGGGACGCCGATCCGGTACCGCTTCTTCTGGCCGATGGCGCGGTGGCTCGCGTCCCGCTGGGCCGATCGCCTTCAGTTCGATCGCGACGAGACGCAGGAGTACGAGCCGCGCCTGCGCGCCGCCCTCGCCACCGTCAGCCCGTGGGTCGAAGCCGAGGCGGTGAAACGGTCGGAGGACGACACCTTCGTACTGGTCGACCGCCTTCGCGGAGGATCGACCGACGCCGCGTGGTTTCTCCGGAGGATCGAGTCGCTGCCGGGAGGGCCGCTCGTGCGAGAGGCGATCCACGACGCCGTCGACGCCGCCTACGTCCTCGCGCCGGGGCGGGGCGGCCCGTCCCGGACGCTCGCGCGGGCCGAGGGGGCGCCGATCGTCTTCCGCGCCTCCCCGCTCGACCGCAGCCGGCCGGTCCTCGTGCGAGCGGTCGAGCGGCCACCCGCGGAGGTTCGGGCGCTCTCGCGAGCGGAAGGGGAACGCCTCGTGAACCTCGCCCGCGAGGCGATGGTCACGCGGAGCCGCGATCTCGACGCCTTCACGTGGGGGAATCCCAGGGACGTCGTCCTCGCGGACGACGGCGACGGCCTTTCCTTCGCCATGATCGGCGTCCTTCCGGAGAGGCGGCTTCCCCTCCCCGCCGTGCACGGATGGCTGACGCTTCGGAACGGGGTCCCGATCGGGTACGTCCAGTCGGACACCCTCCTCGGAAGCGCCGAGATCGCGTTCCACACCTTCGAGACCTTCCGGGGAGGGGAGGCGGCGCAGGTTTTCGGGCGGGTCCTCGCGGTCGCGCGGCACGTCCTCGGCGCTCGCTCGTTCTCGATCGAGCCCTACCAGCTGGGAAAGGGGAACGCGGAGGGGATCGCCTCAGGGGCCTGGTGGTTCTACTTCAAGCTCGGCTTCCGGCCGCAGGACGCCGCGGTGAAACGCGTCCTTCGGGGGGAGCTCGCGCGGATGAAAAGGCGGCCTGACCATCGCTCCGGACCCGAAACACTGGAGCGCCTCGCGGCGGCGCACCTCTACTGGGAACCGGACCCCAGCGTTCCCGCGCTCCTTCCGCTGGTTCCCGCGCTCGGCCTCCGGATCGCGCCGGCTCCGGAGGACGCCGCGGAGCGCGCCGCGGAGCGCCTCCGACTCCGCTCGTTCCGCGGCTTCACTTCCGCCGAGCGGACCGCGTGGGAGCGGCTCGCGCCCGTCGTGCTCGCCCTTCCCGGGATTTCCCGGTGGTCCGGGCCGGAGCGACGGGCGTTCGTGGAAGTCGTGCGGGCGAAGGGGGCGGAGCGCGAGTCGGAGTTCTGCGAACGTCTCGCCCGCCATCGCAAGGGCGCCCGCGCCCTCGCGTCGATCCTCCGGGGGGGAACGTGATCCTCGCGTCGAGCCGCGATCCGCGCTTCCTCTCGAACGCGTTCGTGGTCGCGGGAGAGGAGGAGGGCCCGGCGGCGGTGATCGACGCCGGGGCTCCGATGGAACCTCTCCTCGAGGCGGTCGAGCGCCATCGCCTCCGTCCGACCCATCTTCTCCTCACGCACCGTCACGGCGATCACACCCTGAACGCGGAGGAGTGGGCCGGGCGCTTCGGGTGCGAGGTCGTCGCCCACGCGGTCGAGGCGGAGCACCTCCCGTTCGTGACGCGGACGGTCGTCCACGGCTCGCACTTCCGCATCGGGCCGCTCGGGATCCGCGTCCTGCACGTCCCCGGCCACACGGCGGGTCACGCCGCCTTCGTCGTCGACGACCGCAGCGTCTTCTGCGGCGACGTTCTCTTCCGCGGGAGCGTCGGGGGAACGGTGGGGCCGGGCGCTTCCGGATTCGCCGACCTGAGACGTTCGATCCTCGAGGTCCTCCTCGCGCTTCCGGGGGAGACCGGGATCCACCCCGGGCACATGGAGGCGACGACGGTCGCACGCGAGAGGGAGGCGAATCCCTTCGTGAGGGCGTGGACGGGGCGGGACGCGGTGCTCGAGCGGCGCTGCGAGGCGATCGGCCGCCCGGCGACTCTCCTCCTGCGGGCCCGGGATTACGACGGCGGGACCAAGTGCTGGGTCCGCTTCGATGACGGCGACGAGGCGGTCGTACCGGGGTCGAGGGTGGCGGGGAATGGACGGTACGAGTAGCGTAAGACGCCCTTCGCCGGAGACTCCATGGAAACCGTATTCCCCTGGGCCGAGTACTGGTGGTTCTATCTCACGTTCACGGGCTTCGTGCTCGTGCTCCTCGCTCTCGATCTCGGGGTGTTTCACCGCCAGGCGCACGTGGTGCGATTCAAGGAAGCCGCGACCTGGAGCCTCGTCTGGGTCGCGCTCGCGCTCTTGTTCAACTACGGATTCTACCTCTACGCATCGGAGCGTTTCGGCGCGGAGATCGGTACGCAGAAGGGCCTCGAGTTCCTGACGGGCTACATCGTCGAGAAGTCCCTCTCCGTCGACAACATCTTCGTCTTCGTGATGGTCTTCTCGTACTTCGCGATCCCGCCCCAGTACCAGCACCGCGTCCTGTTCTACGGCATCCTGGGGGCGCTCGTATTCCGCGCGATCTTCATCGCCCTGGGCTCCGTCCTCATGGCGTTCCAGTGGGTCGTGATCGTGTTCGGCGTGTTCCTGATCTTCACGGGCGTGAAGATGATGCTCGTCCCGGAGAAGGGGATCGACCCGGAGAAGAACCCGGTCATCCGGCTCCTGCGACGGCTGCTCCCGATCACCCCGGAACTCGAAGGACAGCGCTTCGCCGTGCGCCGGGACGGGCGCTGGTTCGGGACGCCGCTCCTGGTCGCGCTCGTCTTCATCGAGATCTCGGACATCATCTTCGCCGTCGACTCGGTGCCCGCGATCTTCGCCCTCACGAGCGAACCCCTGATCGTCTTCACGTCGAACGTCTTCGCGATCCTCGGTCTCCGGGCGATGTACTTCCTCCTCGCGGGAATCGTCGACCGGTTCGTGTACCTCAAGTACGGGCTGGCCCTCGTTCTCGTGTTCGTGGGCCTCAAGATGGTCTGGCTGAACGAGGCGTTCGGCGGCAAGTTCCCGATCTCGTGGTCGCTCGGGATCATCGGGACCCTGATCGCGATCTCCGTCGCGGCGTCGTTGCTCTTCGGCAAGAGCGCGCGGGCCCGGAGTTAGCTCCGCGCGATCGACAGCCCCAGCTTCCTCGCGAGCCTGCCGAACTCCTCGACCTCCCTGGCGTTCAGGGAGGAGAACGCCTCCGCGATCCTCGCGGCGTGACCCGGGAAGAGCCGCTCGATCTTGCGCCTCCCCTCCGCGGTCAGATGGACGAACTTGCTTCGCCGGTCGTTCGGATCCGACTCTCGGCGGACCCATCCCTTCGCGGCGAGCTGGTCGACGACGAGGGTCACGTTCGCCCGGCTGATCAGGAGCTTCTCGCTCATGTCGCACTGGTGCATCGGCCCGAGGTGGAGGAGCATCTCGAGCACCCCGAGCTGGACCTCGGTGAGCCCTTCTTTCCGGAGGAGTGCGTCCATCCGCGCCCGGAGGGTATTCGTGGCCCGCATGATCTTGATGTAGGCGTCGAGCGCCCGGATCTCTTCGCGCGTGCCGCGGTATCGGGTTCCCATGGGGGGATTGTAGTTCATGGGATAATAGTTCAGTACTTGACAATCTGCCGGGCGCGTTCTAACGTGACGAGAGTCGAAAGGAGATCCCGATGATCCGCATCCGCCGATCCGACGACCGCGGCCGGGCCGACCACGGATGGCTCGACACGCGCCACACCTTCTCCTTCGCCGGCTACTACGACCCCGAGCACATGGGGTTCCGCTCGCTTCGCGTCCTGAACGACGACCGGGTCGTCCCCGGGGCCGGGTTCCCCGCCCACCCGCATCGCGACATGGAGATCGTCTCCTACGTCGTCGAGGGAGCGCTCGCGCACGAGGACAGCCTCGGAACCGGGTCGACGATTCGCCCCGGGGACGTGCAGCGGATGACCGCAGGGACCGGGGTCACGCACAGCGAGTTCAACCCCTCCGACACCGAAGGGGCGCGCTTCCTCCAGATCTGGATCCTCCCCGAGCGGCTGGGGCTCCCCCCGTCGTACGAACAGAAGCACTTCCCCGAGGAGGAGCGCAGGGGCCGCTTCCGTCTCGTCGCGTCGCCCGACGGAAAGGAGGGCTCGATCACGATCCGTCAGGACGCCTCGATCTTCGCCGCGCTCCTGAAGGAGCGGGAGAGCGTCCGTCACGAGTTCGCGCCGGGCCGGCACGGCTGGCTCCAGGTCGTCCGCGGCGGAGTCGATCTCGGCCCCCATCGCCTCCAAGAGGGGGACGGGGCGGCGATCTCGGGGGAGCGTTCGGTCGAAATCGCGGGACGCGGCGACGCCGAGATCCTCTTCTTCGACCTCGCATGAGGCACCGCGCTGAAACCGCACACCCCGTCCTCGACGTCATCGCCGAGCGATGGAGCCCGCGCGCCTTCGACCCGCGCCCGATCGAGCCGGGGACGCTCCGCTCCCTCTTCGAGGCGGCCCGGTGGGCTGCTTCGTGTTTCAACGAGCAACCGTGGGCCTACGTCGTGGTCGGGCGCGAGGACGCGCGCTTCGAGGCGGCCCTCGGATGCCTCGCGGAGCGAAACCGGCTCTGGGCGCGGAACGCGGGTGCGCTCGTTTTCGCCTGCGCGAGGCAACGGTTCGAACGGAACGACAAGCCGAACCGGTGGGCCTCCCACGATCTCGGGCAGGCGACCGCCCACCTCGCGCTCCAGGCGCAGTCGATGGGGGTCGCCGTCCACCAGATGGGAGGGTTCTCCGCGGAAGCGGCGCGCGAGATCTTCGGGATCCCGGAAGGCACCGACCCGGTCGCCGCGATCGCGATCGGCTACCCGGGTCGCGTCGAGGACCTCGACGAAACCTTTCGGGCGAAGGAGGGCGCGCCGCGCGAACGGAAGCCGCAGGAGGAGTTCGTCTTCGAATCGGCGTGGGGGCGGCCCGCGAATTGGCGGTGACACATCCACACAGCGGCGCCCGGTCGTGCCCCTCGGTCGCGGCCGGCCCGAGGACGGGACCCGCTACGGCCGGTGCCTGGGCGGACCGGATCCGCGAACTCGCGGCCAGGATCTCCGCGCCGAACCGCTCGATGACCTTGGGCCCCACGCCCCTCACTCCGAGCCAGGCTCTGAGATCGGTGGGTCGGACGCGCGCGATCCCCTCGAGCGTCCGGTTGGGCGCCACGCAGTACGCGGGAACCCGGAGCCGTCGCGATCGGCACCCGCGCCCACCTTCCTCGCCCGCGGCGTGGACGTCTACACGCCGCACCTCAGGGAGGTTCTGAAGAGGGCCGGCGAGCACAAGGGAACCGCGATCGTCGAGATCCTTCAGAACTGCAACATCTTCAACGACGGTGCGTGGGACTCGGTTCGCGAGAAGGAGCACCGCGAGGACAACCTGCTCCACGTCCGGCACGGCGAACCGCTGATCTTCGGGAAGAACAAAGACATGGGGATCCGCATGAAGAACCCCTTCGCCCCGGGGGGCGTCCACCTCGGCCGCGACGTCACCGAGAAGGACCTCGTCGTGCACGACGAGAACGGCCCGGCCGCGTACGCGTTCATGCTCGCGCAGATGGAGCAGCCGAACTTCCCGCTCCCGATCGGGGTGTTCCGGAACAACCCGCAACCATCGTTCGACGAGGCGATGGCGGCCCATTACGCCGCGGTCGTCTCCCAGAAGGGCGAGGCGAGGGTCTCGCCCTTTTCGTTTGCGGCGCTCGACGGCAGGAGCAGGACATCCTTGAGTCCGGGGCGGATGTCGCCTCCCACGCCCGCCCGATCTCGCGTCGGCCTCGACCCGGCCTCAAGCCGCCGGCGCGTGGAACACGCCGCTACGCGAGTCCTTCCCTCACCGCCCGTGCCACCGCCTGCGCCACCGAGTGGACCTGAAGCTTCTGGTAGATCCCCCTCACGTGGGTCCGCACCGTGTCGAGGCTCACGCCGAGCGACGTCGCGGCGTCCCCGTAGCTCAGGCCGCGAACGAGGCAGCGCAGCACGTCCTTCTCGCGGGCGGTGAGGTTGAAGGCCGCTCCCCCCGACGTCGGTGAGGGCGGGAGTCCGTCCCGCACCAGCGAAAGAAGCGTCCTCGCGACGTCGGCGGTGAGCGGCGCGCCCCCTCCGGCGATCGCTCGAAGCTGGCTCGCGAGATCGCGGACGTTGACGCGCTTGGTCAGATAGCCGTCCGCGCCGGCGGAGATCGCCTCCAGGACGAGTCCGGGGGCCTCGAACGACGTGAGCACGACGATGGCGCAGCGCGGAAGGGCCGCCTTGATCCTCGGGATCGCCGCGATGCCTCCCATTCCCGGCAGCTGCAGGTCCAGGAGCACGAGATCCCATGGAGAGGCCCCGCGCTCGCCGGCCGACTCGGCCTCCCTCACCGCCGAAGCCGCGTCGGGGAACGAAGCCGCGTGGGTGAATCCCGACGTGTGCCGAAGGAAGGTCTCGAGGCTCTCCCGGTAACGGACGTCGTCCTCGACGACGGCCGTCCTGAGCGGCGCGCGCGCGGCGTGAGTCATCGTCCGGAGTCTCCGTCCGACTCGGCGCCGTCGCCTCGCATGCCGATGCGACCCCCGTCTCTCTGCGGGTCGAACCGCACCTCGACGCGGGTACCCCCCGCCTCCGAACGCCCCCAGCGCACCGAAGCCCCGATCGACGCTCCGCGTTCGGACATGCTGCGGAGCCCGAGCCCGCGACGCAGCCCCCCCGCGGCGGGGATCCCGACGCCGTCGTCCTCGACGGCCAGAAGGAAGCGCCCTCCCTCGGGTCGGAGCGAGATCTTCACGTGCTTCGCGGCCGCGTGCTTCGCCACGTTGTGCAGCGCCTCCAAGGCGATTTTCTGCAACTCCCGCCTCGCGGCGTGGGAGAGGATCCCCGTCGGCCAGGACTCCGGCATCTCGACGACCAGGCCGGGATCGGCGCCGGGGAACATCCGGCGGGCGCGCTCCACGAGCCAGAGGCCGAACGACTCGAGACTCGCCGATTCCCGTCGCAGCGACCAGACGATGTCCGAAAGGGAGGCGCCGAGCTCCGACGCGGACGACTCGATCCGGGCGAGGATCGACTCCCTTTCCTCCCGACCGAGCTCCCTCGACCGTGCGAGATCGGCGAGGATCTGAATGCTCCCGAGCCCGGAGCCCATCTCGTCGTGGAGGTCCATCGCGATCCGCGTGCGCTGGCGTTCGAGCCGCAGCGCCTGCGCGAGCCGGAGGCGGTAGGCCGCGTACAGCGAGGCGACGAGGAGCATCGCCGCGGACACGAGGGCGCCGGGGCGCAGATACCACGCGCGCAACACCTCGATTTCTACTGTGGCGGTCGACCCGCCCCATGTGCGCCCGTCCGCCGCCGCTTCCAGCTCCAGTCGATGCGTTCCCGAATGCAGCCCCTGGAGGCGGACGAACGGATGGGCCAGAATCGTCCAGCGATCCTCGCCGCCGAGACGCATCCGGTAGCGGAGTGCCGCGGGGTCGCGGTAGGACAACGCCGACCAGCGAACTTCGAGTCCGTGGTCGCCGTGCCGCAGCTGGACGCGTTCCCCCGTGGCGACGGGCACGCCGTCCGCGACGAGGCTCGTGATCGTCACGACCGGAGGTGCCGGCGTCGGTCGACGCGCCGTCGACGGGACCCGGGCGATCCCGGGCAGCAGCGCCACCCACACCGTCCCATCCTCCTCCTCGAGAAGGCCGTGGCCGCTCGCCCAGGTCGGAACGCCGTGGGCCGCCGTGAGGCGCTCGAGGAGCTCCGGGCCCCCCGGCCCCTCGCCCAGGCGCGCGCGCGATGCGCGGCCCTGGATCCAGACCCCTCCCGCGGGAGACGGCGTCATCGCGACGACGGCTTCGAGGTCTCCCGCTCCTTCGACCCGGACACGACGCCATCCGTCCGCACGCGACTCGAACAGTCCACCTCCCAGCCCGGCGAGCCAGATCCCCCCCGACCGGGTCTCCACGAGGTCGGCGATCTCCGTGGCTGGCGCGACCCGCTCGCAGGTCCAGGGAGCGCCGGGGGCGGCGGCGCGGCAGACGTTTCCTCCGAACGTCGCGACGACGATCCCTCCGCCGTCGCGGCGAAAGACGATACCGGCGGGCGGGTCCGCGACGGGAGGAGCGGCGCCGGCGTCGCGGGGCTCCCCGTCCCTTTCGGCCACCCGGAGGAACCGATCCCCGCTCCACAGCCAGAACCCACCATCGGGCGCGACGGCGCAGCGGACGTCCACGCCGCCCATGCGCGGGGAATCCCACGCGCGCACTCCCTCCCGCCGCCAAGCCAGGAGCACGGGGCGCGGCGGACGGGACCCCCGCCGTTCCACCGCGTGCATCCAGACCGTCCCCCACGGGTCGGCGCACCCGCGATCGTGGCTCGACCAGCCTTCGGGAAGGGCGGGTGTCCAGTTCCCTACGCCCTCGTCGTAGACGAGGGGGCCCGGCCAGGCGGTCGCGAGGACGCCGCCGGGGATTCGATGGACCGCACGTATCGACCCCCACGGGAGCCCCGACGTCACCGTCCACACCTTCGTCTCGGGCTCCGGGTGGTGGGTGAGTCCGCGGCCGCTCGTGATCCAGATGCCGCTCTCCCGATCGACGAAGATCGAGCCCGAGCCGAAGAAGCCCTCCCGCTCCGTGAGGAACTCGGAGCTCCCGTCGGGGCGAATGACGCGCACCCCGTCGTCGTGGCTCGACCAAACGACGTCGCCCCGCATCGCCAGTCCCGTCGGCCGGGCGTGCGACCGGAGCAGGAGCACGGGGCCGCTCGCGCCGAGACGGTAGATTCCCGCCTCGGGGCCGCGAACCGCCGCGACCGGTCCCTGGGCGGCGTCGAGGAGCTGCGACACGCGACCGAGGCCGGTCGCGATGCGGCGGTCGTCGCCCCCCTCCGCCGTGACGAGCCACACCGATCCACCGTCGGTGCCGG
>CAZVOE010000039.1:0-25409 GCA_964628935.1 uncultured Acidobacteriota bacterium
GTAGGGGCCCGTCCGCGAGATCGACCACTCCTTCCACGGCGGGTGGAGCGAAATCGCCGGCACGCCGAGCGCGGCCCCGACCTGCACCGGTCCCGACACGTTCCCGACGACGACCGACGCCTGCGCGATGAGCGCCGCGAGCGAAGGCGGACCGCCGTGGAACCGGGGAATCCGCCGGACCTCGATCGACGATCCGTCGAGCACCCGCCCCGCGGGCCCCGCGGCGAGCGAGAGGGCGAACGCGACCCCGATCCCCTCCCCCGCGAGAAGGACCGCGAGCCGCGCGAAGTGGGCCGGCGGCCACGACGCGCGCGTCGGCTCGGTTCCGGGAAGGAGAAGAACCCACGGCTTCTCGAGCCGGTGCTCGGCGAGCCAGTTCGCCGTCGCCTCGCGCGCGGAGTCGGCGGGGAAGAGGCCGAACCACGGGGGCGTCTTTGCGGCCCCCGCCGTCCGGGCGAGGGCGATCTTCCGTTCGACTCGGTGGAGCCCCTCGGGAAGTTTCCGTTCGTCGAGCGTCCGCTCGTAGAGGGCGCGCCGGAACCGCCCCGAGATCCCGACCCGGTGCGGCACTTTCGCCCGAGCCGCCGCCCACGCGACCCGCGTTTCCCCGGTCGCGTCCACGAGGAGGTCGGGGCCGATCGCGCGGAAGAGCGCGAGGAACCCCTCCGCCGTCGCCGGCTCCTCGACGACCTGGCTGCAACCCCGCACCAAGCCGGCGAGCGGGAGGCAACGGGAGGAGACGCACAGCGCCCCCCACGCTCGCGGGTAGGCGGCGCGGAGCGCCTGGAAGGCCGGGAGCGCCCAGACCATCTCCGCGATCCCGCCGGGAGCGAGGAGGAGGAATTTCCGCACCGCGGGGAGCGGAGGCTCTCCCTCGCCGAGCTCCCCGATTCGGGAGACGACCGATTCGACTCGGACGCGGGAGTCGGGCACGACGGAAGGCTACAATGCCCGGCCCATGGTTCCCACGCTCGTTCTTTTCGATCTCGACGGGACGCTCGTCGACACCGCGGGGGCGGGGCGGCGCGGCCTCGAGCGCGCCTTCGAGCGGGTCTTCGGGATTCCCAGCATGGCCGGACCCTCCGCCCGCGTGCGCTTCGAGGGAAAGACCGACCCGACGATCCTCGCCGACCTCGCGCGAGAAGCCGGAATCGCCGACGCCGACTTCGCCGAGCGGAAGGAGCGCCTCGTCGAGGCCTACCTCGAGGGGCTCGCCGACGACATGGCCCGACACGACCCGCGGCGCAGGATCCTCCCGGGCGTCGTCCCTCTCCTCGAGGCCCTGCACGCGCACGAGTCGGTCCACACGGGGCTCCTCACCGGAAACCTCGAGCGGGGCGCGCGCATCAAGCTCGAGCCGTTCGGGTTGAACCGTTACTTCGCCGACGGAGGGTTCTCGTCCGACTCCGCCGACCGATCCGAGATCGCTCGGGTCGCGCACGCGCGGGCGAGCCGGCGGACCGGTCTTTTCTTCGCCTCCGACCGCACTTTCGTCGTCGGCGACACCGAGCTCGACGTCGCCTGCGCCCACGCGAACGGATTCCTCGCGATCGCCGTCGCCTCGGGCTGGGTGCCGCGCGAGCGGCTCGCGGCCTCGGGTCCCGACGTTCTCCTCGACACCCTCGAGGACGTTCCGGCCGTCCTCCGCGCGATGGGAATCGACGGGGTGCGCGTCTAAGCCTTCCCGATCACCGCGTCGAGCATCTCCCGCGTGAGCCTTCCGGTCTGTGTGTTCTGCCGACTCGGGTGGTACGAGGCGAGAATTCGGACCCGGGGACCTCCGGCGCGGACGACCGCTCTCGCCTCCGCCCCGTGTGCGAAGACCGGCCTCCGCGGCTCGATCCCGTCGGGGTCGATCGCGCGCGCGCGGCGGAGCACCGCCTCCCACGCGATCCGGCCGAGGGCCACCACCGTCGTGACTCGATCCAGGCGATCGAACTCCTCGTCGAGGAAGGGGCGACAGGCCTCGATCTCCTCGTGCGACGGCTTGTTGTCGGGGGGGGCGCAGCGGCAGGTCGCGGTCACGTACGCCCCGAAGAGTCGGAGCCCGTCTCCCTTGCGCTCCGACCGCTCCCGGTTCGCCAACCCCGCGCGATGGAGCGCGGCGTAGAGCCAGTCCCCCGAGGAGTCTCCGGTGAACATCCGCCCCGTCCGGTTCGCGCCGTGCGCCGCCGGAGCGAGGCCGACGAGGAGCACGCGCGCCTTCCGATCGCCGAAGCCGGGGACGGGGCGTCCCCAGTAGGCCTCGTCCCGAAAGGCCCGGCGCTTTTCCTTCGCGACCTTCCGGCACCAGTCGCGGAGTCGCGGGCAGCGTTCGCAGGTCGTGATGCGGCGCTCGAGACTCCGCCAGCCGGCGCCGGCGCGCTTCACGGCGCGGGGTCGAACGCGAGTGCGAGCACGCGCTTGCCCGCGGCGATCAGCAACTCGTCGTCCCCATCGCCGTCGACGTCCCCCGCTTCGAGGTCGAACACCCCGTCGACCGTCGCCGACCAGCGCACCGCCCCGCTCGCGTCGTAAACGACCACCCGGTCGGGGGCGACCGCGAGGGCGATCCCTCGCTCGCGCGCCCCGAAAAACGCCGCCTCGATCGCATCGACCGCCGGAGCGTCGTACGCCCCGAACGCCCCCTTGGCTCCCGCCACGAGCCCGACGACCCGCGCGGGTTCTCCGGCGGAGAGGACCGCGTTCTCCTCCCCCGCGATCTTCCGCACCCCTCCCGAGTCGTCGAGGACGAGGAGGTGCTCTCCGCTCGAGAGGATCCGGCGGACGACGCACGGCTCTCCCACCCGCGTCGGCGCGGAGCCGTCGGCCTCGCTTCGATAGATCCCGACGGGAGTTCCCCACGCGAGGTCTCCCCCCTCGGTCTCCGCGAGGTCGAAGACGGCGGCGGGGGCGAGGATCGCGCGCACCCGCTCGGCCTCGGGGCGGATTTCGACCGCCCGGTCCCCTCCCGCGCGCCAGGCGAGAAGGCGGGGAGCGCGATCGGACGCGGGGGACGCCGTCTCGAGGCGATGGACCTCCGGCGGTACGCGGAGTCGCTTCACGCGACGCCCGGAACCGTCGAGGATCGAGAGGGACTCTCCCGCGGCGACCGCGGCGCGGGGCTCTCCTCGCGCCGTCCGGTAGAAGGCCAACCCCGCCGCGGGCTCCGGGAGGTCGGAGGCCCACAGGACGCGGACCGACGCCCCACCCGGATCGATGCGGGCGACCTCGCGCGGGGCGGCTTCGGAATCCTCTCCGAGGAGCGCGTCGACGCGCGCGGCGATCGCCTTCTCGAGCCCCGGCTCGTAGCCGTCCCACCGGGCGCGCAGGCGCCCCTCGCGGTCGAGGAGGACGACGGTCGGGAGCGTCCGCGCGGCGAACCGAGCGTCGAGCTCCGGCGTGTACTGCCCGATCGGGAGGGTCAATCCCAGTTGCTTCGACGAGCGGAGGACGAGATGCTCGGGCTCCTCCGCGTTGACCGCGATCGCCTCGAAACCGCGCGCGTGACGGCTTCTCCAAAGGGTCTCGAGGTGCGGAAGCTCACGCAGGCACGGCTCGCACCAAGACGCCCAGAAATCGAGCAGGACGACCTTGCCCCGTGCCGATGCGCTTTCGAATCGCGCTCCGTCGAGCAAGGGGATCGTGAACGGGGGAACGGTGGGGAAGTCGGGGGCATGAAGGAGCGGAACCGACTCGACCGATCGGTCGGGGACGGTCGCTTTCCAGGCGGGAGTCGCTCCGCCGGAGGCGTGCCAGCGGATCGCGGCGGAAGCCGCACCGGAAGAAACCGCGAGGAGAAGGGCGCCGAGAACCCGCCTGGCCATCGCACGGAGTCTAACGGGAGCCTGAGACGGTCGCACTCCTGGTCGTTGTCATCGCAGCATAATGGGACTAGAGTAGCGGAGGCCGAGCGATCGGCCGTGCCCTCCCGGGGATG
Source organism: uncultured Acidobacteriota bacterium (assembly GCA_964628935.1). Taxonomy (GTDB): domain Bacteria; phylum Acidobacteriota; class Polarisedimenticolia; order Polarisedimenticolales; family DASRJG01; genus CAYLHQ01. The sequence goes on from CAZVOE010000039.1 coordinate 3,920, forward strand.
CGGACCCCGGGTCGTCTTCCCCCACGGACGGCCCCCCACCCCGGAAGGGCACGTCTTCGAGGGGGCGTCGAGGCTAAACGGTCAGGTTCTGCGCCCGCCAGGTCGAGTAGATCTCGAACGCCTTCGACGTCTCGATCTCGACGAAACTCCGGTAGACCTTCCGTCGTTCGGGGTCGATCTGGTAGGTCCGATCCTGGAACTGGTACTGGACGACACGAACCTTGGACGCGGGCTTTGGAGCTGACTTACGCGCCACGAGAACCCTCCGCCGATCCCCAACCCATTTCGGCACTCGCAGAATTCCTTCAAACTCCGCGCCAAGATCGGGCGATTCTGGCGGCGACTCCGAACGTCCCGTCCGCCGCGAGATTCCGAGCCGGGCGATCCCCGGATCGATGGCGCGCGTCCTGGACGGAGTCGGCCAGGCTGACCGACACATCGCGAATAAGTCCGTCATCGTGGCGCATTCGATCGTCGGCATCCTTATAATGGGTTGTGCCTTCCCCCACCGCCGAATCGAGACGGATCCTCGTCCTCGTCGAGGAGACCGAAACCCGGCAGCGCCTCGGCACGCTCCTCGCGCGGACCGGATTCGCGGCGACCCTCGTCGGGGACGAGACGCAGGGAGCGCGGGCCCTTTCCCGCGACGAGCACGACGCGGCGATCGTGGATCTCGACCATGCGCGGCCCGGTGGGCTCGCGGCACGGCTGCGCCGGCAGACCCCCCCGATCCCGGTCCTGGCGCTCGCCGACCCCGCCCGGCTACGAGAGGCGGTCGCCGCCCTCCGGGAATCCGTCGATGACTACCTCCTCGCCCCGCCCGACGCGGTCGAGCTCAGAACGCGCCTCGGCCGTCTCCTCGACCACCACGATCTCGGATCGCGGCTCGCCCTCCTCCAGGACGAGGTCTCGAAGAACTTCGGATACAAGAACCTCGTCAGCCACTCCCCGGCGATGCGCGACGTCGTGCAACGGATCGCGCGCGTCGCGCCCATGCGGGCGACGGTCCTGATCACGGGCGAGAGCGGCGTCGGGAAGGAGCTCGTCGCCCGGGCGATCCACTTCAATTCGCCAAGGAGGGACTTTCCCTTCGTCGCGATCAATTGCGCCGCGATCCCGACCAGCCTGATCGAGTCCGAGCTGTTCGGCCATGAGAAGGGGGCCTTCACCGGCGCGCACGCCCGGAACCGGGGGAAGTTCGAGATCGCGAACCACGGCACCCTCTTTCTCGACGAGATCGGCGAGACCGACCTCGCGACGCAGGTCAAGCTGCTCCGCGTCCTCGAGGAGCGGGAGTTCATGCGCGTCGGCGGCGATCGCTCGATCCGCGTCGACGTCCGGGTGATCGCCGCGACCAACGCGGACCTCGAAACCCTCGTCCACGTGGGCGCCTTTCGCCGCGACCTCTACTACCGCCTCAAGGTCGTGACGATCCCGGTCCCTCCGCTCCGCGACCGGCGCAAGGACATCCGGTCCCTTGTCGAGGGGTTCTTGCAAGAACTGTCCCGTTCGAACGCGGTCCCGATCCGCACGATCACCTCCGACGCCGTGGAGGCGCTCGAACGGTACCGCTGGCCGGGAAACGTTCGCGAACTCAAGAACGTCCTCGAGAGCCTCCTCGTCTCGAGCCCGGGGGAGGTCATCCGCCGGGAGGATCTCCCTCCCTCGATCCAGCGGGAGGGGGCCGGACCGGAGCGCCTCGAGATCCGCCCGGGGATGACGATTCACGAGCTCGAGGCGGCGCTCATCCGGAGGACGCTCGAAGAAACGGGGGGGAACCGGACCCACAGCGCGGCGATGCTCGGAATCGGGGTCCGCACTCTCCAGAGGCGCATCCGCGAACTCGGGATCCGGATCCCACCGAGGCGCCGCCGCAGCCGGCGGAAGGCCGTCCCTTGAAGGCGCTCGTCTTCGAGGCCGGCGAACCGCGCGTCGTGGAGCGTCCCGACCCCGACCCGCCGGACGGCGAGGCGGTCGTTCGGGTCCACTTCGCCGGGATCTGCGGGACGGACTTCGAGATCGCCCGCGGGTACATGGCCTTCGACGGCATCCCGGGACACGAGTTCGTCGGCGTCGTGGAGCGGAGCGCCGATCCCTCGCTCGTGGGCCGCCGGGTCGTCGGGGAGATCAATGTCGCGTGCGGCGCATGCCCCACCTGCCGCGCCGGCCGCCCGCGTCACTGCCCGAACCGGACGGTGCTCGGCATCTCGGGGCGAGACGGCGCCTTCGCCGAACGTCTCGCCCTCCCTGAGCGGAACCTCCACCTCGTCCCCGAGCGGGTTCCGGACGCCGCGGCGGTGTTCACGGAGCCGATGGCCGCCGCCTGCGAGATCGCCGAGCAGATCCCGGATCTCGCCGGGTCCCGCGTGGCGGTTGTCGGGGACGGGAGGCTCGCGCGGCTTTGCGCCCGATTCCTCGCCCAGGAGGGTGCGCCCCCGGAGATCTGGGGAAAACACCCCGAGAAGCTCGCGCGCTTCGCCCGGGACGGCTTTCGGACCCACCTCGAAGGCCCGGGAACGGACCGCGCATTCGACCTCGTCGTGGAGGCGAGCGGTTCGCCCCGGGGGCTCGAACACGCCCTCCGGCTCGTGCGGCCGTGCGGCACCGTCGTCCTCAAGAGCACCTACCACGGCGCCGCGCCGATCGCGTTGGCCGTGGTCGTGATCGACGAGATCCGCGTCGTCGGCTCGCGCTGCGGACCGTTCGCCCCCGCGCTCGCGCGGATCGCCGACGATCCGTCGTTCTTCGAGTCGCTGGTCTCGGAGGTGTTGCCGCTCGACGAGGCGCGCGACGCCTTCCGTCGGGCCGCGAGCCCCACCGCATCGAAGGTCCTCTTCGAGCTCCGAGCGTGATTTCGTCTTGACATCGAAAAATCCCCTTCCCTATATTCCGCGGTGACGCATCGCCGTGCGATCGTCGAACGCGATTCGCCGGAAGGAGGTGATCGACATGGCGACGAAGAAGAAGGCCGCGAAGAAGAAGGCGACCAAGAAGAAGGCCGCCAAGAAGTAAGTCGGCGACCGCAAGGTCGAACCCGATCAAGAAAGGTCAGGGGACGCCCGCAAGGGCGTCCCCCTTTTTTTCTCCATCCGGTCGAGGATCGCGTCGAATCGCTCTCCGGCGATCGCGGCCCGCAACCGCCGCCATCGACCGGGGTACCGCCTGCGAAGTGATTCCGCCTCCGCCGCGATCCGCTCGAGCCTCGCCTCGGCGCCCGCCCTCGCCCTCTCGGAGAGGACCGTCCCGTGCTTCGCGAGAAACACCCGGATCTCGTCGGAGGCGACGACCGCGTCCTGGTGGGCGCCGAGGTGGTCTTGGAGCGACGTGAGGCGCCGCACCGCCTCCCGGACCCCCTCTCCCCCCAGTTCTTCGTGAAACTCGAGGACGTAGCGCAAGCGCTTCGCCCGGATCCGGGCACGGTGGAGCCTCTCCGCCTCCGGACGCGCGAGTGCGGCGTCGCCGTCACGGACGAGCCGGTCCCGCGCGGCGCGCGCCTCGACGGCGGCGTGAGCGCCGACCGGGTAAAGCGCCGCCTCCGGTACCGCCTCGATCGACCAGCCGCGGCAGACGGCGTCGAGCGCCGACAAGAGCCGCAGGTACCTCTCGGATCCGAGCGCCTCGAGGAGCCGGCCCCGCGCCGCGTCGCGCCGGCGCCGGAGATGGGCGAGGAAGGCGGGAAGGGTTCCCGAACCCTCGAAGCGCTCGAGGAGGACGTCGAGGTCGCGGACCGCGCCGAGCCTCCGGCCGAGCCAGCGCAGGTCGCGCGCGAGGGCGTCGTGGAGGTCCGATGTCAACGCCGGCCGGTAGCAACGGAGCGCCGCCCGAAGGCGCCGCGTCGCCACGCGCATGTCGTGAAGGTCCTCGGGGTCGCTCCCGGAGCGCGTTCCCGGGTCGTGACGTCGGAGACGCTGGAGCTGGGCCGAAAAAACCCGGCGCGCCGCGGTCCTCAACGAATCCTCGGCGCGGGGCTTCCCCGAGGGAACCGGGGCGAACTCGGCACCGCCGTGAAGCGCGCGGAGGATCCGTTCGGCGTCTCCCCGGGTCGTCGCTCGGAGGGAGAACTCCCGCTCGAGGCGGCGGGCGGCCTCGGCGAGCGCCTCGTCGGGGAGGGTCGCCGACCGAAGCCGGACGACGTGTAGGCGGAGCGTCTGCTTCGAAACCCCGACCCCATGCACCGTCCAGCTCTCCAAGGCGAGCCTCGCGGCGAGCCTCCGCTCGCCCCGCACCCGGGCGAGATCGAGAAACCGGATCGACACCGTCGCCGACGCCACCGGCTCGAGGGGGCGTCCCGCCGCGAGCGGGAGCAGCCGGTCCCGGAGCGGTCCCTCCGGGATCGGAGGCGGTCCCGCGAACCGCGCGCGGAGCGGAGCCGAAAGGAACCGCTCGCGGAGAACCGGAGTCCGCACGACGTCGCCCCAGGCGAGGATCGCCTCGCGGCGCGGGCCCGCACGGCGGACCCCGAGGGTGAACCCACTCCGCGCGAGGGAGCGGAGATCGGTGTCGTGGAACGTCCACCGTTCGCGGGTCGCCGCCCGCGGAAGCGCGCGAAAGCCGGCGAGCACCGGCGCGCGAACGATCCCGGCGAGCGTTTTCCCGTCGGGGGCCTCGAGCACGACGCACCCCCTCTGCGCCTTATCCCGTGGCCCCTCCCGGTTCACCGCGCCCGTCCCACGCGGATCGCCACCGGAACCCCGAGGAGCGCTTCGAGAAGCTCGGTCCGGCGCCCCGCTTCCCAGACCTCGAGCTGCGCGTCCAGACCGCCCGTCGAAAGCTCGAGAACGACCCGCTCGCCGCGACGTCGGACCTTGACGTCCGAGACGACCCCGTACTGCGACCGGTCGAGCCCCTCCGCGAGCCTCAAGATCGAGGCGAGGGCGCGCACCGTCTCCCGGCGTCGACGCGAGAGGGGTACGGCGTCTCCGGCGCCGTTCTTCGGTTGCCCCTTCCGGTTGTGGAGCCGCGCCACCTGGCCGATCACCTCGATCTCCTCGCGGGTGAAGCCTAAGAGTTCCCCGTGGACGATCAGATAATAAGAGTGGAGATGGTGGTTCTCGTGGGCGATCGCGTGGCCGACGTCGTGCAGGAGGGCGGCATACTCGAGGAGTGCGCGATCCGCCGGTTCGAGATCGAGCCATTCCCGCAACTGGTCGAAGAGGCGAAGCGCGAGACGGGCGACCTGATGGTGGTGGTTTCCCGTGTAGCCGAGCCTCCGGAGGAGGCGCATGACGCTGCGCTTCCTCACGTCCGCGAACTTGGCGCTTTCCTCGATCCCCTTCGTGTGCCGGGCGACGTAGTCCATCACGAGCCCCTCGCGGAGGGCCCAGGTGCATGCGGTGACCCGCTCGGCGCGGAGGAGGCGGAGAACCCTCTCCGCGAGGGCAGACCCCGCGAGGACCAGGTCGACGCGCTTCTGGTCGATCCCTTTCATTCGAAGCCGCTTTTCGCGGTCGGATCGCTTGAGCGTCTCGTGCAGGTCGAGGAGCCCTTCAGCCGGGACGGCCAAGTTGTGGAGGTAGTTCCCCCCGGGATGGAGACCGAGGCGGTAGGCCGCCATCGCGATGAGTGTGAGCATCGTCCCCGAGGTCCCGACCACCCGGACGATCCCCCGATCGGCGAGCGGTTCGAGAACCGGCCGAAGCCGCTCGTCGAGGTGCGCGCGCAGCCGCTTGAACGCGCGCTCCGTGGGAGGATCGGCGTCGAGGTACGCCTCGCTCAGACGGGCCACCCCGAGCTTCAGGCTGTGCATCGCGGTGGGCTGCCCTCCCTCGACCGCGATGAGCTCGACGCTCCCGCCCCCCGCGTCGAGAATCACGACGGGCTCGCGACGCAGATCGATCGAGCTGGCGACGCCGAGCCAGACGAGACGCGCCTCTTCGCGGCCGGGGATGACGCGGACCCGAAGACCGACCTCGTCCTTCACCCGCTGGAGGAAGTCGCCTCCGTTCCGGGCCTCCCGCACGGCGCTGGTCGCGACCGTCCGGAAGCGCGTCACTCCCTGCCGCTCCGCGAGAGTGCGGAAGGCGGAAAGAGCGCGAACGCCCTGATCCATCGCCCCGCGCGTCAGTTTGCCGGTCGTGAGGGAGCGCCGGCCGAGGCGGACCATCTCCTTCGCGCGGTCGAGGACGCGGAAGTGGCCCTCCGGCTCGACCTCGGCCACGAGCATGTGGATCGAGTTGCTTCCGACGTCGATCGCCGCGATTCGCATGGACGGTTCCCGCTCGGGGCGGACATCTTACTCCCGGGCGGGATCCTCGATGCGGTAGCCGACCCCTCGAACCGTTCCGAGCCACGTCGCGGCCGGCCCAAGCTTGCTCCGGAGCCTGCGCATGTGCGTGTCGACGGTGCGGGAGAGGACGTCGCTGTCGTACCCCCAGACCTCCGACAGAAGCGCCTCCCGCGAACGGACCCTCCCGCGCGCCCTCACGAGATCGGCGAGGAGACGGAACTCGGTGATCGTCAGGGCCACCGGCTCCTTGTGGACGGTCGCGCGATGGGTGTCGAGATCGAGCTCGATCGGACCGAATCGCAGGACACGGGTCTCGGCCGGCTCCTCCGCCGATCCGGACCGCTTGAGGACCGCCCGGACGCGGAGGACGACCTCGCGCGCGCTGAAAGGCTTCGTCACGTAGTCGTCGGCGCCGAACTCGAAGCCCAGCACCCGGTCGATCTCCTCCCCCTTCGCCGTGAGCAGCAGGACGGGGATGGCCCGAGTGTCTTCCGCGCTCTTGAGGAGCTTGAGGACCTCGAGACCCTGGATTTCGGGGAGCATGAGGTCGAGGATGACCAAGTCGGGCCGGTCTTTGCGGACGGCGTCCAAGGCCGACTTGCCGTCGTAGGCGGAAACGACGATCCACCCCTCCCGTCGAAAGACGTGCCCGAGGACCTCGACGATATCCTTCTCGTCGTCGACGACCAGGATCTTGGGCGGCATCTCCGGGCTCCACGCGCTGCGGGAAGCGCGAGCATACGGAACCGCCTCAGGCTCGGCGTTACGCGGGCGTAAAGTCACTGTAACTTGCCTCCCTCCGTTCACCGGGCCGCCCGGGCCGCCCGTTCCACCTGCTCGAGGTAGCGGGCCACGTCTTCCCGGGGTTTGATCTCTTGGGCGCGCTTGAGAAGCGGCACGGCCTCGCCGTAGCGGGCCTGCGACACCAGGAGCTGGGCGTGGCGTACCCGCGCGTCCGCCTCGAACCCCTCGAGACTTTGCGCGCGCTCGAAGTAAAAGAGCGCCTTCTCGTTCTGCTCGATCCGCGCGTAATGCTGCCCGAGGAGGAGAAGTGCTTCCCCGTCGAGCGGATCGAGCGCAACGATCTCCTCGAGTACGGCGGCGGCTTCGTCCCCCGCCCCCTCGGCGACCGCGACCCGCGCCTCGAGCTTGAGGAGCTTCTTCCGGTCGGCCGCGTCGAGCCGGTCTCCCGCGACCCTCTTGACGTCCGCCACGAGGCCGTTCGCCTGCTCGAGCGCTCCGCGCTGCGCCAGGATCTCCACGTTCCGTAGCGGTCGCGCCACCGCCTGCCCGGGGTCTTTCTCGAGCGCCCTCCGGTACGCGCGGGCGGCGAGGTCCCACATCCCCTCGTTCACGTAGATGTCCCCGAGAGTGTTCAGGGCCTGCACCGTCGCCCGGCCCATCCGGTCGACGATCTCGAAATTCTGCGCGGCCCGGAGGGGCTGGCCGAGCCCGATGAAGGCGTTTGCCTGGAGGAGCCAGTAGTCGGCGCGATCGGGAGATTTCGCGATCAACTCGTCGCAGAGACTCACCGCCTCGCCGTAGCGCTGCTGCTTGAGGACCGACATCGTGAGACCGAGCTTCCAGTCGACGGTGCCGGGGTCGAGAAGCATCGCGCTCCGGAACGCGGACTCGGCCGCGAGGTGCTGATCGAGCGCGGCGTAGGCATATCCCAGCAGGCCGTAGACCGTCGAATCGCCGCCGCCCAGTTCAATCACGCGGCTCAAGGACTTCACCGCCGCAGCGTGATCCCCCTCCCGGAACCGGATGATCCCGAGGTTCTTGTGCGCGCGGCGGAAACTCGGGAACTTCTCGAGCGCCGTCTCGTAACGGGCGGCAGCCGGGGCGAGCTGGCCGCGTTGGAAGTGGAGATTTCCGATCGTGAAGTCGAAGACGGCGCTCGATTCCGGTGTCGTCGCTTCCTCGAGGGCGGCGAGCGCGGCGTCCGGGTCGGTTCCGAGCATCGGAAGGACCTTCTCCATCGTCTCCCTCTCGACGAGGGTCACACGCGGCTCGATTTCGGCGTTCACCCCGTACGACCCGAGAAATTCCTTCCGGAACTCCGGATCGTCCCAAAGTTCGAGTCCCGGAAGGGTCGGCTTCGGGACCGCCTCCTCCCGGTCGCGCGCGTCGGCGCCTCGCGCCGCGACGACCGCGACGACCGCGACGACCAAGAGCGTCAGGTGGATCGGCTTCCGGACCATCGTCTTCGCTCCTCGACGACCGCGCTCACGCGGCGTTGAAGGTGATCGGGACGCGCATGCGGAACTGGACCGGCTCTCCCTTCCGAGTGCCCGGCTCGAACTTCCACTGCTTGACCGCTTCGAGCGCGGGGCGCTCGAACGCGGGGTCGGTCGACTTGTCGACCTTCGCGTCGGCCACCCGCCCCTCGCGGTCGACGGTGAACAGGACGTAGACCGTCCCCTGGCGTTTCTGTTTTCGCAGCTCGGGCGGGTAGGTCGGCGGCCGTTGGAAGATCGGGCGCGGTTTCTGATCGAGATCGCTGAGGGAGAAGACCTCGTCGAGGATTGCCCCTCCGCCCTCGACGAGCTGGTTGACGAGTTTGACGGTGAAGTCGCCGAGGAACCCTTCGCCCACCGCCGGCTCGAGGGCCATCTCGAGCTGGCTCAGGTCGAGCGGGGGTGCGCTCTCCGTCAGCTCCGGCGGCGAGTCGGGGGCCTGCTCCTCCTCCTCGACTTGCTCCTCGGGGGGCGGTGGAGGGGGCGGAGGAAGTTCCGCGACGTCGATGTTCTGCACCTCGAGATCGGCCTGCCTCGTGGCGCCGATCGTTTGGAGCACCGGCAGGATGAGGAAGAGAGCCCCCGTGATCGCCACCGCGAAGACGGCGACGCCGACCCTCTTCAGGACGTGCGCGATGGTGCTCTCCGGCTTCCGTTTCATCCCAGACCCGTTTCCCCGCGGTCAAGAAGTCTGCCGGCGGGATGCCACGCTGACCTTGGTGGCCCCGCCGAGTTTGGCCTCGTCCACGACGCGTACGAAAAGGCCGGTCGGAACCCTCGAATCGGCCTGGACGATCACCGGGACGTCCTCCTTCTGGAGCATCCGCTTGACGAGCGGGCGCACGCCCGAGATCCCGATGTCGCGTCCTCCGTACACCACGTTTCCATCGGCGGTGATCGCGATGAGGATGCTCGTCTTCTCGAGGCGGGCGGCGGAGGCTGCTTGGGGCTTGTCGACCTCGACCCCCGTTTCCTCGACGAACGTCGTCGTGACGATGAAGAAGATCAGGAGGATGAAGACGCAATCGATGAGCGGCGACATGTCGATGCCGCCCCCCTCATCCTCTTCGGAAAAGGATCGGAATCGTCCCACGGCTCAACCCTCCAGATCCCCGGGACGCATGGGGAGATCGGCGTGCGCGCGACGCCGAACCTCCCGCCGGGACGCGTAGAACTGGAGACAGGCGGACTCGAGATGAGCGAGAAACGCGCGATAGCGGTCCTTCTCGCGGGAAAGGTGGTACTGGAGGAACAACCCTGGGAGCGCGATCACGAGACCGGTCTCGGTCGTGATCAGCGCCTCGGAAATCCCTCCGGCGACCAGGTCCATCGTCTTGTCGCCCCCGGAGCCTTCCGCCAGGGCCTTGAACGTCGAGAGCATCCCGGTGACGGTCCCGAGCAGTCCGAGCAGGGGAGCGGCGGCGACGCAGATCTTCATGAAACGAAGGTCTCGTCCGAAGGGAGCGATCTCCGTGGCCTCCAGTTCGCCGAACCGTATCTCGAGATCGCCGATCTCGCGCGCCCCCGTCACGAAGTCGAGCACGTCCCCGATGGGCCCGCGGCGTTCCTCCGGCCGGGCGATCCAGCGCCGCCATGCCGCCTCCGGAACGGATCGGTAGCCCCGCCCGCGTAGCTTGAGCCACAAGTTCCCGCCGACCGCGAAGAGGAGAAGCGACGTCGCCGCGAGGGGGAACATCGCCCAGCCGCCCGCACGCCAGACTTCGACCGACTGGGCCCAAAGCCCGCTCATGTCGCGCCGACCTCCGTCCGGTCGACCGTTCCCGCCTGGGCCGCCGGGAGTCGATTGAGGAGGGCCACCGCGGTCTTTTCCATTCCGTCGATCACCGCGCGGGACTTCCGGGAAAGGTACGCGTAGATCAACAAGGACGGGATCGCGACAATCAGCCCGTATTCGGTCGTGATCAGAGCTTCGGAGATCCCCGACGAGAGGGTCTTCGCGTCCCCCGAGCCGAATACGGTGATCAGCTTGAACGTCGTGATCATGCCGGTGACCGTTCCGAGAAGGCCGAGAAGGGGGGCAGCCGAGGCCGACAGCGCGATGAAGGGAAGGAAGCTCTGCAGCTTGAGGCGCGTCTCGAGCATCCGCTCGAACATCACCTCTTCGATGTAGTCCTTGGCCTCGCCGATCTTTTCGACCCCGGCCCGGAGCATCTCCCCGACGGGGCCCTGCACCTGTTCGGCGACGCGTCCCGCGGCGTCGCGGTCTCCGCGCCGAACCGCCTCGAGAAGTCGGTCGACCGTCGCCGTCGAGGGGATTCGCACGCGGACGAGTTGAATCCACTTGAACAGGGCGACCACGAGGGCGGCCGCGGCCATCAGGAGGATCGGCACCATGACCGGGCCTCCCTTCGAGATGTGCTCGACGAGCGTTTCCTTCGTTTCTTCGATCTTGCGTGCGTTCCCGAGGGACGGGTCGAACGGAAGCTCCCCGCTCCCCTGTGCGAGCAGGCTACGGACCCGTCCCGCGAGTTCTTCCGATTCCGCGGGCAGCATGTTCGGCTCGAGCGACCCGAGACGTTGTTCCGCGGTGCCCGCGCTCGAGCCGTCCTTCGCTGCATAGACGGTCACCGGACCGATCAACCCGAACGTGACCGCGCGGACCTTCCCGTCGGGCCCGACCGCGTCTCCGGGGAACGTCGTTCCGCCGACGACGTCGAGGAGACGGTCGACCGACAGCTCCACGATGTCGGTCTGCATCGCGAAAGACTCCGCCTTGGAGAGCGCCGTGTTCTCCTGGGCGAGCCTCCCGCGCTCGAGGGCGTCGCGGTAGCGCTGCAATTCCGCGATGTCCACGCGCGTCTCGAAGTTCCGCACGTACTCCCCGATGAGATTCGAGAGATAGGCGACCTCGTCCTGTCGTGCCTTCACTTCGGTCTGAAGTGTCGTGAAGTCGAGGTTCCGTGTGTCGACCGTACGCCCGAGGGTCTCCTGCTCGGCGCGGAGGCGGGCGAGTTCCGCCTCGAGGTCGGCGACCTTCTTCGCCATCGGGATCTTCTCGGCGGCGATCCGCTCCCTCAGGTCCGCGAGCTCGCGGAGGCTGGACTCGAGGTCTCTTTGCGCGGAGGTCGCCGCGACGTCGAAGGACTCTTGCGCGCGGGCCGCACCGCCGAAGGCCAGGGCGAGCGAGAGGACCGAGACGGCGATTCTTCGCAGCATCCGCTCGCGTCTCATCGGAGGGTCACCGGCAGCGGCACGTAGGCCGGGACGCTTTCGTTTTGGAGGATCGCGATCGCCTGCCGCACCGCCGGAGCGATTTCGTTCGCTTGGGTCCACTCCCAGCCGCCCTCGGACGGGACACCGACCCCGGCAGCGGAGCCGTCCGCGGTCACGAAGTACCCCTGGCCGAGCCCGAGATAGAGCGCCTGGACCTCGACTCGCGAGCCGTCGGAAAGCGTCCGGATCTCGCTCGCGACGGTCACGTCGCGCTGGAACTTGTTCACCTCGTTCAGCACGCCGATGACGTTCTGATACCGCTCCCCCAGGGAGAGGGTCGTCGCGGCGCCGGGCGCGGGAAGGCGCTGGCTCAGGGGAGCCACTCGATCGCGGAGGGGCTCGGGCGATCGCGAGAGTAGGGTTCGGACCTTCTCCTCGAGACCGCCGACCCGCTCCGCGAGGGACTCCGTGGCGACCCGGAGCGCTTCCCTCTCGCCCACGAGAGCGAAGCGTCGCCGGTCCGCATCGCTCAGGGTGCTCCGGGCTTCCGCCACCTTCGTTTCGAGCGCCCGGATCTCGTTTTCCAGCAGCTCGATGCGCCGCTCGAGAATCTCGCGGCCGTCCTGCCAGTCCTTCTTTTCCCGCGCCAGGATCTGCTGCGTCTCGACCCACTTCGCGACGGTGTCCCGCGAGGACTGCAGATTCGACTCTGCGGCCTCCCGTGCGCGCGGGGCGGTCGTCCCGGCGAAGAGCAGCGCGGCGATCACCGCGGGGAAGAGTCCGATGGTTCTCATGGCATTGACTCCCGTGCTCTGTGGAATCGTTTCACGACGACGTTTCGGTCCTGTTACAAGAAAATGAACTTCTCGGGCTCACCATGCGTAAGAGACCGACAGGGAGATCAGGATCGGGGTTTCGCGTCGGGTCTTGAGGCGCTCCTCGCCGTTCGGGAGCCGGTAGACCGATTCCCGATCCGGGCTCAAGAGGTTCTTCCCGCGGAGAGTGACCGTCGCGCCGTCGAGCTTCTGACTGACGGAGAGGTCCAGCGTGCCGTAGGCGCTGTCGAATACATCGGGGATCCCCCCCGTTTCGCCGACCGACGCCCCCGTGAGCAGGGTGTCCCCCGTTCGGTTGAAGAAGATCCCGGCGGAGGTCCCCGTGCGCTCGTTGTCGTAAGTGATGTTGAGGTTCAGGACGTCGGCCGGTTGGCCTTGGAGGCGCCGGACGTCGCTCCCGAGCCCGAAGACGGCGAGGTTCTGGCGCTCCGCGGCCGGAATCTCCACCTCGGAGTCGATCCGGCTGTAGTTCCCCCCAACGACGATGCCCTCCAGCCAGCGCGCGAATCTTCCCAGACTCGCCCGTGCCTCGAGTTCAATTCCCTTTCCGCGGCCCTTCTCGTAGTTGACGGGTTGGACATAGACGGCCCCCGCGGCCACGAAGCTGATCAGCTCGATCGGATCGGTGATGTCCTTCTTGAAGACGCTCGCCGCGAGGAGGTCTCCCTCCTCCTGAAACCACTCCCAACGGAGGTCCCAGTTTTCGACGCCGGACAGGCGCAAGTTCGGGTTCCCGAGAAACGAGTCGCCCGCGAGGAACTCCTCCGTGGCGACGGGCGCCAGTTCCCGGTAGGTCGGCCTGGCCAGGGTGCGGCTCCACGAGCCGCGGAGGTTCATCCGCGGCACCACTTCCCAAACCACTCCGACGGACGGGAGCCATGACCGGTCGGAAACCTCCGCGACGGCCTCCTCCTGTGGAACGTTCGGATCGACCACGTACGTCCCGTTCTCGTTCCGATAAGCGACCGACACCCTTCCGAACGCTTCGTTCGTGGGGACGATCGTGATCTCGGTGCTCTCCCAGCGTGCGCCGCCGATCAGTCGGACGTTTCGGGCGAGGGGGAGTTCCCCCATCGCGTAGGCGGCATGGATCGTCTGGTCGCCGTCGTAGATCACGTCTTCCGCGAGACGGTTCGCGTACCACAGCAACTGGCTCGGCTGCGCGCAGGTCCGGTCCTGGAACGCGGTCGTCGGCGGCTCGCAGCGGTTCTCGGACAAACCGATCCGCTCGGGGGACAGGAAGAGGTCGGTCCAGAGCGCGTCCGGGCCGGAGAGCACCGCGCTTCCGTACGCGTTGTTGATCGCCGCCTGCTCGTTCGAGGCCGGTTGGCTGAATTGGAAGGAGTAGAAGAAGGAGTTCTGATCGTAGTCGCGGGTCGATCCCTCGTGGTAGACGCCGGCCCGTATCCGCCCCTCCGAATCGGTCCACTGCGTGAACGGCAGCGCAACGCTGGCCGAAGCCTGTTCGCTCCGCTCGTGGATGTCGCGGAAAATCCGACGGGTCTTGAGGGTATCCGGAACCGCGCCGCTCTCGAAGAAAGCGGTGTTCGTCGTCGGGTCGAAGACGTTTCGGAAGAAGCGCACGTCCGGCTCGTACTGGCGGGTCAGGTTCCCGGAGACGAACCAGTCGAGGTCGAGCCCCGAGAACCCGCGGCCGCCGGAGGTCGAAATCAGATCGGGCCACCGATGCCCGCCGTGGAGCTGCAGGGAGGCCAGGCTGCGCTGCGTGTATCGCAGGGTCTGGTTCTGGAGAGTGCTCCCCCGTTGCTCCGTCTGGAATCGCGCCTCGTCCTCGGCGCCTTGGTTTCCGATGAATCGAACGGAATACCTGTGATCCTCGCCGAGTCTCCAGTCGAGCGTACCGAGTGCGCCGATCAGGAGTTCGTCGAGCCCTCGGCTGTCCGTCCGCGCCGTCCGGCCGAAGACCGGGGTGTTCGTCTCCGGATCGAGCAGGACGTCGAACCCGTCGTTCGTCGCTCCCTCGTAGTAATCGAACTTCCTCGAGTAGGTGAGCGCGGCGAGCGCTCCGAAGACGCCACGATCGATGTCCCAGCGATCTCCCCAGACCCCCGAGAGCCCGAAGTTGGAGCCGGGTGCTTCCCTCGAGGTTCCCAGCACCGACGTGAACGACCGCGTGAAGGCGTCGTACTGTTCCGCGATCGCGATTCGCCGCGCGAGCTCTTCGGAACTGATTCGCGTACCTCCCGGCCGATTGTCGTCGATCCGGCTGTAGTTGACCGGCGCCGGAGGATCGGTCGGTGGCGCCTTCGCGGCGTCGGGAAGGGCGCGATCTCCGTCGTCGAATCCGTTCCACGAAACGCCGCCCCCGTCATACGTCAAGAACCGGTCATTCCCCGTCGCGAGGGTCGAGTACTCGCCCGAAACGGAGATTCGAGCGATCCGCTCCTCGGGGATCGACTTCGTGACGATGTCGACGCCACCTCCGGAGAAGTCTCCTTGGAGGTCCGGGGTGAAGGTCTTCGTGACGGTGACGCTCTCGATCGTTCCGGTGGGAAAGATGTCCATCGCAACGGCGCGTTTCCTGGGGTCGGCGCTCGGGACGCGGACGCCGTTCAGCGTCGTCCCCGTGTAGCGGTCGGAAAGCCCGCGCACGGTCGCGTACTTGCCTTCGGCAACGGACGCTCCGACCACCAACCGCAACGCGCCCGCCGCGTCGCTGACCCCCGCCTTGCCGATCAATTCCGCCGAGACGGCGTCTTGGAGGGTGACCGCTTCGGCGCGGACATCGAGAAGCGCGATCTCGGTCCCTTCGAGCAGGTCGGTCCCGCTCACGACCATCTCCTCGAGTTCCACCACTTCGAGGCTGAGCTCGGCGCGAATCTCCGCGAGCTTCCCCGCCGTAACGACGACCCCGGAACGCGACGTCCTCGCGTACCCGTCTTTTCCGAAGACGACCGTGTACACGCCGGGGGGCAAGCGGTCGAAGACGAACGCCCCGTCGGGCCCGGTCGTCCGGTCCTGGGCGGCCTCGACCACCGTCACGCGGGCGTCGGCGAGCGGTACGCCGTAGTCGGCATCGTACACGACCCCACGCAGCGCACCCACCGGGCCCTCCTGTGCGGTGGCGGGCGGCGAGTTCGAGAGCGGGGAAACGATGGCGAGGATCAGGAGGAGCCGAAGGGTCACCACGGGTCTCCGAGCCCGGCGCGCAGGTCCTCGAGTCGCGCCTCCCGAACGGGGGTGACCTCGAGGCCGAACCGCGCCATCGCGCGGCAGATTTCGACGACGGCGAGCGCGCGAGGGCGGGCGTTTTCGAGCGCCGCAGCGCTCGTCAGGGCCTCTTCGAGAGTCGAATCGGCCCGTTCGGAGTCCCCCGCCGCCCGCCAGGCTCCCGCGAGATTCGCGAGAACCGCCGGTCGTTCGATCACAGGGACCCTCTCGATCGCGACGTCGACTCCCTCAAGCAGTCTCCGGGCACGTTTGCGGTCCCCATGCGCCGCCCATCCCCGCGCGACTTCGGCCGTCAAGGGACCCTTGAGCGGTTCGCGTGCGGAAATCTCGAGGACGATCGACTCCGCCGCGACGAGGCAGGCCCGAGCATCCTTGTTCCTGCCGATCCCGCGGTATTCCGCGGCCAGAGCCGGGAGGTTCTCGGCGCGTTGCCAGGGAGCCAGTTCGTCGGCGGCGGCCCTTGCGGCGTCGAGGAGTCGCCGCCGTTCCCTCGTGGACAGCGAAAGAACTTTCGACGCTTCGATGTGGCCCTGGAACTTCCACCACGCCGAGTCGGGGTCGACTCCCGCATCGACCGCAGCCAAGCTGCGGAGCGCCTCATCGACCCGGCCTTGGCGTGCGAGGGTCACGGCGGCCGCCGCACCCGCCCGTCCCGAGTACTGTTGGTCCGCCGCGGCGAGCGCGGCCGCGGCCTCGGAGGCCCCCGAACCGTCGCCTGCGAGAGCCCGCGCCCAAAGGATGTGAGACTCGATTCGCACGCCCTGCCAGCCTTCGGTGCGTGCGCGGACCGCCTCTGCCCGGGCGATGAGCGTCCTCGCGTCCTCGCTCCGGCCTCGGCGCGCCATCTCGGCGGCGACTTCGGCGAAGGCGACTCCCTGCCGCCACCCCTCGACTCGTTCCGCGAGTCGAGCGGCACCGTCCGGATCGCCGGCGATCGATCGCTCGAGCGCAACGGCTTCCTGCGCGCGGGCGCGGTCCTTTTCGTCGGTCTCAATCGCCGAGGCGAACTCGAACCCCCACTCCAGAGCCGAGCGGGGTCGGTCGAAAGGAGTCGCCGCGGCGGCGACCGCCGCGAACCAAGCCGCGACGATCACGGGGATCCTGAGCTGTTTCATTTGAGTCTCCCTGGCGACACGGGGGACGATGCTTTCACGGTCAGGTTTCACGACTGTTACGGACTCATGAAATCGTTCGAACGGGCCGCGCAAGAAAAAGGGCGGCGGAGGTCTCGATCGCCTCCGCCGCCCCAAGGGAGAAACGCGTCGAGGTCGGTCTTAGGGACAGACGACCCCGGTCCGCTCGACGCCGTTCGAACGGTAGCCGAGAGTGCCCACTCCGCAAGGGTTACCGCCACGAACGAGGTAGTGGAACACCTGCCCGGAAGCCGGGACGGCGGCGTCCGTCGCCGCGGTGTCGCCGTCCCCCTTCTCCACGCAGGTCCCGGTCGTGAAATCGGATGCGGAGGTGGAGCGCACCACGTCGTAGCCGAGGTTGTTGAACGCGAGGGCGTTCCACGAGAGGATCTCCTTGTTGAGGAAGGCCACGCCCTCGACCTCGTCGGGAACCGCGCTCGGGAAGTCCACCAAATCGCACTTCGGGAAGTAGCCGAGCCTGGAGAGCGTCGACCAGCCGACCGCCCAGTTGTTCGGGTTCGCGAACGCACCGCGGTAGGAGACCGGTGCGAGGAATCCATCGGCGGGCACCGACTTCACGTTCGTCTTGAGGCTGCTCGTGTCGCTCGGCCGGGGATCGATCAGGACCGTCGGATCGGGTTTCGTGGCGTCCGCGAGGGGTTCGCGGACCAACCCGCGGATCGGCAAGGCCGATGCGCAGGTGAGGTACTCGTTCGCAAGCGCCCCGTTCGAGAAGACGTCCAGGTTCGTCCGGCCCCGATGGAGCTTCCCGGTGTCGCCGCCGTAGTTCACCCCTTCGTCCACGCAGGTCTCGCCCGAAGGACAATCCGCGTTCGTGCAACAGGCCTGACCGGTCGTCACGCTGCACCGCGCTCCGGGAACGCGCTCGGGGATCGCCTCCGACCCCGCGCACCACCACGAGTTGTTCGTGAAGTACAGCTCCTTGTCCGACGCCTCATCCGGACCGAGGTAGTACACCCCGTCCGCCGTGTAGTTCGTGCTGTACCGCTCGCCCGAGGACCCCGCTCCCTGGCAGCTCGTCCCCGTCCCCTCGACCAGCATCGTCGCCCCGCCGAAGTCGAGGAACGCGCTGTTGTGCACCCTCGCTCCCGCGTTGTCCCGAATGTGCAGGGCCGTGTTCTTCAGGCGGTCCGTGTAGGTCGACTTCTGACCATGACCCACCATCGTCACGTTGTAAAGAAGCGGAATCGTCCTCGGCTGGCTCGTGTCCGGTGCGTTCCCTCCGTCCCACTCGCCTCCCTTGTCCGACTTGTCCGGCCCGGGCAGGCCCTGCATGATGAACGCGAACTGCACCTTGCCGCGCCATCCCTCGTCGTAGTCGATCCCATCGTCCCCGCACGCCGCTCCGATGAAACGCCGCACATTCGCGGCGCCCCCGAAGAACTCGATGCAGTCGTCCTTGTTCTGCACCACCTCGATCGAATCGAGGTCCGTCTCCCGGCCCACGCCCCCGAGCGTCAAACCGTTGATCTCGTTGTTCGCGCCGATCACGAACCCGCCGTAGCGGATCGAGGTGTACGTGATCGTACCGCTGTCGTCGTCGTCGCAGTTCCGGCCGTACGGCCCCGGAAGAAACGCCGCGCAGTTTCCGTAAAGGCCCTTCCCCGCGTTGGGGTCGAGACCCTCGATCTGGAACTCGCGCGTCGGATCGGGACCGGCCGACGTGTTGTTCGCGACGTAACCGTAGTTCAGGAGAATGACACCGCCCCAGTTCGCCGTCAGCGCCCGCGCGTTCTCCGCGCTGTCGTACGGGGCGCTCCCCGGAAAGCCTCGAACGTTGTCGTCATCGAGATCGGTGAAAACGATCGGAAGATCGGGGGTTCCCGCCGCCTGGATCTTCGCCCCCCGGGTGATGATGAGCGCTCCGGGATCCTTCGCCCCGGCGGCCGATTCCGGCTCGCTGCGGACGATGGTGCCCGGCTCGATCGTGAGCGTGGCGCCGTTCGTGACGTAGACCTGATTCTGAAGGACGTACTCGTTGCTCTCCGTCCACGTTTGGCTCGTGGTGATGTCGGCCGAAACGTTCACCTGCGGGCGGGGAGGAAAGTAACCGAGGCGCGCCAGTGTCGACCAGCCCTCCGCCCAGTTCCTGGCGCCGAACGCCCCGCGGTACGTCACGGGTTCGAAAAACCCGTCGACGGGCGCGGTCTTCGCGCCGGAGAGCAAGGGGGAGCCGGGGACGGGCCTTGGATCGATGCTCTCGATTGGATCGGGTTTCGTGGCGTCCGCGAGGGGTTCGCGGACCAACCCGCGGATCGGCAAGGCCGATGCGCAGGTGAGGTACTCGTTCGCAAGCGCCCCGTTCGAGAAGACGTCCAGGTTCGTCCGGCCCCGATGGAGCTTCCCGGTGTCGCCGCCGTAGTTCACCCCTTCGTCCACGCAGGTCTCGCCCGAAGGACAATCCGCGTTCGTGCAACAGGCCTGACCGGTCGT
The DNA here is from genome assembly GCA_964628935.1 of uncultured Acidobacteriota bacterium. GTDB lineage: Bacteria > Acidobacteriota > Polarisedimenticolia > Polarisedimenticolales > DASRJG01 > CAYLHQ01. The sequence continues at coordinate 23,175 of CAZVOE010000039.1, forward strand.
CACGCTGCACCGCGCTCCGGGAACGCGCTCGGGGATCGCCTCCGACCCCGCGCACCACCACGAGTTGTTCGTGAAGTACAGCTCCTTGTCCGACGCCTCATCCGGACCGAGGTAGTACACCCCGTCCGCCGTGTAGTTCGTGCTGTACCGCTCGCCCGAGGACCCCGCTCCCTGGCAGCTCGTCCCCGTCCCCTCGACCAGCATCGTCGCCCCGCCGAAGTCGAGGAACGCGCTGTTGTGCACCCTCGCTCCCGCGTTGTCCCGAATGTGCAGGGCCGTGTTCTTCAGGCGGTCCGTGTAGGTCGACTTCTGACCATGACCCACCATCGTCACGTTGTAAAGAAGCGGAATCGTCCTCGGCTGGCTCGTGTCCGGTGCGTTCCCTCCGTCCCACTCGCCTCCCTTGTCCGACTTGTCCGGCCCGGGCAGGCCCTGCATGATGAACGCGAACTGCACCTTGCCGCGCCATCCCTCGTCGTAGTCGATCCCATCGTCCCCGCACGCCGCTCCGATGAAACGCCGCACATTCGCGGCGCCCCCGAAGAACTCGATGCAGTCGTCCTTGTTCTGCACCACCTCGATCGAATCGAGGTCCGTCTCCCGGCCCACGCCCCCGAGCGTCAAACCGTTGATCTCGTTGTTCGCGCCGATCACGAACCCGCCGTAGCGGATCGAGGTGTACGTGATCGTACCGCTGTCGTCGTCGTCGCAGTTCCGGCCGTACGGCCCCGGAAGAAACGCCGCGCAGTTTCCGTAAAGGCCCTTCCCCGCGTTGGGGTCGAGACCCTCGATCTGGAACTCGCGCGTCGGATCGGGACCGGCCGACGTGTTGTTCGCGACGTAACCGTAGTTCAGGAGAATGACACCGCCCCAGTTCGCCGTCAGCGCCCGCGCGTTCTCCGCGCTGTCGTACGGGGCGCTCCCCGGAAAGCCTCGAACGTTGTCGTCATCGAGATCGGTGAAAACGATCGGAAGATCGGGGGTTCCCGCCGCCTGGATCTTCGCCCCCCGGGTGATGATGAGCGCTCCGGGATCCTTCGCCCCGGCGGCCGATTCGGGGTCGCCCCGGACGATCGTGCCCGGCTCGATCGTGAGCGTGGCGCCGTTCGTCACGTAGATCTGATTGTCGAGACAGTATTGGTTGTTCGCCGTCCACGTGGTGCTCGTGGTGATATCGGCGCTGACCACCACGTCGCAGCTCGGAATCAACTGCGCGTGGGTCGGCATCGCCCCGGCGAGCCACAACCCCGTGACCGCCATCGCCGCGACCAGAAGTTTCCTCACGACCTCTCCTCCTTCAACGTCTTCGGGTTTCTTCCCGCTTCGCATTGGACCCCTGCCGGGCGACGGAGTGCGGAAGACCCGGTGACCGTTCGGTGAACAATCGGACCGGGACCTTCCGTCGCCCACAGCATGCTGGACGACCGTTGCTGCCGGCTCGTCACGGCCGCGTCACGCCTCCGTGACGGGAGACCGTTACGCTCCGAGTGTGGAATCCGGTCCAACCCGCGAAGGAAGAGAGGGCTCGGACTTCGTTCGTGTCGTTTCCTTGACGGATTTAACGCGGCGTTCACATCGTCGTTACATTCGTGACAAGGCGGTCGACTCCACTGCGCACGGAGGAATGGAGGAAACCGCTCGTGAACAATCGACACGCACGAAGTCCACGGTTGGCCACGGTCGCTCTCGCGCTCTTCCTGGGCGGGGCTGCGGCATTCGCGCAGGAGGAGAAGCCGAAGGTCGAGGTGGACGTCTCCAAAGGGGGGCTCACGGTCTCCTCCGGCGAGACCAGCTTCCACCTCGGGGGGTATACCCACATTCTGTACAGCGGAACCGACCGGGAGCTGGCCGACGCGGACGATGCGGGAACCGGCCTCGGGGTGGAGGACGGGTTCTCTTCCTCCTTCTCGGTCCGGCGCGTCCGGATCGAGATGAAAGGCACGATGTACCGGAAGTGGCTCAAGTACGCCATCACGTACGAACTCTCCGAGACCTCGGGAAGCGGCGACTCGAAGTTCAAGGACGTCTACCTGCAGTTCGCGAAGTTCGATGGAGCGAATGTGTTGGCCGGGCAATACAAGGCCCCGTTCAGCATGCAGGAGCTGACCTCCGACACCAGACAGCAGTTCGTCGACCGTTCGATCACGAACGTCTTCGCGCCGGCGCGGGACCAGGGAGTGACCGTGACGGGCACATTCCTCGAGAAGCAGCGACTGGGGTATGCCGCGGGAGTCT